>JAFAIO010000490.1 GCA_019236675.1 Verrucomicrobiota bacterium
GAGGGGGAATGCTGGGACGGTGATCCAAACTCCGGAGGACGAAGCGTTGACCCCGGAGAATTTCAGGACCGAGAAGTTTTTAGCCGGGTCCCGCGCCCGCGGGATGCGAGGACTCGGTATGCAGATAAGAAATGCGTCTGGCGCTGAAGGCGCGCAAGAACGATGGCCCCACACTACCTGCCTTCCTTCTGCTCCAGCCGCGCTACCGCATCATGCGCTAGCTTCACCTGATCAATGAGCGCATTGAGGTAAAAAAGAGTCCACGAGTTCGTAGCCTTGTCCGGCGCGCCGCCCTGGGCGCCATGCTGCACCTCATTCTCCCAACCGTTCAGCACTCCGAAATCTTTTGGCAACGGCTTCGGTGGTTGGCTGCTCTGCAGATTCACTGCGAGTCTATCCAAATCATCGGCTAGTTCCCGAGCAATTGGCTGCACGATCTCAGACCGAATCTGTTCAAGTTTCTCCTTCGGCAAATGCGCCATTGCCGAGAGGGAATAAAAAATATCTCGGCAGAAGTTAATACTGGCCAGCAATGGCTCAACATCACCGCGCAGATGGGGCGGTTCGCTCAACAGACGTTGGCCGGCATTGACGGCATTAGCAACCGCCAAGCCACTTCGTTTGCGCATCTCCGTAACAGAAAGGGGTTCTTGGCCGAGCGCAAAGAGAGCTCGAAGAAACAAAGCGGTGGTCCGGTAGGCATCCGCGAGCTGAGCAGGCAATTGGCTGCGTTCCCACACCGGAAAAAGCAGATAGCCGCATACAATGGCTAGTCCGCCGCCGATGATCGTGTGAACAATCCTCAGGAAACTATCCGTGACCGTGCCCGGGTGAGCCAAATCGAGGATGACCATAATCATCGGTGTCAGGGCCATTGAGAACGCGACGTAGTTAGCCCATCTCAGAGTTAATGTGGCAAAAGAGAGCAGCGCTAAGATCAGCAATAACCAACTAAAATCTTGAACCCACCATAAGAGTAGAGCTGCCAAGAGCGCGCCGGCCACGGTCCCGGTTATCCTTTGCATGGCCCGCTGCAAGGTGCCGCCGAAATTCGGTTTCAACACTACTACTACCGTCATTGGGATCCAGTATCCCCGAGTCACATGAAATGCGGAGGCCGCTAGCGCAGCTAAGGCCGACGCCGCGGCCAACCGAAGCGCGTGACGAAACGAGCTCGATTGAAAAGACAGATTGTTCCGAATCTCAACCAGGGATTTGAAGCGTTCGATTCGAGGACGATCCGGTTTGCGCGCCGTCGCACGTGGTCGATTTTCTCCTGTCTTGAGCAGCCCTGATGTTTCGGCTAGCCAGGTGAATTCCTTGGCCAACGATTCGGCGGTCCTCCGCAGCTCATGCCGGGAAAAATCGTATTTGGCAGAAGAATCCAATTCCTGGAGCCGAGGTAACAGCTTGCCGGTCGCTGCTTCCAGGATTGTGGCATCGACGATTGCACCGCGTCGGGCGACCGCTGCGCCTACTTCTCGTGACAGCCGGGCCAAGGCTTCCGTAAAGCCACGGAGTTCTTCCCGTAGGGAATCAAACCATTCTTCTCGACCGGTTAAATTAAGAATCCCTCTAAACGCAATTACCGTTTTGCCCGCGGCATCCAAGTTTTCGATCAGATCCAGCAACTGAGTGCTCCGTAGACTTGGCCCTGCACGTCTGGCTCGAACGGCTCCCCAAATTCTCCGGCTCTCTTCAATGCTGCTCAACAGCGCGTCATAGGCCAGGGCTACTTGCAAATTCGAGGCGCCGGATCCCGATTTCGGAGCTCCCACCCAGACCGAATCGACCACATCACCTAGCCGGTCGCTACTCTTTGAGATGGCCTGAAACAATGGCAAGAAAGCGCGCACCGGCCACAGCGCCAGGATTAGAATTGCTGCCCATAAAACACCGATGGTGCAAAGGAGTAAGCGGATCCAAAATTCGTTTGGCGCGTTCAGCACGACTGCGACCACGACGATGGTGGTGCCGATCAGGCCCGCTTGGGCAGCAGCATTGCCTGCTACTCCCAGTAGTGTCAGCGCAAAGGCCCAAACAAAAACGCCGACGATATACCCGGGTACAGATTGAGTGATCCATGCGCCGTACACGTAGGCCAAAAGAATCACCAACCCAGAACCAGCGATGGTAGCGGCCTTCTGCCGATAGGCGCCGCCCATGTCGCACATCAAAGTCCAAAGAGCGGCCAAGGCGGTGAGAACGCCCCAGCTTACGTGGCCTGTGATCAGGCCGATGCCGGTCGGCACCGAAATACCTACTGCCGCACGGATTCCTTGGGACCAATCGTAAACGCCGTCGCCCGAGTCAGCGTGCCACGAGACGATTGTTTGCCAGACGCTTCCGCGGTTCACGGTTCGCAGTTACGGTTCACAGTTGGCGGTTCGCAAATCGCGCATGATCCGGGGATGGGTTGTTAGTCAAGCATAGCCAGCCGGGGGACCATCGAAAAATTAACGTCTTTGCTGCCTCAATTAGTGACACAAGTATACGTGCCGGGGCCGCGCGAGCTGGTATGCTACCGCTTTCTAGCAACAATTGTGAACCGTGAACTATGAACCGCGAACTGTAAACCGTGAACGCTCCATGAATTTAAGGCTGGCACTTTCATCGATTGGCTGGCTCTTTCTGGCGATCGAGGGCGGTTTGGCCCAGAATACCGCACAGATTCCGATCAATCACATCATCTATATCATCCAGGAGAATATCACTTTCGATCACTACTTTGGCACCTATCCGGGAGCGGACGGCATTCCGGCCAACCTGAAATTGGCTTTTCGGCCAGGAGGAAAACCTGCATTTGGTCCTTTTCACTTAAACAAGACCGCCATTCCCCACGACCTGAATCATAGCTGGCAAGCTGCGCAGGTAGCCTATAACGGAGGAAAAATGGACGGCTTTCTCTGGGCAGAATGGCCAAAAGCATTGCAATACTATTGGCAAGGAGAATTGCCGCAGATCAATCCTGCTGAGATAAAGCCGGTTCCAGGTGTTCCTGGCAAAGGCGCGCCGATCTTCAATAACAACGTCCGGAATGGTCAACTCACTGCGAAAAAGCCGAAGTCACCTCCTAGCGGTCGTCCGCCAGCTTGGGTTCTAAACACGCTCTCCTATTACGACTTTCACGAAATCCCCAATTATTGGGAGTACGCCCGCCGCTACACCTTGTGCGACCGTTTCTTCTCGTCACTGACCGGTCCCAGTGAACCCAATCATCTCTACACGATTGCCGCTCAATCCGGTGGATTAGTGAATAATCCAGGGCCAAACATCGCCCGAAGAGAAGGAGTCTATACTTTCGCCACCGCCGCCGAATTGTTACAGAGCAACGGGATCAGCTGGAAATATTATGACGAGAAACCGAATCCTCGACAGCACAGCTTATGGAACCCGTTGCCCGGTTTCAAGAACTTCACCCCTGACGGGGAGCTGATGAAGAACGTCGTGCCATTGGCCGATTTCTTTTCCGATATCAAGAGTGGACAGCTTCCGAGCGTTTGTTGGATCGTGCCAAGCGGACCGGATAGCGAGCATCCGCCTCAAGATTCTGCTCGAGGCATGTGGCATGTGACGGAGCTGGTCAACGCCGTGATGAATAGCGAGTTTTGGAAGGACACTGCCATTATCATCACTTGGGACGATTACGGGGGCTTTTACGATCACGTTGCTCCCCCGAAGATCGATAAGTATGGCTATGGGTTCAGAGTGCCCGGGTTAGTTATTTCGCCCTACGCGCGGCCCGGATTTATCGATCACACTCAATTCGATTTCACCTCGCCTTTAAAGCTCATTGAAACGCGATTTAATCTGCAGCCTTTGACCGACCGCGACCGTTCCGCGAATACAATGCTTAGCTGTTTTGATTTTAAACAACAACCGTTAGCGCCAGATCCGATTACCCAGGAAGCGAAGCTGGATTTCTCGGATTTGAAACCGACGATGCCGTAGTGGTATGAGATTGGTGGGCGGATTCTGTGCCGGAGGGACAACAGGTCTCAGCCCGGGGTTTCAACCCCGGGTTTACCAACAAGACGAACTCGCCCTGAAGGGGAGACAGAGAGGGCTCACCAAATATGCGTCGATGCGACCGTTTTGCTAGATGATGCGGCAGAGCATTTTTCCATCGCCCCTTCAGGGCCCTTTTGGGTCGGTACCCCGGGGTTGAAACCCCGGGCTGAGTCCTGTTGTCCCTTCGGGACAAAATCTCCGGACAAACTCGACCGGCGTCAATAAAAGCATTTGCGCCACGAATCATATCTTGGTACATATGTACCAATGTCCAACACGGCTGACCGCCAATCTCATGCCGAAATCGAACGTGTTCAGACCGGCGTTCGCCTGGAAAAACGCTTGCTTAAAGTGCTCAAAGCCGTCGCCGAGTTGAAAGATATGTCCGTAGGAGACCTGTTGGAAGGAATCATTCTGCACGCTTTTGAAGGTAAATCCGCCTTCACCCGCGAAACCTTGAAAGAAATCGAACAACTCAAAGCTATCTACGGTTTGACTCTTACCGCAGACGATAGCCACAAACTCAAGGAGCGTTCCTGATCAAGCCTACCCTTTCAGCTTTCGTCATTGTTGGAGCAATTGTCTTTATGCCTGTTCTATCTCCAGCCGATAGCGATTCCGGACCGACGACTTCTCCGGTGCATGTTCGGACCGAGTTCGAAATTACCGTCCACGCTCCGTGCAGGGTCGCATTTTCGCTATTCGGGCCGGATGGCGAACGATCGTGGGCCGGATCCGATTGGAACCCCCAAATTGTTTATCCAAGTCCCGCCGCAGATATCCAAGGAACAGTTTTCACGGTAAAGCACGGTTCACATCACGCCGTCTGGATTAATACCCTTTTCGACGTTGAATCGCATCATATTCAGTACGCCTACTTCATTGCTGAAGTTATGGTGACGACCATCAATCTTACTTTGTTTCCCTTAGACTCTGGCAACACAAAGGTCTCCGTAAGCTATGAGCGGACGGCCCTCAGCGTTGCCGCGAATGAGCAGGTGCAACAATTCGGAGCCGCTGACCGAGCGAGAGGAGCCGACTGGGAAAAAGCGATAAATCTCTATCTGCAGAAACACCCATAATCGGTAGGGGGCGAAATCCAGTCTGCAGAATGCGCGACCTAAGGAGACCCCCTCCAAAAGCATCATTGCTGGCCGGAATCTAGCAGCTAGGTTTCTTCCGTTACACTGGGCGGTGCAGGGACATGTCGCTGTTACGCCGTCAAGGTGACGTTCTATCCAATGAAAAAAGAGCCGCGCATAACGCTGCCGATTAAGAAGCCGGCCAAAGTAGACAAACAGGGTCCACAATGGCGCTTCCTTATCATCTATTTCGTAGTCACCCTGTTTCTCCTTTGGGTCTGGCAAGAGTTGTTCACCCAGGCAACCCTGCGCACTATCCCTTACAGCCAGTTCAAGCAGTATCTGTCTTTGCACGAAGTCACCGAGGCGGTTGTTAAAGAGAACGAGATCGACGGCCGTGTCGTGCCGAAAACGCACCCGGCCACGAATGTTAGTGGTGAGCCAACGCCAAGTGCGTCACCCAAACAGGAAAACGGGAAACAGGAGACAGCTCCCTTTTTCTTTCGTACCGAGCGAGTTGAAGACCCCGACCTCGTAAAGCAAATGCAGGAGGCGGGCGTCGAGTACGGCGCTGCGCGTCCGGGATTCTTGAGCCAGCTGCTGGGTTCATGGATCTTGCCGATCGCATTCATGTTCATTTTATGGAGCCTGCTCGCGCGGCGAATGGGCGGGGCGGGCCAATCCATCTTTGGAATCGGCCGGAGCGGGGCAAGGTTGGTCGCTGACTCCGATACCAAGGTCACGTTTGATGATGTTGCTGGCTGTGATGAAGCCAAGTTCGAGTTAAAGGAAGTGGTCGATTTCCTTAAGAATCCCGAACAGTACGAGGATCTGGGCGCTCGGATTCCAAAAGGCGTTTTGCTAGTAGGGCCGCCCGGCACTGGAAAGACTTTGTTGGCTCGCGCTGTCGCCGGTGAGGCCAAAGTTCCGTTCTTTTCTATCAGCGGGAGCGACTTTGTTGAGATGTTCGTGGGCGTCGGAGCCGCCCGGGTACGTGACCTATTTCAACAAGCTAAGCAGCACGCGCCCTGCATTATTTTCATTGATGAATTGGACGCGATTGGGCGTCAGCGCGGTGTCCACGTAGGGTCAGTTAACGATGAGCGCGAACAGACGCTAAACGCGCTGTTGGTACAAATGGATGGGTTCGAACCGAACACTGGCGTTATCATTCTGGCCGCAACGAACCGTCCGGAGGTCCTTGACCGGGCATTGCTTCGTCCTGGCCGGTTCGATCGGCAAGTGGTGGTTGATGCTCCAGATCTCGATGGCCGCGAGGCCGTCCTGAAAGTCCACTCGAGAGATAAACGTCTGGCCGCTGACGTGGATCTGCGTCGGATCGCTGCCGCTACGGCCGGTCTTTCCGGTGCTGACCTGGCGAATATTCTGAATGAGGCGGCTTTGCTCGCGGCTCGACGGCACGGCGATGCGATCAGCCAACGTGATCTTGAAGATGCTATCGAGAAGGTACTAGCAGGTCCGGAGCGGAAGAGCCGCCGACTCAACGAGGAAGAAAAACGGAGAGTTGCTTATCACGAAGTCGGTCATGCGCTCATGGCGGCCTACAATCCTGATACGGATCCGGTCCATAAGATCAGTATTGTGCCCCGCGGTCGGGCTGCCCTCGGGTATACGATGCAACTTCCCGCAGAAGATCAATTTCTGCTGACTCGCACTGAGTTGGTGCATCGAATAGAAGGGCTGCTCGGGGGGCGAGCGGCGGAGGAAGTCGTTTTTGGCGAAGTCAGTACCGGCGCGCAGAACGACCTTGAGAGGGCTACCGCAATCGCTCGCCAGATGATTGCGCTCTACGGAATGAGCGAACGGGTCGGACTGGCAAACTGCGCTCAGCGCCAGCCGTCATTTCTCGATGGTCAACAATTTCAGATGCAGCGCGATTGTAGCGAAGAAACCGCTCGGACGATCGACGAAGAAGTTAAGAACTTACTGGCAGGCGCCTATGCGAAAGCGAAAGAGACTTTGACCTCGCATCGCGACCAACTCGAGAAGGTCAGCTCCGAACTCCTCAAGGCCGAGAGTATCGATGGCCCAACATTCTATCGACTCATCGGTAA
>JAFAIO010000503.1 GCA_019236675.1 Verrucomicrobiota bacterium
CAACAAGTGAACGCGGTATTGGTGGGGCGGTAGGGGCGATGGGGCGAAAGGGCGAAACGGCGAGCGTGCGAAACGGCGAAAGGGCGATTGGGCGATTGGGCGATTGGGAGCGCGTTGGGAGGAAGCTTGGATGGGACCTATGGGACACATGGGACCTATGGGTCCTGAGTCACATAAGTGACATCCGCCCTGACCACCCGGCGCGCTCCCCGTCGCCGCATCGCCCTTTCGCCCTTTCGCCCGCTCGCCGTGTCGCCCCATCGCCGCTTCGCCTGGCTTGCAACCCACGCTCTACCAGAGCATACTCGTTCAGTATGCCCGAAAACTCGGCTCCGGTGGCGAGGTCTTCGACTGTCGAGGACTACCTCGAGCAAATCTTAGACTTGATCAATACGAAGGGATATGCCCGCGTAGCCGACATCGCCCTTGGGCTAAAGATTTCTCAGGCCAGCGTAACTAACATGGTCCAGCGCCTCGATTCGGAAGGGCTGCTTAAATACGAGAAATATCGTGGCCTCGTATTAACGACCGCCGGGGAGACGTTAGCCAGGAACATCATGCAGCGGCATCAATTGCTGACGGATTTTCTAAGGATGCTTGGAATCGACGAGGAAGTTATCTATCACGATGTGGAAGGAATGGAACACCATATCAGTCCACAAACGTTACGCGCAATCGAGGCCTTGGTCTCGGCTCTCCAAGAAAAACCGGAGCTTTTGGCTCGGATAAAACATCAAGCGCGGGGCAATTGAGTTGCCGGTTAGCGATTTGGTGAATAAGTGCAGTGCATCGAGTCATAAGTAGGAGGCGTACCGTTGGCTTCAAAAGGGTCTGGTTGCGAGGCGGTCCGAGCCGGACTGGCACTAATGAGGAGCATATCCGATGCCGATAGGTGACGAATCCCGCGGCCGCCGGGAAAGCAGACGGACCCTTTTCAAGCCAACCCTTCGGGCCGTGGCCAGTTGGCTGATTTTCTGCGTTGCTCACTCCTTTCGTATCGGTTTTAGATATGCTCGTCGTTCGCGCCTTGAAAATCAGCCAACTGACCAACGGCGGTACGCCTCCTACTTATGACTCGATGCACCAGGACCAACATGAGTCGCGTTTCTTTGGCGATAGCCTTGCTTACCACTCTTTTTCTAGCCGGATGCGTTCAAGACCAGTGGGCTGCCCAACAGGCGGTGTTAGCGCAAAGCATCGCAGCTGAGCAGCCGGGTGATTACTTTATTGGCCGGCGTTTCTATCGCCGAAACTATTTTTTCTGGGGTTATATACGAAAGCCGCAGCAGCCTTGGAGCCAGGCCCAACTGGTGATGTTGAACGAACAAAAGACCTTGGCGCCGGACCGGGCCGCAAATGCGATCGGTTCTGATAATAATACGGAGTACCGTTTGAAAGGTCATTTCTCTGGCCAGACGGTTTACGAGCCGGCTTCAAATCGATTTTATCCCGAATTTGTTTTGACCGGATACGAGGCCATTTCCGGTAATCCACCTCAAATTTTTCGGGACCCGAATGCCACCGATCCGAATCGGTTGGTTATAGATAAGCCGGAGTAGTCTGGATCCCTTGGCCACGTTACGAGTGCTGAGACAGCGCGTTACGGAAGAGTAATCAGTAATCAGTAATCAGTAGGTCAGTAATCAGTACTGAGGTTCTCCGGTAGCTCTTTCGGTTTTCCGAACTGATTACTGACACACTGATTACTGATTACTTGCCCATTTGCGAAGATGCTCTCTAAGCATATCGTTCCCCTGGCCATGCCTGAAGCTGAGAAGTTCGAGCACTTCCAGGTGCTAAATCATCCTGACGGGAGCCCGTGGGAACTGGGCCGGGGCGCCATGGGAGTTACTTACAAGGCATTCGATACCAACCTGCGGTGCGACGTTGCGCTTAAGGTTATCAATCCGCAATTTCTCTCTTCTGATACCGCTCGCCAACGGTTCGTTCGTGAAGCCCGCGCGGCAGCTCAACTTCGGCACCCGAATGTTGCTACCGTATTTCATCTTGGCAACTCCGGAGACGGGTTCTTCTACGTGATGGAATATGTCGACGGCGAAACCGTCGAGAGCCGGATACGCCGGGAAGGTCCATTTCGAGCCGAGCTAGCGTTGCGGATCACCCGCCAGGTGGCTCGCGCTCTGGTTGCCGCCGAGCGTCAGAAATTGGTCCATCGCGACATCAAGCCATCCAACCTCATGTTGGTTAATGAAGCCGACGAGGAGCATCTATTGGTCAAAGTGATCGACTTCGGGCTGGCCAAGTCGGTTGGAGTGTCTTCCGACAAATCGGTCACCGTTACTTTGGGCGGTTTCGTTGGTACCCCTCATTTCGCCAGTCCTGAACAACTGGAAGAACGCGAAATCGATGCGCGTTCCGACATCTATTCATTGGGAGCAACCCTTTGGTACATGCTGTCGGGCCGGCCACCCTATGAGGGGTCGATGGCCAGTGTGATTCATCAACACCTAGGGTCGGAATTGCCCGAGGATTTGCTGCGTTCGTTTAACCCTAAGGTGACGGAGTTACTGCGGCGAATGTTAGCCAAGAGAGCCGAAGATCGGTTCCAGACCGCGGTTGAGCTCAAGCAGGCTCTCGATGAACTTCTGACCGATTCGGAGAGCGGGGATCTTTCGGGGGTGGTGACCGCGACAGACCCGGCGGCAACGGTGGCGGCTGAGAACTCGCGTGGTTACGCCACCGGTCAAATCATCTCGAACCGCTACGAAATTCTAGAGCGATTGCCACCGGGTCTCTTGAAGGCTAAAGACCTGCAGACCAATCGGGTGATAGGTCTTAGGCCATTTGCGTCCAGTATGAGCGATGGGCAGCAATCGGAGACCCTTCGTGCCGAGATCGCTAAGTTGCGCAATGTTCACCATCCAAATTTAACCGCGATCTACGGGCTTGAGTCGACTGATCACGGGCTTTTGCTGGTTAGCGAATGGACTCGCGGGTTTACGTTTCAGGAGTTGTTGCGTTCTCGGGGAGAGTTGCGCTGGCCCGAGACCGTTCGTTTGGTGCAGCCGTTGGCCAAGTTACTGGATTTCTTAGCCGATCGGGAACTGTTACTCGGGTCAATTGCTGTCGGGGACGTTAAGATTGAACCAGTTCACCCGAACGAAGATCTCGACGCGCTTCGGAAAGCGCCGGTGGAGACCTGGCCTCCGTTTGTGGTTAAGGTGGATTCATTAGCGACTGCTGGCATTCAGGGCTCGAAGCTGCCCGAGCCAACCGAGACTCGGGTTCGACCGTCGGCGGCCACGGAGTTGGTGAAAAATCCGGTGAGACCGTTGGCTCAGTTAATTTATGAACTCTTGGGTGGGGTCTCTCACTACGCTGACGCCGCGGCGGGTGCTCCAGGCAGATTTGCGCCGGTTCCGGCGCTTTCGGAGGCTGGCAACACGATTTTGCGTCCGGGTGTACTCGAGCCGACCCGTTTCCCATCAGCGGTTGAGTTTCTGACCGACCTTGAGCGTGCGGAATCTGCAACCCAGCCGCCATTGCCGCTAGTTGCCGGGACTGGATTGAACCCTACCCACGAAGTCGACGCGTCAGAGACAGGCGGAGAATTTGCGCACCGGAGTCCAGCTCGGCCGGACGAAGGAGGAAGCCACACCTACTCGGCCGTGGCGCCGACCCAGGTGCCACCCGACCCGGTGCCCACAGGGGTAGTGGAGGAAGAGCACCGAGCAGTTACGTCGCCATGGTTGTTGCGCATCATGACAATCGCTATTGTGTTGTTCGGCTTGGCTGCGTTGGGGACCGTGGTAGGTATTAGTTTTTTCTTAAATCGGCAAGCGCCCGTCCCGAAAGAGGTCACGCATGAAGGATTCGTCACGCTGGATACGAAACCGCCCGGCGCTTCCGTGCAATGGAAAGGACAACCGATCGGTACGACTCCTCTTGCCAGTTACCGTTTGCCAGCCGGTAAGCAAACGCTTGAACTGCAATTCCCAGGCTACGTTAACAAGTCGGTCGAAGTCGTCGTGACGGAAGGAACGATCAATAATCTTGGTTTGGTTTCGTTGGCTCGGGAAGCGGGCCAGTTTGTTGTAAAAACAAACCCGCCGGGTGTGCCGTTTGAAATCAATAGTCCGAACCAGAAAACGACCTCCGGGGTAACTCCTTTAACGGTAGATAATATGCCTACGGGAAAATACCAGGTGACGCTTAAACGTCCTGGTTGGCCGGACGTCATTAAAGAGGTCGAATTAACCCAAGGCGCGTCCGTTAACGTCGAGCATAGTTACCAAGGAGTAAACGTCTCTCTGAAAAGCGACCCGACCGGCGCCACAATTTATTTCGCCGGAAGTGCTTTAGGCCGGACTCCGTTAGCCGTGAATCTCCCTTCCGGGCAGATCGAGTTAACGTCAAAAATTGGCTCCCTGACGCCGGTTACCCAACGTTTCGTTGTCGATCCGAGCGGGAATACTGTGGTTGAGTTCAAACATACCTACGGATTGTTATCGGTGACCTGTGACCGATCTGATGCAGACGTAGTGATCGGTGGAGTCGATCTGGGAAAACCGCCGATCGAGGGCATTTTGCCGCCCGGTAAACAGTTTGTCGAAGTGAAGGTTGAAGGGCGTCCAGAGCAAGTTCGCACGGCTGACATCCAGGCGGGGAAACGAGTCGTGTTGGAATTCACGTTTGGAGGTACGCCTTCCACCGAGCCTGTGTCGGGTGCGCCTAATAATTCGGAAGCATCGGTGCCGCGGGCGAGCCCGGTGGAGACGCCCGTCAATCCAAGTGCATCTCCGAGCAATCCAACCGACACCCTCTTTCAGGGCAGGCCGGTTACGAATGCCGAGGCAACTCCCATTCCAACCGGAACGCCTCCGCCGATCGCAGCCAAACCGAGTCCAACTTCGCGACCCAGATCAACGCCGAGCCCGGTTTACCGGACCAAAGAAGATTGGGACCGCGCTAAAGATGATGCTTACCGAAAATTCGATGCACAATGGGACGCCAAGAAGAACGGGATGAAACAGGAAAAGAAGTACATTGATTATTGGATCGATCACAGTTCAGGCGAGGTGAAAGAGCAATGGAAATATAAGAAGAAGGTTTTAGAAGACCGGATGAACCGCCTGGACGATGAAAAGGACGCCGCAAGAAAACAGCTGGGGCGGCAATGGAGTGGCGATTAAGCGAAACGGCGAATGGGCGAATCGGCGAAACGGCGAAGGCGCGGTCAGCCTGGACGGGACACATAGGACTTATGGGCGTGAGTCCCATAAGTCCCATCGGTGCTTCTTCCCAGCTTTTCGCCCATTCGCCGGTGCGCCCACTCGCCCTTTCGCCCGTTCCCGGCGTTCCCACGCGATCCCGGCGATGACGGCGTTATCCCATGTCCCAGGAAAGCCATCTAATCGAGATTCTCTGCGCACTCAGTGATCATCGGGTCGACTTCGTGGTGGCCGGCGGCGTTGCCATGGTGCTTCACGGTGTGGAACGGACCACTCTGGATCTCGATGTCGCGGTTTCGCTGGAACCTGATAACCTGCGCCGGTTTCTAGAGGCTATGACCGACCTCCGGCTGTCGCCGCGGGCCCCCGTGCCGGCGGAAATCATTCTCGATCGTGAGAGTATTGCTGCTTTGATCCGGGAAAAGAATGCGTTGGTGTTTACCTTCTGGAGTCCGCTAGAGCCCTATCGCCAGATCGATTTGTTTCTCACCCGAGAGAATAGTTTTGACGATCTGATCGCGGATGCGTATCTGCTAGAAATTCGGGGCCGGCCGATCCGCGTCGCTTCTCGTCGCAAGTTGATCGAGATGAAAAGCCGCGTTCGGCCAGTTCGGGAGAAGGATATTAACGACATCCGAGCCTTGACTGAATTGGAGAAAAAGGAACGCTTCGAATGAAGGAAAAACTCGAAACGAGTAGTCCTGTTCCACAGTTCATCGATCTTCGGCCGGAGGACTTCGATGGTCATACTGAGTTCGCTTCGATGTCACCTGAACAGCGCCTGATTTGGCTTTCTCAGGCCGCTAGATTCATCTTTGTGGCACGAACCAGCCGCGAAGCGAATGGGTCATCGCGCCAGTAATCGGCGAGCGCACAAAACGTATCGACGACCCCATCGCACCTTTGAAGCAAATCGGCTCCGAGCTCGACGTCGGTGCAGTTTTATAGGCAGGCGATCTGCCTTTCCCGCGAAAATAAGTAAAACAAAATACGGAACATCAAGCAGGCAGTTTCCTTAGGACGGGATCGAAGGCCAACGCTTGTCAACCCGCGGCAAGCGACGGCCGGCTCAGCATTGGAACCAAATATCCAACAAATAACCATCCTGATACGAAATGAAACCTGCAAAACAACTCTTAAGATATTGCCGTAAAATGAAAGTGCTTGGGTGCGCCGGCATCGGCATTGCTGCCTTAGCCTGCACGTCAGCCATCGCAGAGTTACCCCCTGGTAGCGCAACAAAAGTGACCTTTGACCTGGTACGGTCGCCGGGATTGGCCAACTTCCCGACAGTCGCGCCTAAAGCTCATGGGACGGTGACCGTCCGTACCATTGGTGCGGTCGAAATTATGAACGTAGAGGTTGAGGGTCTGCCCCCAAACACCGACTTCGATCTGTTCGTAATTCAAGTGCCAAATCCACCGTTTGGGTTGGCTTGGTATCAGGGGGACATTGAAACCGACGCTTACGGCAAGGGCTCGCGCGAGTTTATTGGCCGCTTTAGTATCGAGACATTTATTGTTGCGCCCGGTATTGCGCCTGCTCCGGCTGACCCTTTCACTGAACCCGGCTCCATCCCGGATGCCACCCAAAACCCGCAAACCAATCCGGTCCAGACTTATCATCTCGGCGTTTGGTTTAACAATCCGGCGGATGTGGTAAAGGCCGGCGGTCCAAACATAATCACTCCATTCAACGGTGAACATGATGCCGGCGTTCAAGTCCTGAACACAAGCAAGTTCCCGGATACTAGCGGCCCGCTGGAACAAGTTAAGTGATAGTCTTCGCGTCCTGACCCCCAGGGGTTGGTCAACCGGGCAGGCTTGAGAGGAAAGCTCTGCCCGGTCACCGGCTTTTTAACGCTCAAGGGTTTTAGAGGCGGTCAGAAGCCGTGATATTGCACGAAGGTGGCTACCATGGCTTACTGGTCTGATGCTCTGCCCACGATGCCAGACAGAGACTGACGCAACTGTCTGTCCAAAGTGTTCGCTCGATTTCAACCTTCACTCAGATCTGGCAGCACTTCGCCAGGAGGTCATCAGTCTGCGAGCGCTGGTAGAATCGCTCACCAGAGCTAAGGTTGAGAAATCCCCAGCTACACCTCCGCCCTTACCTAAGGCACCTCCCATTGCCGTCTCCCCTCCATCGCCGCCGCCGGTCACAGCGCCTCGGCCACCCAAACCTCGTACTTCAACAGAAGTTGCGGTGGGACAAAAGTGGTTTCTTGGGATTGGGGTTTTTGTCCTCTTGCTGGCAGCCGGCTTTTTCCTCAAGTACGCCTTCGACGAAAAATGGATCGGACCGGCTACGCAGGTGACCCTTGGGTTTGTCTTCGGTGCCTTACTCTTTGTCGCCGGTGAGATCTGCCGGCGTCGAAAGCTGCGGGGCCTGGACATTGCGCTGGCTGCGGTTGGGTTAGGCGTCCTTTATTTGTCCGTCTACGCAGCGAATCAGATCTATTCCCTGATCCCAGATCCGTTGACCATATTTGTTATCCTGCTGGTCAGCGCGGTTGGACTCTCTGTCGCCGCGGTCTGGGATTCGCGTTTACTGGCTGTTCTGGCTTTTCTTGGCGGGTATTTGGCCCCGGTTCTAGATACCACGGGAAAATTCGGTCACCTCCTTTTCTTTGGATGCCTGACCATTATTAACCTCGCTAGCGAAAGTTTGGCGTTTTTGAAACGCTGGACTCAACTCTACTTTCTCGGAGCGCTGTTCAGCTGGGTCTTGCTATTCATTTTCTGGGGGAGCCTGGAATCGACTTCTTCGATTGACGCGTTCGGATTTATTCAGTTTCTCTTCCTGCTCTACTCTATCGCTCCGTTTCTGCGGTCGTTTCTGCGCGCCGGTGAAGATCGTATCCCGTTGATCTGGGTCGCCGTTATAAACGGCTGGCTTTGCAGCTGGAAATCGGCCGAATTGTTGCACTCGGCCAGAGTACCGCTGTCGCTGTTAACGCTGGCGTACGGTTGCCTGGCATTAGCGGTTGCTATCATTGTTTGGCGCCGAGGCTCCACGCCGGCCAGAACGTGGCTCCTGGTCCAAGGCATGATTTACTTCCTGCTTGCCTGGTCGGTTATCTTCTCGACCCGCTGGATCACCTTCTGCTGGGCCGCCCAATGCGTGGCCGGGTACTGGCTGGCCAAGGAGGCCCGCGACCGAATTCTGCTCCGAGGGACTATCTTGTTGGGATTGGTCACCGTTTTCCGGTTTCTCATCCTAGACCTTGAGTTGGTGTTGGGCGCTTTCGATCAATATCAGCAGACCGCTCCGTTTACCGACGGACTGTTAAGCCGGTGGGTCACCGGTCTATCGATCTGTTTCTTTTTGTTAACCGTTGCTTGGCTGGCGTTCAGGGCGGCGAAGGATCCGCTCCAGCGAACCGTTTTTCGTTGCTTCGAAATTATGGGGCTAATCGCGGTTTTTGGTTTCTTTAATGTCGAACTCGACCGGTTTACTTGGCAATTCCTCCAGAGAGCCCAGCTTAGTGCTTACTCGGTCCTGTGGGTCTTTTTTGCCGCGCTCCTGTTGGTAGGCGGTTTTATCTGGAACCGTCGATTTTATCGGATCACTGCGATTGTTCTCTTGTTTATAACCGTAGGGAAAGTCCTGGTATGCGATACCGCCGAAGTTGCAGCGCCTTATCGCATTTTGTCCTGTGCGGTCGTCGGTGGTGTTTTGATTGGCCTTTCCGCTCTGTATTATCGACTAGCGCCCCGATTGCTGGCATCAACCGCACCAACCCTGGCAAAGGTTGAACCTGCGCCTCAACCACCGTCAGAAATCGAACCAACCCACTAGCGGCGCTTGCTGTGCCGGCCGCTGGTTTTTTACAGAAGGAAACGAAGGTAACGAAGGGGTTATGCTGGGCAACTGCTTGCCTCCTTTTGAATATTCAGTTCGGCACTCGATGCTCTGCCAGGCAGCATCAGAAGTCTTTCAGCGAAACCCTTCGTTTGCTTCGTTGCCTTCTGTAAAAATTTTCGGGTATTGCTAGGCCACGGCTGCGCGAATTAAGGGTAAGGCTTCCCGCAGCGTTGCCAGATTCTCAATCGAAATCACTTCTGTGCCCTTCCGGATTCGGGTGACTAGTCCGGCTAGCACCTGTCCGGGCCCTAATTCGATCAGCAGGTCGCAGCCAGCTTGGTCGAGAAGGTAAGTGATCGTTTCGACCCAGCGCACGGAGCCGGTAACTTGGTCAGCCAACGTTTGCCGAATCTCTGCCGGCTCTGTTACCGGAGTCGCGGTTACGTTAGCGACCACTAGCGGGCCGGGGGTATGAATCGCGGCTGTAGCGAGGATGGGTATGAGCTGAGAACGCGCCGAAGCCATCAATCTGGAATGGAAAGCGCCGGCCACATTCAGGGGTAGGGCTCGCCGTATTCCTTTCTCTTTGGCAAGATTAATGGCGGCCTCGATATTGTCGGTTGCTCCCGAGAGCACGATTTGGCCAGGCGAATTCAAGTTCGCCACATCGACATCGGTCTCTCGAGCGATCTGTCGGACTGCGGCTTCATCTCCACCAACGAACGCCGCCATGGCCCCGGTCGATGAATGACAAGCTTCTTCCATGAACCGGCTTCTGGCGGCAACCAGTTCTAGACCGGTTCCGAAGTCAAACGTGCCGGCAGCAGCATGCGCGGTAAATTCACCCAGTGAGAGACCGGCCGCGGCTCGAAACGTAAAAGCGCCGAGCTCCTCTTTTAGAACTTCCAGTAGGGCAAGCCCATGGACATAAAGTGCAACTTGGCAATTAGCAGTTTTCGTGAGTTCCTCGATCGGCCCCTCGAATGCAACCTGGCTGAGCGATCGTTGCAACCAGTGATCGGCCTCGGAGAACAGATTAGCCGCGGTTGCATATTGTTGGCTCAAGTCCTTGCCCATGCCAACCTGCTGAGCGCCTTGTCCTGAAAAAAGTAGTCCGATTACTCTGGGCATGGTCGAGAATGCTTTTGCCGGGGGTGTCTGTCAATGTTGGGTGGATCAACCCGAGAAGGTGGTGGTGCTAATGTTGGCGGAACAAGAAGTGCTCCGTAGGAGCAAAATCTTTATAGTGAGCCGCTTTGGTGACCGCTAGGTCTTCCCGACAAGATGCCGCTCCTCCGGAGCTGACTGCATTATTGATTCCCGATAGCTATAAAGATTAAGCTCCTATGGAGCGTGATCTTGGATTTCCAAATCGCCGCATTCCCAAAATTATCCATCAGACGCTTCCCGTTGACTCCCGCCTCTTCGATGACATACTTCGCGGTTACTGATCGACGCCAATCGTCGCAGCTACACACTTTGGAGGGATGGTAGAGCGGTTTATTGCACCGGTCTTGAAAACCGGAGACCCGAAAGGGTCCGTGGGTTCGAATCCCGCTGCCTCCGTTGTTCAGTAATCGGTAATCAGTGACCAGTAAGCAGTTGAAGCTGAGGCATGGTCGGTTCGGTCTGATTACTGACATACTGATTACTCATTACTTGGACTCGCCGTTAGCCTATTGCGCCTGGCAGCAAAATCCGCGCTTCGGTGAAACTCTTGCCGTCGCTATCGATCGAGATGCTGCCTCCTATCCGGGACAATTCGCCAACCGCTCGAAACAGCCCCAGCCCGAATCCGTCAGGGAACCTTCTGATAGTAAAGAAAGGATCAAAAATCCGGGGCATCATCTCTTTCTTAATTCCAGAGCCGTTATCGCGGAGCCGGATGAGATAATTCCCAGCTGGTGCCGACTCAAATATACAGGTGATCTTGGTTGCTCCGGCGGAGGCGGCGTTGCGGCACAATTCGTGCAGGATAGCGCGGAGCTTGTCTGGATCAGATTTCACTATTACCCGCTTCTTGTCGGAATTATTCAACTCGATCTCGATGGGAGATTCCATCGCCGAGATCAACGCTGCTAAATCAACCGTGCTCAGGTTCACCTTGCTGCCTTTGCAGGCGATTGCCGCCTCGTTCAAATTCTGGCAGAGTTGCTCGATTGCCTGCGTCATCTGCTCGAGGGACTCGCGTACGTCGCGCGGCAATTTTTCACCCAGCAACAGGAGACCCGCGTTTCCGGTCAGGACCGTGGTCACGTTGTTCAGCTTGTGAATCAGTCCGGCAAGCAATGACGAGTAGTAGGGTGCAGAGTAGGGGACCTCGGCGTTAACGGGCTTTTGTTCGGAGTCAGACATACGGACTCATTTAGCGATTGCGCACAACTCTAGAGAAAAATCGATAGACGGCGCAGAATGAGTGAGCTGGCCGACAGATATAAAGTCTACTCCGGTCTCAGCGATCGCCCGGACTGTCTCCAGGGAGACGCCTCCACTTGCCTCAAATTTGAGTCCGGGCCGGCGTAAGGCCACGCACTCCCGGATTTCTTCGGGACTCATGTTGTCCAATAGAATCACGTCGATCGCTTCGAGGCGAACGAATTCGCGCACTTGTTCAATCGAGTCAGCCTCAATCTCGATCAACAACTTCGGATGTTGGCGCCGGATTGCTTGAATGGCTGCAGGAAGATCAGGATGGGCCAGCAGATGATTATCCTTCACCACTACGGCGTCAAACAGACCCATGCGATGGTTGCGGGCGCCGCCGGCTTTCACCGCCGCTTTTTCCAGAGCTCGTAGTCCGGGCGTGGTCTTGCGAGTATCCAGGATCTCGGCCCCGGTTCCGGCAACGGCGTTGACGAACTTTCTAGTGACGGTTGCCACTCCGGACAAGCGCTGGATAAAGTTAAGAGCAACCCGTTCTCCGGTTAGAATTGAGCGCGTTGGTCCCACTATTTCAAGAACGGTGTCACCGGGTCGAACGGAATCGCCGTCCTGTCTTCGGACTGTAATCAGGATTTGCGGATCGACCTGATGGTAAACCGCTCTGGCGGCCTCAGTACCAGCTACGACCGCATCTTCTTTAGCGAATATTCGAGCGGCGGATTGGTGATCCGCCGGAACCAAGAAAGTGGAGGTCAAATCGCCTGGGCCGATGTCTTCTGCGAGCGCGTTTTGAATAGGGTTAACAGGGAATGTCACCGGGCAAGGTTAACCCGTCGAGTGAGATCCTCAACCAAGGTGATAGGTGACTTGTCTCCTTGGACGATTCCGCGGCTGCAGAAGGGTTTTCCCAGGGTGACGTCGAAATATGAAACTTATAAATATTTTGTTGCGTAAATAAAAAAGAAACATAAGATGGAAATGTTATGAAGAGCTACGATCTCAAGAGTGTTCCGTGGACCCGCTGGTGGGTACGGCTATGGCTGGCGAGCACGTCGTTAACTTTGTTGGTCAGCCCGGCACAGGCTCAAACATCCGGTGGAATGTCGATTGGTGGGTACGTCTCGCAACTGGTACAGGGATTGAACTTGATAACTGCATTCGGATTTATCGCCGGATGCACCATGGTTATCGGCGGCTTTCTCAACGCCCGGCGAGATGAAAACTGGAAGATGACGGTGATTTATGGAGTCGGGGTCGCCGGGGCGGTCGCTTTAATGAAAGCGATGTTCAGTTTGTTCACCGGGACCAACAACAGCGCCCAGTATATCGGTCAATTCTAACCGGTGGACCCGTCAATTGCTGCTCGGAACTCCCGATTATGAAAGGGCTCACTCGCAAAGCTGGCTCCTCGAGGTACTTGGGCTTTCCGCCTTCGCTGCGCTACAGCGTGACAAACAGAGTTTGGTTGGCGAGTGCGGCGCTATGTCTCTTAGCTGGTCGCGGTTACGCCCAAGGAGCGATGGCGGGACCGGCGCCGGCTTCGGCCGCAACCGCTAGCTCCAACGCATCCGTGGGACAATTCGCCACTCAATTGGTGCAGGGGATGAACATCATCACCGCATCTGGATTCATCGCCGGATGCGTGATGGTGATGAACGGATTTCTCAATGCCCGCCGAGACGAGAATTGGAAGATGACCGTCATTCACGGCCTCGGTGTGGCCGGGTCTGTCGCCTTATGTAAAACCCTGTTTAGCCTGTTCGTTGCGAACGGTGCGAGCATCGTCAGTCAGTTCTAGAACATAACCAGTCGGTACTCATTCAGGCTATGGAAGAAGGACTTATCTACACTGATAGCCGGCCCCGAGCCAAATCGACGGGTCATGCCTTCGGGTTCGAAGGTAACCTGGGAATGGCCCTGATCGTCGCTGCCATGGTGTCAGTCTTCATTCTGACCATGCTGTTTCACGCGAACAATCCTTTGCCACTTCCAGCCAAGTTCCTGGTTGCGGCTCTGCCGACTCTGCTGGCTGGGGCTTACCTGATGGTATTCCGTCACCGGCGACCGCCGCGTTACGACATTGATCTGTTAACTAGCCTGGTTAACGGCCGGTCGTTTCACGCCGCTAAACATCAACCGTTACACCCAATCTGGCCCGCCCATGATTGATGCCATGATAGATGCATGCGCCGGGATCGTCGATTTCGCTTCCGGTGGAAAAGGGAAACGCACCAGCCGCGTGTCCCGGTTTGGTGTGCCAAACGGTTTCTTTATCAATAACCTGATTTGGTTCGGAGACGGCGTTTCACGTAAGACAGCGATCTCCCGCGGGTTCATCGTCGAGCCAGGTGAAATCAATGCGTTTAGCGTGCGCCAACTAAACGCCCTGCACGAAAAGCTGCGCATCATGCTGGGGATGCTCGGGCAAGAGTACCATCTCCAAGTCCAGTGGAGTATCGATAGCGATTATCGTCGGGAGCTTGAGCAGTATCACCAAGAGACACTGCAGCTCCGCCGCCGGGAACCGGTTTATGGTAGGTTTGGCGTATTTGTTCGAGCCGAGCGATACGAACGCTATCTGGCTGCTATGCAGGAGGGTCGTCTTCGGCGGGAACGACTCAGCCTGTTCTTTACCAGGATTATCGACACCAAGGTTCCGATGATTGGTCGGTCGGCCGTGGCCGAATACTTTGACGCGCTCTCTCGGAAGGAAGCACTTTCGCTCCAAGACTTCGCCATGGGGGCGCTTAGCCGCTTGTTCTCGGATTGCCGGATCATTCCGATGCAGGATCAGGATCACTTTCTCTTTTATTACCGGCTGCTAAACCCCAACCTGCAAATCGGGGCGACGGACCCAATGGAGCTATTCGATCCTGGTGTATCGATTCAACAGAATTGTCTCCATACCGACGGCGCGGGTGTATCGGGAGTGCCGGGTGTGTCTTTGTGCTTCGATGGGTTTTATCACGCCATCTTTGCGGTTCGCCAATGGCCCCGTCGCACTTTCCCGGGAATTATCTCCGCTCTGACGAGCATGGGGTTTCAGGAGTACGCGATTACTATGAACATTTATCCGAAGGCGGTCGACAAAGTCATCGAAAAGGAAGAACGCCATATTCAGCGTCTCCAAATCGATGCAGCTTCCGAGCGTAAACAGTCGTTAGCCACAGACCTGGAAGCCAAGCAAGACAAGGTCACCGAACTGCAACAAGGTAAGGTGATTCCATTGGGGTGTTTGTATGTCGTCCGGCTCTGGCACCGGTCGGCGGATGTGTTGTCGGCCCGGGCCGCTTCTCTGCGGAATGCTTTTACCGCTATGGGTGGCGCGATCGCCCATCATGCCACTATTCCGGAGAACGCTCGCCAGCTCTTTTACCAGACGTGGCCTGGCTGGACCTACGGACGCTACCGAGCTTTTGATTTGCCGGCGGAAGACGCTTATCTGGCCGACCTGATTCCCTGGTCTGCCACTTTCACCGGTCATCTAAAGGATGCGGAAGCAATTTACAATGGCGCGCGGGGAAACCTGGTTGGGATTCGGACCCGGATCGGCAACACGCCGCAACACGGCGTTCTGTTCGGAATGACCGGTGCAGGTAAATCGGTCATTGTGAGCGATCTCCTCGCCCAGATCGGGCATCGGTTTGGATTCCGGCTCATTGTGGAAGAAGGTCTTTCCCATGGGGTCATGACTCAGACCCAAGGCTGCGAGCCGGTGGTAATTAGTCAAAATGGCGGCCTAACCATTAACTACCTCGATACTCATGGTTCGCCGCTGTCGCCGATGCACCTCGCCTTCAGCGCCGGCCTTTGCATGCTCTTTTGCGGGAATGAAGGTCTTGATGCTGAGCGGCGCGCCTTACGCCACGCGATGATCGTTGAGAACCTGCAACAGCTCTACACCGATGTGTTTACCGATTGGAGTGTTGCTAATGAAGGAGCGGCCGAAGAATTGCGCTGGTTAGCGTGCGCCATCGACAAGTACTTACGCACCCGTATGAAAGGGTCGCACTTCGGTTTCGACGACGCTTTCGCCGCGTTTCGGGATTGGCAGCAACGGAACCACGATGAAGCCGGGGCATTTGTCGAAGAGCTCAGTGAAGAGACGGTGGCTGAATTCGCTAAGAACCGGGCAACTGAAAGGCTAGTCCGCGATCTGGCGTTCGCAGGTTTGTCATCCGCACAGTTTCCTACCCACAGCGCTTTAGTGGAACAATTGCTCTACAACCCGAGGGGCGGCTTGCGAGAGAGAGAGGAATCAGACCGGGTTGGGAAACTATTGCGGGGCTGGAGTCGAGACGGAGAAAAGGGCTGTCTGTTCGACGGGGTTAGCAATGTGCGCATCGATGGCCGGGTCGCTCATTTTGAGCTCGGCCAAATTCCCGAGCATGCGATCGAGCTGAAAGCGGCTGCTAACTTTCTGGTGGCGAACTATGGCCGCCAGAAAATCATTTCCATGCCGAGATCCGTCCCGAAGATTGCCATCTTCGAAGAAGCCGCGCGTACTCTAGATATTCCCGGAGGCACCAAGATGATCCAGGAATACTACCGCCAGATGCGAAAATTCGGGTGCAACATCCTAGCCGTGGTTCAGCAATACGACATCATCAAAGATTCGGCTGTAAGAGGCGCGATGATCGGTAACTCGAAAATGTTCATGATCACGGCTCAACAGAGCCGGGAGGACGTTAAGGAGATCGGGGAAGCACTTAGCCTTTCTCCTAAAACCATGGAGACCATCAATAACTATCCGTTACCGGAGCTTATGGATCCAAGGGAACGCTTTAGCGCCTTCACCTATGTGGCCAATGACCGGATGCGCCGATTAGTTGGGACCGTAAAAAACGTTGCTTCTCGTGAGCTCCTTTATGCTGCCTCCAGCGACAATGAGACGTTCGATCAGCGGAAAGCGGCGCTTTCACAGTATCGCGATATCGTGACGGGCATCCTCGAAGAATCAGGAGCTATCGCTTGTGCGATAGAAGAATCTGCAACCGAACCAATCTTATGAAGCGTCTTGGTTTGTTAATCAGTTTAATGCTAGCCGGTTGTACTGTCGGCCCGACGGTGCCAAAAGGCCAACTCACCTTGCAGGGAAGAGGTTCGGAAGCGCTAACGAATCAGGGAGATCCATTGATGGGAAGCGGAGAAGATGAGCGGAAGGTGCCCATCGATTTTGCGAAAGGTTATGCGAAAGGCATTTCTGATGAAGTGAAACGGAACTACTGGGCCCAACAAGAAAGTCAGCGCACGCGTAAGACCGAGGGGGAGGGAGAAATGAAGTACTACAATGCTACTATTCCGGAACATCAAGACCCAGACGGGGTAGTTCGGGTGCAACGAGATGTGATGATTCCAATCATTGAATAAGTATGAAAACCACCCTGAGATCTTTGTTAGTTCTGATATTTGTCGTTTCCGGCAGCTATTCGGCCCACGCCATGATTAGCGTCTATGATGCCATTAATACGGCTGAGAACGTTGTCCAGCAGGTAGTAGACCGGGTAGTGCAAGCTGCGCAGCATGCCGAGGATATGGCGAAGTATGTGCAGATGATTGAAAACCAGACTCAACAGATCGCCCAGCTGACAACGATGATCAGTCAGAATGTTCAGACCCTCGAGCGGTTAGGAAATCCTACGACCTACGTTAACATGCTGTCGCTCAACACCATCTTGGCGGATATCCAGCGGACAATGAACGGGGTAGGAACTACCGTTGCAGGGTTTCAGCAAACGGCGAACGGGTTTATGGCCTTAAAGAATACGGCCAACGGGCTGTACCAGGACCTTAGTCAGCTAAAGGATCAGTTTGGTAATCCGATTCGATTTCAGTCCAACAATTTCACGAAGTACGCCATGGTCCAGAATATGTACCAGTCATTTAATACTGAAATGGCCCAAGCGAATCAGGCTTTGGCGAGTTTGCTGCAACAAAAGCAACAGATCTTACAGCAGTTAAATTCTGCTAGTTCGTTGATCGAGACAGAAAAATTGAAATCGCAGTTGCAAGCAGTCGAAGCCAACATTAACAGCGCCACCGCCAGGCTTGGCGTCTACTCCCAGAAAATCATGGTACAGCATGCGGCTAATCAAAATGATGTAGCCAGGGTCCAAGAAGCGCAGAGGCAACAGTGGCAACAACAAGCGCTCGCGGACGACCAGGCAATGCAGACTGCGGCGCAGAAAATATTAGCTCCGACTTACTAGGAAGGACTTATCAATGCCAACAAACATGTTTTCTGGCTTATCGGCTGTCAGTTCCGCGTTGTCCGGTCTGCAGCCAATCGTCGGGCAAATAAAATCTCTGGCCAACCAAATCCAGCCGTTCTGTTATTGTATCGCGTTTGTTATGTTAGTCTTCGGGGCGATGCGGGGATTTCTGCGAAATGAGACCCAGCATTTATTCGGTAACTTGCTGCGGGTAGTGATTCTCGTTGCTTTGATGGGAAGCTGGCCGACGATCGAAAACGCCGTTAACAACGCGGTTGACGCGTTTTGCAACGTACAGGTTGGATCGTATTTCTTTGCGTCGACCAGTAACAATAGTACTGGGCGACTGAATCTCGCATGGCTGGAGCAAACGATTCAACAGAAAGCACTCGGTTTAAACGTCTCCCAACCCGGTTGGCAGACAACTCTAAGCTGGATTCTCTCGCCTGTGAGTCACGCACTGAATCTGATACTCTTCGCAATCTACCTGCTGGCCTTGCTGTTGTGCGACTTTATCGCAGTCGGGATGAACGTCCTTCAACAATGCATCATTATCCTTTTCGACCTGTATGTTCCTATCGCTCTCGCGGAGTTTTCAATTCCAAACCTGCGCGGACAAGCAGAAACGTTTTTCAAGGCTTACGTGGGTCTCCAGTGCTGGCCGATTGGCTGGATTCTTGCAAACATCGTTGCCGTTGCTCTCCTCAAGAATTTGAGTCCGCCGACTCCGGAGAACTCTGTGGCGATCGTGATCGCAATTATACTTTGTATCCCGGTTATCCTTTGGATGGTGATTGGTTATGTCCTGGCGCCGTTCTATGTCCAAAAAGTGGTTATCCGGGGAGGAGCCGAGCTACAGGCGTTCGCTGGTGCCATGATTTCTGCAGTTGGTGGAGCCTCGGGAGCAGTCTATGGACGAGCGTTTGCTCTTGGTAAGAGTGCCACCGTGGGGCTGAACCAAGGCATCGGCGCGATAAGGAACCCCATTGGCAAGGGGAGCTCTGGGGCTCGGCAAAACAACAACGCGGGTAACCAGGGTAATGGTTCGAACGGCCAGCAAGGGAATGCCGTTGACGACGTACTTGGTTACCTCCTGCCAGGTTACAGCGACATTGAGGCGTCTGGAGGTTCTAACGGAGGAGCTGCCGATAGGGCGCGTAATTCAGGGGTTTGGGGCCTTACTAAGGCAATGGGCGCCGGCGAGTTCGCAGCGAGGACGGCGGGCAATATGGCCAACACCTTAGGCGCTCTCGTAGCGGACGCGAGCGGTCACGGAATCGGGCCGGAAAGGAACTACTCTCTCCCACAGATGAGACGAAACTCGTCGAACCGATCCTCTCGGCGCGCGGCGAACTATTTGAACCAGCCGACTTCGAATCCATCCAATCCCGGCCCGTTAACATCTAGCCAGTCAATTCCGTGATGATTGCTGTGAGCCCAGCGAGTTCTGTATGAAAGCGAGCCTCGAAAACGTCCAGATCTCGGTCGAAGACCGAAACGGCCCGGCCCAGGATGGGACTCCGGCGTCTGACCTGGATCAGCCTCTGGCGATCGCTGCGGATGAGGAATCCTTAGAGGCAACCGAAGTGAACCGCGAACGTCGAATTGAAGCCGCAATGCAAGGTAGTCACTCAGCGAATCGCTTGGCGGCTGCCAATCGGACGAATCGTTTGCTCTGGATCGTTCTGGTCTTGTCACTCTTAGCTCACATAATTGTGCCGATTTATCTGGTTAGCGTAATGACGAAACCGGAAAAGGTCGCCCTCATGGACGGTACCGAGTCTCTTATCATTGCTCCTCTGGTGCCGGTCGAACAGAGCGATGAGATTCTGAACACGGTCTCCTACTGGGCCGCTAAATCGTTCCTCGACAGAGGTCCACAGGGATTCGATGCACCTGACACCCTTAACCGAGTCTTTCTCCCAGAAGCTGCCGATAAAGCAAAGAATGAATTCAAGGGGTCAGCTGACGAATTTAAGAAAAAAAGTATTCATCAAAAATTGGAGATCGCTAGGATAGACCTGCAACGAATCGGGGGTGGTATTGTGATGAGTCGCGTGATTGGGCAAATCTTGACCCAGGCACAGGTCGGTGATCAACAGGTCGATCAGCCACAACCCGTTGCGCTTAACCTGAAGCTGGTGCGCAATCCTTTTCTAGGGCGAAATCAACGGTATCCCTTTGCTGTCCTCGATTATGTGTTCGGACAGCCGGAGCCATTAAGCGTACAAACTACTGAAAATAAATAGTATGCGACTGATTCTAGCGATAATCGGCGGGGTAATTCCGCTGCTGGCCTTTGCAGACGATAGCCTGTCGTCAAAGGTAGTTCGTTTAACTCTGAGCCAGGACCAGCCCGCGGAGATCAGGCTGGGCACTCACGGAATCACCACCATCGAATTCCCTGAGAAAATCGAAGCCTTGGACGGCTTCGGTTTCAGCTCTAGTCCGGCCCCGGACGGTCCCGATCTATTTCAAATTTCGTTTAACAAGGGGACGAACTTCTTATCGTTGAAAGCGGTTCGCACTGGAGTGGAAGGGAACTTAACCGTCGTGCTTGGAGGCAAGGTTTACGCGTTATACTGTAAAGAGGCGGCCGATCCTTGTTTCGTCGTTATTTTTCGTGAGGGCGAAGGAGGCCATTCTGGTGAAGCAGCAGGCCGCACTCCGCAGCAAACGGTCAAACAGGTCTCTCCGGCGCGTTTGTTGGGTTTCTTAGACAAAGTGAAGGCCTTTCCGACGCTCAAAGTTAGTGCTCCCGAAGTTTATCAGAACATGGATGTGGCTGAGCCCAACACGAATTCTGGAGCAAATGGAATCGAAGTTAGTCTAAAGCGAGTTATCAGAGATGACGCTTTGGATTCGCTAGGTTTTGAGATTCAACTCGCCAACCGGACGGACAAAGATTTCTTTTACGATCCTGAGGGATTCGGAGTCCGGGTTGGAAATGATGTGTACCAGCAATCGGTTTCGGATGCCGGTGGTTTAATCCCTGCCGGGAAAGCGCAAACCGCCTTCTTTATTGTAACCGGGAGTGCTGCCGGCGGCAGAAATGATCTCGCCGTAACCAATAAATTTGAAGTGGTTCTCCGGCCGGTCCAAGGGGAAGCCGATCCCAAGAAGCGGGCGGCCACCGAATGGCAGGAACCCCCGGGCACATTGCCGACGGCTGAATCCGGTGCCAACGATTCCGGTGATCAAGGCAACGGGGTAAACCGTCCGAAGTCATCATCGGGAAAGAAAACTCAACATCGGGTTCACAAGGAATCGAAATACCCTCCGGAACCGACCCCGTCGCCGGCGGCCAACCAAGTTGCTCAGCATGCTGAATAGGAAGACAATTTCAGTAACATTAGTCGCCCTGGTTTCGATTGTGGGAACCTTTCTCTATACCATGTGGCAAGGCAACGGGCCTGCGAGGATTGCTAATCGGCAGGCCCAAGTCGCGAAAGATTTGGTGAAGGTTACCGAGCCGATGACTAGCACGCTGCGAAATTTCAACCCGGTCGCGCCTTCGCAAATCAGACAGCGAAGCGAAGTGCCGGCTCCGGTCCAGGTTTCAGTTCCGCGCTCGGTTGAGGAGCCGGCTAAGCCCGCGGACACGCGGTCATTAACAATTTTTGCGGCAGAGGAACAGCCTGAAAAACCCCGTTCAGGTCCAGGGGGCGAGTATGCTCCGGCGTTTCGCCTGGTTAAATGCCAACTGGTCAATACGGTTGATTCCGGCAATCTCTCTACCCCGGTCATCGGGTTGGTGACGGAGGATCTTTTTTGGAACGGCAAGACGATAATTCGGGCCAATTCCGAAGTACATAGTGTTGCCAGCATCGACACCGTGAGGGAACGCATTGCGAGCCAGGGTGAGTTCACATTTGTATTGAATGAACCAGACGGCAAAGGCCGGGAACTGGTCGTGCGAGGGATCGCGCTCGACATGGAGAAGGACGATGAATTTGATACTTACGGTATCACAGATGGTAGCGCGGGGCTGAGGGGAGATGTGATCAGAACAGCTGACAATGACGTGATCAAGTTGTACGCGGCGTCGTTGATCAGCGGGATTGCTGGAGCTTTTTCCACAGGTAGTTCCGGTGTTCTTGGGAACCGCGTTTATACTAACAGCAGCTCTATCGGTCTCAGCGCTCTTCAGGGCGGAGTAATCAATCCCGCGGCCGGCGCAACCCAGAGTGTGCTGGATCGATATGCCGATCAGATCGCTCAGACCATCGAAAAAGATGGATTCTTTATCCGGGTTCCAGCCGGGAAACAGTTTTATGTTTATTGCACCGAAGCCATTGATCTCAGCAAGGCGAAAGTAGGTGGAGACGATGAGCGGGAAGCGCGCTGGCTGGCTGATCTGGCTCAGAAAGCTCAGGAACAGGTTCGCAAGGCATTGCCTGCGGACGCGGCTAATTTGCTGAACCCGCTGCTGCCTGCATTTGGTTCGAAAGATAAAAACATAAAATAACAATGTATGTATAAAGAGTTGGCATTTCCTTTTCTGCTCACTTCTTTGCTCCTGGCAGGATGCGCAGAACCTGAGCCTCAGGTAGTCGTTCTCCCGACCGGTCGTCGATTGGCGCAATCGGACGCTGCTCCCAGAACTATCACCCCAACGGGGCCGATCGGCACCGTGGCTAATGTGCGGCAATCCGAGCAAGTAAAGGTCTACGGAGTAAATCGATATGTCGATCCGGCGGATCCGCGGATCATGCATGAACGGCATGCGATCTACCGGCTCGAACAGAAGCCGGCTTGGGTTACTCGGACCAAGAATCAATCCGGTGAAATCTTACTAGGACCGATCCTGGGTCTTCATCCGCCCGAATATGCACCTGAACCCCTGCCCGGAGAGACCGCTCGGGACCTGGCAGAAGCTAAGCGTGGCGTGCAAGATGCGAGTAAGGATCTACAATCGATGCGAGAAGGACAGCAAAAACTTGCTAGCAACGTCCAATCTCTGGCTGAGCAGACGCTAGACGGGCAGCGCAAGCTGACCACCGCGGTCGGCCTTTTAAACGAGCGAATGAAGAAATTGGAGAATCAACCAGCTGCCAGCCCGACTCCGGCCGCGGATAATAATAACGTTAGAACCGAGCCGGCTGGAGTAGTGGTGCGGCCGGGGAACTGAGGACGTGATTGGTGATTGGTGGGGCGAGGCTCCCGCATGTCAACTGATTTATCACGGAGAAACGCGCGTCTGCCGCCGCCGTTTGTCGTTAGACCTAACAGATCGCCGAGCCGTGGCCTATCGTTTGTATCGCCTTTTGGTCTCGTAATTGGACAGACAGAGGCCCAAAGCGAAAAGAGCCGTTGAATAGTGGAACACGAAAGACCACGGCTCGACGCATTCTCAGGCCTAATCACACGAGCTGGCCACAGGACGCCAAGCGCCCTGAGAGCAGTTTCTGGTTGCTCGGGAGCCTCGCCCCACCAGCCTTTGGGCTGCAAAACCGTAATCTGCGACAATGGAACTCCAACTAACATGCAACCAACCTGCCTTCGTTCTATCGGATCTACCCAGTATCCTTGAGGAGAGAATCATCGGTCAGCGGTTCGCGGTGGCTCGCATATGTCGAGCGGTGCAAGCCGCTGAGTTGGGATTGAACGACACCGGGGTCAAACCAAAGGGCAGCTTTTTGTTGCTTGGGCCCACCGGAGTCGGGAAAACGGAATCGGCTAAGTGTTTTACCGACGCGATCTTCGGCTCGAAAGAGACTTTAGAGATGATTTTCATGAACGAATACGCGTCTGACCAGCGTCTGGTTGAATTCTTTGGCCGTACCGAGATGGCGATTCGGCGGCACCCGAAGGGAACCACGCTCCTTTTCGACGAAATCGAAAAAGGGCATCCTCGGACGATTGATGTGCTGCTTTCTCTGCTTGAAGAGGGAGTATTAACGACCCCTTCCGGAGAAAGGCTGAAGGTGAGCCGGTTCTATATCGTCCTAACTAGCAATCTGGGTAGCGGCGACCTTGCTAAAATGGAGAATGCACCTTACTCAACCATGGAACGGGTTGCTCTCGATATCGCAGCGCAGTCATTGCGCCCGGAGCTATTTGCCAGAATTTCGGAACGAATCGTGTTTCGTCCGCTGGATCTCGAAACCCAGAAGATGATTTTGTACAACCTGATCAGGCGAAAATTGGAAGTCCTTTCGATTTTCTTTGGGAGAGCACTGGCCATTGATGGAGGACCGGCGACGGCGTTTTTGCTTCGGGTAGGTTACAGCAAGGCTTTTGGCGCCCGAATGTTGCGGCAAGAGGTGGATCGACAATTCAACTCCGCCAGCCTGCCTTGGGCGCTTTCAGGACGAGTGCCTGAGCGTGGGGTTTTCCGATATGATCCGGCGGGCGGGTGTCTAGTTTTGGAGTAAAATCGCTCCACCTCGTACGTAGAACTGCGTATTCCATTTCAGACGAACGCTTAATATATATAAGGCGAAAATGGCTCCCTTTTCGCCAACCCTTTCTGAGCTCTGCGCCAGAGCCGCCCTACCACTCTTTTTATCTTTGGTGGCTCTCGCTGGGGGAACCGATTTGGCCGCAGGCCAAGTACAGGAAACCGCTCGCGATGTATACACCAAGCTGGAAGCAGGTGACGAGCTATCGTTCGCCCCAGATGCACCAGAAGAGTCGCGAATGATTAGTGCCGACCGCCTTGTCGAAGTCATCCGTAAAAACATCAAAATTCGCGTTGCAAATGCGATTATTCGCGACCCGCTCATTCTGACCTCCGTTACGTTCGAAAACGAAGTCTCTTTTAACCACTGCGAATTTAAGGCGGCCGTGGATATTTCTCATATTGTGGCCAAGCAGCGTATTGACTTCGGCGACTGCGTTTTCGAAAAGGGAGTGATATTTGAGGGAGCGGTTCTGGAAGGAGATGCGGTATTTCGAGGGAGTAAATGCCGTACTGGAAAAGCGAATTTTTCGGACTCTCACTTCGAAGGAATTTTTGACGCGAGCCGAATGCGTTTCGAAGAAGGAGTTACTGCTGACTTTAGTCGGGTGTCATTCTTGCGAACCGCACTTTTCTTGGCAACGGATTTCGGCGCAGATGCCAACTTTCACCAAGCTCACTTTGAGGGAGCCAGTAAGTTTTCCGGTGCCATTTTCAAAGCCAGAGCTGTGTTCTCGCAGGCAAAATTCGATGTTGATGCTGTATTTGGCGGAGAGGATAGCAACGAAGCATTGGCCAACTCGGTAACATTCGAGAACGATGCCGACTTTACCAATGCTCAATTTGCAGGGACTGTGAATTTTCAGGGAGCGTCGTTTTTGGGAAATGCAAACTTTAGCGCAGCACGGATCGCCGGAGTTGCCCTTTTCTCAAGTGACCTGGAGGGCAGGCGAGCGGGAGCTGTTTTTGCCCGCGATGCTTATTTCGTTGAGGTGCATTTTGGTAACTCTGCTGAATTCGGAGGCGCCACATTCAAGGGCAAGGCCTCCTTTAACTCAGCGAAAATAGACGGTTACGCGTCGTTCTACGAATCGGACATTGATGTCCGGAGCAGAGAAACAACCGGGGCTAAAATCCCCTACGTGGCGAGCTTTGAAGGGGAAGCTGATTTTGCTGCGGTTAATATTGGTGCTGAAGCCCAATTCAGCGGCGTAGTTTTTGTGGGTACGGTTAACTTTGGGGGAGCGACAATCGGTGCAAATGCGGTTTTCGGCGCCAATCCAAACGCAAGACTTGGAGGGGCTGTGTTTCGCGGAGACGCAATGTTCGCACGATTGCATGTCAACGGGGACGCTATGTTCCAAGGAACGACGTTCCAGAAGAGCGCTACCTTCAACGGTGCGGACATCAAAGGCGCGGCATTCTTCCGCGCTGAACCCAATTCGATGATTTCTGGCCCTCTCTTCAGGGGCGCCGTGGATTTCACGGCCGCTCATATCGGCGCCCAGGCCGAGTTCGAGGGCTCACAATTTGCCGATGATGTTAGTTTTTCAGGTGTAAATTTTGACGCGAGCGCTTTCTTTTATACGAGTTCGGATACCCCGACCTATTTCTCAAAGAAGGCGAATTTTTCAAATGTCCACATCGTAGGGTACGCGGAGTTTCAAGGAACATCGTTTGCAGGCGACGCCTCTTTTGATCGGGTCAGGATCGATGGGAGCCTATCATTTTATAATGATTCTATTAGACTCGCGAGCGTCTTTGGTGGCGTCTTCTATATCCGAGAAGCTAAGGTCAGTGGACCAGCCACATTTACGGCAGCAACGTTCAAAGGCGAAGCCAGGTTCGACAACAGTCGCTTCGATTCCGAAGTGATTTTCAGTGGCGCCAAATTTGAGCAGAACGTTTCTTTTGTCGGCGCCGCTGTCGGCACGAATGCGGCCTTTGGATCCTATCCAGCGCTTAACCTTGAAGGAGCAGTGTTTCATCAAAATTTCGACTTTTCGAGGGTGAGCGTCGGCGGCGATGCTAATTTCACTGGAACAAAGTTCGACCAGTTTGCGAACTTTGAAGCCATTGATGTTAAAGGCCGTGCGTTCTTCCATGCGGTGCCCGATGCGAAGATCCCGGGACCCGTTTTTTTAGGAGACGCAAATTTTGTAGGCGCCCACATTGCTGGCCAGGCGGAGTTTCAAGGCTCAAAATTTTGGGGCAACACCAAATTCACTTCTGCGAATTTTCAAGCGAACGTTTTCTTTTACGGGGGCAAAGATGCTGGATCTGCCACCGTTTTCAATCGTGAACTGGACTTTAGGAGCGTCTATGTTGCCGCTTTGGCTTTTTTCGAGGGCGCTTCATTCAAAGGCAACACCTATTTTTCCGGTGCTAGAATTGACGGAGCAGCGTATTTCTACGGAGAAACTCCAACTAATGCTGCGACGATTTTTGACGCTATTGCTGATTTTAGCAGCGTCAAATTTGGAGGTTCCTCGAACTTCTCAGGGACGACCTTCAACGGAATGGCCATTTTTGATAGTAGCCGCTTCGATGTCTTAGCGGACTTCAGAAGGGCAGCATTTCGGAACAATGTTTCTTTTCGGGAGATGACGGTGCGTACGATCTATTTCTCAACTAATGGCCGCCTCGGTGATGGTCCGAATAGCGAAGAGCAGTTTCACACAACTGCGGATTTTCGCGGATGTAGCTACGACCGGATCTACGAGCTCGCTGACGAGAAGCTGGATTGGAGGGCGCTTACGAGACACTGGCACCCCTACGATCGACAACCCTACACACAACTGGAAAAGAGCTTTCGCAGTCAGGGACAAGACGGTCTAGCCGATCAAGTCTATCTTGAGCGACAGGATAAGGAACGTGACGAAAAATGGCAGAGACGAGATTATTTTGGATATCTCTTTAGCGGTCTTTACGGCATCCTTCTAAACTACGGTGTTCGTCCTATCCGATTAGTCTTGATTTCAGCGCTGCTCATTTCCATGGGTGCCGTCCTGTTTTCCCAACCTGGAGCGCTTGAGGAACATAAGGCCGATCAGGAGAAATCGCGTCAATCGGAGTCTGCGGCCGGCGCTGCCAAGATCGACCCGCCCCTTCGCTATTCCATCTGGGACGCGTTCGGCGTAAGCCTACGCCTATTTTCGCCGGTCGACGTATTAATCGGTCAGAGGTTGGTTCCGTCTAGAAATGCAATTCCAATAGGAATTCGAATTTTCAAGGTCCTCCGTTTTAAGATGCGGCCGACGACGTATGCTACCGTTTTTCTGCAAATCGCCGGCTGGATCTTGGTTCCCCTTATCATCGCGTCAATAACTGGGTTGTTGAAGGCCCAATGAACAACCACAAGCCAGCGCCCCGGAAAGCATCGGCTCATCCCTCTCCGTAATCGTAGGGTCTCCTGCAGGAGAGATCCTTTCCCGGCCGCGTTGTCAGCCCAGGGTTGAACTGGACGACGGGTAGCGGGTATCATTCCAAAGTCAAATGAGTGAACCCTCCGTTCCGATTCGATCCAGCGGTTTCCGTCGCACCATCACCGCCGCCTGCGGTTTGGCGATCAGCATCGCTGTCTATTATATATTGAGCCTGGGCCGGCACTTTTTCGTCCCCCTGATTATATCGTTTCTCGCCGTCTACCTGGTTGATATCCTCAGCCGTCTCGTGGGCCGTATCCGCATTGCCGGGCACAAAATCCCTAAACTGCTAACGGTGATTCTTTCTTTCGTCTTGATTTTCGGCGTGGGTTCAGCCTTGACGTCGATCGTTGCTAACAACGCCTTTCATGTGGCGGCAGCTGCTCCCAAATATCAAGCTCGATTGACACAACTGCAGACCCAGGTTTTCAGCCAATTCGGCCTGGAAGAACCGCCGGAAATGCTTGGGCTGTTCCGGTCACTGGACCTGAAAGGGTTGTTCACCGACCTCGCTCGCTCCGTCGCTGACGTGCTGGAGAGCACCGTCTTGGTGTTCATTTACTCATTGTTTATCTTGATCGAACTGAGGTTTCTACCGGCTAAGCTAACCGCTCTGTTTCCGAACCGTTCACGCCGGCAACATGTGTTGCAGATGATGCAGCGTATTGACCGGGATATTCACACCTATCTCGGGGTTAAGACTGCCGTGAGTCTAACCACAGCGGTCCTAGCGTACATTTTGATGCGGATCGTTGGTTTGGATTTTGCCGAGTTCTGGGCTTTGCTGATCTTTATTCTTCATTTCATTCCGACCATCGGTGTGATTGTTGCCACCGTTTTGCCCACATTATTGGCCGCAGTTCAGTTCGATCATATTGGTCCCTGCCTGGCCGTTGGCATCGGCATCACTGCGATTGCCATGTTGATGGGAAATATTGTGGAACCAAATATCATGGGCGAGACCCTCAACCTCAGCCCGTTGACCGTCATTATCGCGTTGATCTTATGGGGCACAGTTTGGGGCATCGTTGGAGCATTTCTTTGTGTCCCTCTCACGGTGATCCTCGTGATTATCCTCTCAAACTTTAGAGCGACGCGTTGGGTCTCCGTCCTACTGTCTAAGACCGGTAAAATCCACTTGGGGGATCCTCCTGCGAAGTTAGGCGGCACGATGATTTCCGACTCGGCTGAAGAAATGTGAGATTTCTTCCCACTCAATCGCAGTCTGGCGGCCTTCATCGAACTCCGTCATGATCCAATGGTTCGCCTCCAGTAACGCAGGATCATTCTTATTTAGCTGCCGGCGGAGCTTTTGATTTACCACGAAGATCAGGCCGGCAATCCCCGAGTCTTTCGTTAATGACACTTCTAATGGTCGGCCGATAAGGGAGGGAACATTGAAAGGGGCGTACATTGGCCAGAACTTGTTAAGGCCGTCCGCATGGATTCCTGCTCGGGTCCGGTGAGCATCGCGACCGTACAACGGGTATTTCTCACTGATCGGTTGGCTCAGGCCTGCGTATAAATCGACTAAGCGGTTGAGTGCCTGAAAACTGGGTTGTTCGGCTGGGAAATATCCCATCCCGATCAAATGTAATAGAATCAGTTCCAAAGGCGCGTTGCCGGTTCTTTCACCTTTCCCTAGACAGGTGCCGTTGATGGCGCTGCATCCTGCTCGAATCGCTGCAAGCGAATTGGTCAGAACCAGGCCGGTATCGTTATGCGGATGAAATTCGAGGTTCTGAGATTCCAGCCCGATCCGCTGTAGTTCTTTGATGAGTCCAGGTACGCTGCGCGGGAGCGGTACGTCGTCGTACGGAAGTCCTAGCCCTAGAGTGTCGCAGACTCGGAATTTCGGACAAAGTGCTGGCGGGTAGTTGGAAGCGACTTTCATTACTGCTTCAACAAAGCTGCCCAAGAACGCGGGATCTGCTCGGGTAGCGTCTTCGAGATGTAACCGAGGACGAATACCGGCATCCAGAGTCATTTTGACGGCGTCGAGATAGTTCGACGCCGCAGCGCGGCGACCGGCCGGTCGGAATTTATGAAATACGTGATAGTCGGATACCGAAGCCAATAGACCGGACTCGGCAATGCCTAACTTCTTAATGAGAGCGACGTCGGTGGTGGAGGCGCGTATCCAAGTGGTCGGCTCAATGGGAGCTCCGCCGGCGTACTTCTCTTGAATCGCCTGCAGGGCGGACAGGTCCCGGGGCCGGTAGACAAAGAATTCTGCTTGTCGGATTGCGCCGGATTGCCCGGTAAAATCGCAAAAGAATTTGGTAGACCTCGACACTCTGTTTAGCGGTGAAAGGTAATCCGCCTTGTTGACCGTCCCGGTGGGTAGTCTCTGTGGTCCAGGCTTGGGCCGGCAGGCCGGATGGTAAACTCGGCCAGCCGTAGTTTGGAAATGCGCCCTGAGGGAAGTAAGCCTCGAAATAATCGGGCCCGGCATCTAAAACCGGGAGAGACATTGAATCGCTCATGAGATCAGCATGAGAATGGATTTGTTATATCGTCAATGTTGATTGATGAATCAATATGTCCCTTCGGGATAGGCTCTAGTGACAATGGACATCCTGCTTTCTTCGGCTGAAGCCGCCCGCTACCTCGGCGTGTCGCGGCAGACGTTGTACGCTTATGTCAGTCGCGGTTGGGTCCGATCAGAGACGGGGGATAGTTCCCGTTCGCGCCGATACAATCGGCTCGATTTGGAACGGCTCCGGCAACGGAAAGAAGTCCGGAGTGAGCCGGCAAAAAAGCTCACTACCGCTTTGTCTTGGGGTGTGCCGCTATTGGAAACAGAATTGACGTTGATTGATGACGGTCAGCTTTATTACCGGGGCCGTAGCGCAATTGAGTTGGCGAGATCTCAGCGGTTTTTCCGCGTCGTTCAATGGTTTTGGAACCAGGATCAACCTTTCCAGGTGTTGACCAACGGGACCGGATTCATGAAACCGCAGTCACGTTCCTTGCCGCTAAGAGAATTTCAGCGATGTCTGCTAGAGCTGAGCGACCGGGATGTCGGTGGATATGACCTTAGCGTGCCCAATGCACTTTCGACGGGGTGGAGAATCCTGGAGCTATTCTTGCAGTGTCTGGTCGGGCGTTCAAATGTGCGATTGCAGGATGCGGCCGAACAGTTGCAGCAAGCTTGGGCCCCCAAGAGTCTGGATCTGGCTGGTCTGCTCAATGCCGCGTTAATCTTGTGCATGGATCACGAGTTGAACGCCTCATCGTTCACGGCACGCGTTGTGGCCTCAGCTGAGAGTAGTCTTTACGAAGTCGTACTAGCAGGACTCTGTGCTTTGAGAGGGCATCGTCACGGTGGGATGAGCCTGCTTTGCTATCAGTTGCTGACCGAGATGGAGAACACTAATACGTTACGGACGACATTGGTGGAGTGGCACAGGGAAAAGGGGTTTGTTCCGGGATTCGGCCATCCCCTTTACCCGACAGGTGACATTCGCGCTAAAGCGCTCTTGCAGATGCTCAGGAAAACGAGGGCGGGCAAGTCTCAAGCGAAACTGGTTGTCCAGGCCGTTCAAGTGCTGCGAAAACCGGCGACTATTGATCTGGTGTTGGCTGCTTTGGCTCGGGCATATGGTCTTCCGGCTGGCTCGCCACTCACAATTTTTGCCCTGGGCCGCATCGCTGGTTGGATCGGGCATGCTATCGAGCAACACCGCCAGGGCGGACTAATCCGTCCTCGAGCGCGGTATGTGGGGCGAATGCCTGGGTGACTCGCTTTATGTTCGTCAGGAGCTAGGAGCTGGAATCTAGGAGCTAGGAGGGGCGGCGTAATCGTCCTCGTCGTCGTCCTCGAAATGGTAGGGCGAGGGCTCCCCGAACGATTCAGATCTAGCAGCGAAGAGTTGACAGTTGGAACGGTGTTTTCGCGTCAATTAGGCCGGAACACCTGCCGAGCCGGGGTTGAGGCTCCTTTCGGACGAGGACGACGACGACGACTACGAAATGCGATTCATCGCCGTTAATATCTTGCCTCACAATCCCGGCATGCCTAGCCTCGAATTGGGCGAAGGATAGGTTTACGTCGAAAGCGCATGCGCGGTCCCGGACGACAGGAAAGTACTTCAACGGACGCGACGCCGGAACCGGTCGGGGTCGAGAATGGCGCTGCAGGTTTTAACGGTAAACTGCGCAATTTCCCACTTCTCGATATCATTCAGATGGCATGTGTGGCCCGGCGCGATGGGCGCCTGATCGTGCGGCGCCGCGGGGAGATCGGCGAGATTGTGCTCCGAGACGGGTGTATTACGCATGCAGTCACTAAATCGAAGACGGGCGAGCCCGCGCTGCTCGACGTGCTGTGCTGGAGTCGGGGCACCTTTGAATTTGTGCCCATAGCACCCGAATATTTATCGCCACGGACCATCACTGGTGGTTGGGAGCAGGTTCTAATGGACGCGGTACGGCAACGCGACGAACGCGAGCACAAAGAAGTTGAAGGAGGAGGAAATAAGACGTTGTCGTCTCCGTCGTCTCAAAGCGCGTTGCGACAGACGGTAAAGTGGTGGCGGAAAAGTGAGCGCTCTGAGACGGCGGAGGAGAATGCACGGTTGCAATCGGAACGCGATGCGGTGACCGACTTGTTGCAGCGAATTGCGAAAGAGCATCGCCGCGAACGAAGACGTAGGACCATCAGCACGGCTGTTTCTGCAGCTTTAATCGGCGCGATATTTTGCGGCGTCCTTTGGCTGTTGCAGGATAAAAGTTTTCGTTTTGCGATGCGGAGACACTTGATTGACAAAGGTATTCCGCAAGCACTCGGATTTCGAGTTGTTTGGGAGAAACATATCCCTGCCAGGATCTTGATTCCATCGGGACCATTTCAATTTCAAGACGACCGGCAAATGGATGTCCCCGCGTTCAATATCGACTCAACTGAAGTCACCATCTGGCAGTATCAGGAGTTTCTGAATGCGGTCGGTGACGACACTAAGTATGACCACCCAAACCAGCGGGTAGGCAAGCGCCACACGAATCCGAGCTGGGAAGCGTATGCTAAAGCCGCATTTGCCGGCACCGAGTTCAAAGGGGTGCGGCTTAACCCAAACTTTCCGGCCGTTTATCTCGATTGGTTTGACGCCTATGCATTTGCTAAGTGGCAGAGACGGCGGCTTCCCTCCGAGGTGGAGTGGGAAAAGGCAGGCAGAGGGACAGATGGGAGACGATATCCCTGGGGCGATGAGCCTAGGGCTGGCGCCGCGAACCTCTATAGCGGAGCCCAGCGGACGGCTGGTTGGTCGGAAGTGGGACAATACTCGGTCGACTCTAGCCCGTATGGTGTCCGTGATCTCGCCGGTAATGTCTCCGAGTGGACGGCCAGCGATGATGGGAGTGGGTCGCCGGTAGTGCGCGGGGGGAATTTCATGAGTGAAGATGGGCAACTAACCCGTCGAGTGGTCGGACTTTCTCCTTACATCATCGATGAGCGGATCGGGTTTCGCACCGCTGGTGACTAGCCTGCATTTCTCGCAACAAGGAACCTCCATCAGTTTCGGTCACGTAGAGCTGCGAGAAATGCACGCTAGGACGAAAAAATTGTAAGTAAAAAACATTCGACGAATTGGTTGGGTTCACACTAGCATTAGGAAGATGTCTTTCATCAACTTCGTTAAGGGTGAGGTCGAATTTAAGATTGTCTACTATGGCTGTGCCCTGGGTGGGAAGACATCCTCTATCGGGTACGTCCACGAACGAGTGGACGCTCAGGATAGGGGCAACTTGGTTTTATTACCGACCCAAAATGATCGGACTCTTTTCTTTGATTTCCTTCCCATTACCGGTGGCTCAGTCAAAGGCTTCAAAGTGCGATTCAAGCTTTGGACGGTGCCGGGGCAAGTAATGTACAACGCAACCCGGCAACTGGTTCTGCGCGGAGTCGATGGCCTAATCTTTATCGTCGACTCACAATGGGATAGAATGGAGGCCAACATCGAGAGCCTCAAAAACTTGGAAGAAAATCTGGCGACACTTGATCTGAAACCCGAGCAACTGACCTGGATGTTGTTCTATAATAAGCGCGATCTACCGGAAGAGCAGATAGCCCCGGTCGAAGCCATCGATCTACTGTTACGGGCGCCGGAACGAAAACGGGATCGTCTCTCGGGTGATTGTGTAACAGGCAGGAATGTGTTTAGGACGCTTAACTTGGTGACCCAGAAAGTGTTGCGCGATTTTCTAGTGAAGGACGATCTAGAGAATTATGAGGCCTACCGCTGAGTTGTCCCGACTTGTCCTCCTTCGTCATCCTGACTACAGCGGACAAGTCGGGATGAATTCGACAATCCGATTCCGGACCGCAGGGTTTTCTTTAGTCGAGATGCTCGTGGTAGTCACAATCATCGCTGCGATCGCGGCTTTAATCACCACTGCTGTGATGTCCGCGCTCCAACAGCAGAGCGCGCGAGTCTGCCAAAACAACATGCTAACGATTGAGGCGGCGAAGGACGAATACATCCGTGATCATCCCGGCGCGACCAGCATCGACGAGAGCGCCTTTGCGCAATACTTCAGATTTGGGATACCGAAGTGTCCGGATGGCGGTTCGTACCAACAATATCTGTATAGTTTGACCAACCAGGTGAGCTGTACGCGCCATGGTGCACTTCAAGCGTTTCCGAGTGCGACACCGTGATCCGATCCGAAAATACTTCCCGCCAACCACGCAATCTGATGTGCCTTCTTGTCCGCCATAGCTTTAGCGACGGAGGAAGGGCATCGGCAGTATCAGTCGAGTCGCTTTGCTAAGACAGAAGACGAAAGGCGTTCAGCTGCTGATAGAGGGCCATTAACATGACAGCTGCAGAGCGATGGAGCCAAGTAGTTGAGTTTGTTAGTTCCAATCAGGTCAGCGATATCTCCGTCTTCCAAAGTAACGTCACCGCAAGACTCGAGGGCAGAGTCGTTCATCTGAACGAAGAGGGCGCGCTTTCTCGAAGTGAAGGACAAGAACTCATTGCCGAACTGATCAAACTATATCCCGCGGCTGATTCGGACGTTAGCGGCTCGATGGGCTCTGCCGACTACACGGCCGAGATCTGCGGAGTTCGGTTCCGGGTCAATCTCGGACGCGCACAAGGGGAGCTTTTCGCATCGTTGCGGCCACTTCCGGCGCAGCCGCCGGATCTTCTGGAGATCGGGATCTCTAAACGTGTTGCCGCTTTGATGGTGGCGCTCACCGACGGTTTGGTCCTAGTTTCCGGACCCACCGGCTCTGGAAAAACAACCACGATCGCAGGTATCATCGAAGCCATCAATGTTTCGCGGGCCGCGAAAGTGGTGACCATTGAGGACCCCGTCGAATTCTTGTTCCGCGCCAACCAAGCGGAGATTATCCAACGAGAGGTGGGGCGCGATGTGCCCTCATACGCCGAGGGGTTGCGCCAGGCGCTGAGACAAAATCCCGACGTTATCGTGGTGGGCGAGATTCGGGATGCGGATTCGGTTTTGGCAGCGTTGCAAGCAGCCGAAACCGGGCACCTTGTGATTGGTTCGCTGCATGCAAGCAGCGTGGTAGAGACAGTTAGCCGCTTGATCCTACTCGCACCCGAACGGATGGCGGCGGAAGTACGTTACGTGTTTGGAAGAACGATGCGGTTGGTGATAAATCAACGGCTGTTACGACGGAAGACTTCGGGTAGAATCGCTGTGCGCGAGATTTGTGTTCACGCCCCGAATACAGAAGCGGTGATCTTATCGGGCAACGAGAGGGAATTGGAAAACTATATGTTAGCGGGGAGGGAATTGGGGATGGTTGATTTCCAGACCGCTCTAAAGCAGGTCCAAGGTCAATTGGATCCAGCCGAGTTCCGGACGTATGCGAGAGTTAGGTAGGGATGAGCTCCCAAATCGTGCTCGTGCTCGAAGATTTGAGGTGGGCTTAATCGGGAACCCCTCCATGCTGACCCATCGACAAAGGCGCGGGAAATCTACTGCCATACGTTCTAGTCGAGCACGAGGACGAGCACGAGCACGAGGACGATTACGATTTGGCGGCTCATCCCTACCGCAGAACTCGTTTCCACCAGGGGTACCAGCGCGGAATTTTTCCGTCGGGATCAACGGGATGAATGCGAGCTTTTCGAAACCGTTTTTCGCAGTGCTTGACGATCGCGGAGAACTTTGGAAGCGCCATGAGCTCAAATGGCTTTACGCGGTATTCTTCCTCTCTCGACCGGGTCGTTGAACGGTTTCCCATTCCCCGTGTGTACGATTTTTTCCAGATTAGTTTTTTTCCGATGAAGTCGGCGGAACCCTCGGCGCAGGTGCGGTCTGCCGCCTTGAAGATGATGCGATTTCGCAGATTCAACAGGGTGACATCCGCTTTCTCTTTGGTTCCAAGCGGAGGAATAAAGGAGAGCTTGGATTGTGCGGCCAGAACTGTAGTGGCGTTCGCTTGACGGATAACGTCGACATTTCCATCTGATTCACTAACGAAACGCTGGGCTTCATCCTGCCAGCAAATCAAGAGGTTATCGCTGCACAGCGGGCGCTTATTCGGCGGTCGGGGATCGAACCGTCGCAATGCGTGGGTATAAAATAGGAGCTTTAAGATGGTGGTGACGTAACGGCGCTCGGTCTGATACTTCTGCGGCATCGCAATGCAAATTATCGCGCCATCATCCAGGTCAGAGAATTCGAAGCTGTTTTCTTCGGCGCCGAAAACCTGGACCAGGTCCGGATTCGTGAAGTAGTTCAAATAGTTGTAGATAGTAGAAATAACACCACCCAACTGCTCCGGCGGTTGTCGCAGATACCCATTCAAGAAGTGGTCGCTGCATTCGCGGGCCTCCCGGTTTCCGGCTTGGGCAAGCGGATCCAGGCGAGATAACATCGCCCGCAGAATCGGTTGATACTGCAGCGATTCCAGGAGGTGATGCATGGTCGGACGCAAACCGAGCAACCGAAAGAGCTGTATTCCGCGGCCGATATGCGCGTGGGCTTGAGTCTTAAAAAAGCCTTTGTCTTCGCCGCCTCCGGCTAACGCTGAGGCGGTATCGACGATCACCGTGGCGTAAGTCGATCCGGGAATCGAGTCGTCTGACAGCAGATTGAACGTCGCCGGTGGTTCCCAATCGTCGCTGGCGCCATCCGGTTTGGTCTGGAGCAACCGCAGATCGCTGAGCCGGCCATACTTCTTGGTCATTTGGACCAAGGTCTCGTGATAGATTCCTTTTTCGTCACAGCAAAGCCCGCCCCAGTCGGGCTCGTTATGAAAGACCGAATGCAAAAGAGCGTTGATCGCGAACGTCTTTCCGGCGCCGGTATCACCGGTGATTAACCACCCTCGGCAGAAGTCGTTTCGGTCCCAGCCTAGTCCAGCCAGCCGAGCGGTGATTTTCCGGTCCCGCTTGGCTGGGGCGCATGCCACCGAGACGGTCAGACAGACGAAGAATGGGGCAAAGCTGACCCAGGACACCACAGGAAATAGGAACCAGATGGTGGCGATCAGGAGGCACCAGATGACGATCAGGTTAGGCGAAATAATAAATGAAAAGCGATCCATTGACTGGCGGCGCCGGACCCAAGCGCTGGTCATCGCGACCGCTTCAGTCAAGGAAGCGGTTCCCGCCAGGTAACGTTGGCTGCGAACGACCTGATTGTGTATGCAAACATCCACCTGGAATCGAGCTTGAGATTGTGCCCCTGGGTTGGACCGATCCGGCGAAATTGGGCGAGCTCGGATTCGGTAATCGCCGTGAGTCACCAGATCGATCGGCGGTAATCCAGGGCAATAATTGGGCAGGCGAACGACGGTGCCGGTCTTGGAACGATAACAGAGCGGATCGTGCGGAGCTGGAGCTACGGATGCGGGTTGGGGCAGGTCGGGCATTCCGGAGCCGGCCTTGACAAGCGTATTATACATTTTTACTAAATGTTATGATATCGCCGTGCGTTGAGCAACCGTTTTGTGAGAAAATGCTAGGATGCCCGTCTCGCCAGGGGGCAAGGACGGGAGTAGACGTCGTAGATCGAGTAGACTTCAACGGGCGTGAGGTCGGCTGCTTTATTTATGCCGTCAAAAGGTCGTGTAGTCGCTCCACGGTGGCTTCGCGTAGCCGTTTGGGGGCGCTCACGACCTTCTCCAGATTCCGAGGCAAATTTGCTATCTGCTATTTGCCGTTTGCCGGGAAGCGGCTACTTGCCCCAGCGGTTAGCGACTGCGCTGGTGACGGCTTCACGAATGGCGTCGTGGCGCATCGCCCATTGGAACTGATAGATCGGGTTGTCGTACTGTTCGTCGAATTCCCGTTTCATCGCCTCCGCGATCTTGGCCGCGTCGACTGGGCCTCGGATCCGGTTGACGGCATCTTCAACGATCTCGAGACAATATTGCACCAACATTTTTGCGGCTCGTTGTGAAATGTCATCTAATTCTTCGGTGCAGACCAAGAAAAAGTTTTCCCACGACACCTTGACGACGCCCTTAAGCCACTGCTCTTTCCCTTCATAAAAAACCCCTTGTTTCTTATACGATTCCAAGAACTCGTCGAGACTCAATGGCTTTCCGTCCGCCGAAAATGACCACTTCTGGGTTTCCGGTGCTACTGGCCGGGTTTCCTTTGTTGAAACCATTTTAGTGCTTCTTTCTCAAAAAATTTAAGTTATAAATTAGACTCTTAACACTGTAATTCCCACAAAGTAAAGTGCGTAAAAATAACAGAATTTTTGGAACGTTACCACTTGCGGATCTAGAGGATCAGCTTGGTTTTGGCGACGACCTCATTGAAGCGTTCTATAAACTGACCAAAGATGAGCGGACCGTTGTCATGTCGATTGTGGACCGTCTAAAGCCTGGTGTAACCGGGTATGACTTTGAGGACTTTGACCTGCAACCGGCGGTGCTGAAACTCCTGACCTACCATCGACTGGTCTTACACAACGGGGATAAACAAAATTCCATCCTCTACGCCCGGTGGCTGAGCTCTGTCACCGTCGTAGATCAGAAGATGGTTCTTCACATTGATCCCGGGCTGCACCGGCATTTGGAGCGCCTCAAGAATCATCAAAGAGAGGATTCCGAGAGGGCGGCGGTCAAACTAGCGAGTCAGTACTCGATCCGTCTTTACGAGTGGGCGTGGAAATGGCGGCACGTCAACCTCAAGCGCATTTCCATTCCGAAGCTGCGCAAGGTGCTGGGAGTTGATGAGGTTCGCGACGCGCAAGGAAACATCGTAAGCGAGAAGTGCCTTGTTCATTGGCCGAACCTAAAGCAGCGTGCGATCGATCGGGCCCTGCAAGAAATCAACGAGAAAACCGATCTCAGCATCCGTCTGGTAGCGGTTGGCCAGGCGAAGTACCGGCGCGTGTTGTCGCTGGCTTTTGAGATCAAAGAGAAGAAGAAAAAGGCGCGGACCAACGGCGCTCCAGCCCCAAAGTAGGGGCGCACTCCGCGCGGAGTTGAGGATTCGGACCGCATTCGGCTCGGGGGCTCCAGTGGCGAAGTAATCAGTAATCAGTGTGTCAGTAATCAGATCGGACCAAGGACACAGCATCGACTGATTACTGGACTACTCATTACTGATTGCTTCATTCGGCCGGAGCCGAACCGTCCTAATTTCGAGCAGGACACATAATACAATGGCGGGAGATCAGCCGTCACCTTTCCAAGGATCCTCGTTCGGATTGTATCCCGAGGAAGCTTCAACCATTCAGGCGATCCAATTCAATTACGATTACAATTTTGCGGAACCCCCTTATCCGAAAATAAGCTGGACCCTTTTGGATCTGGTTTCTCATGCCCGGTTCCCGATGTGCCGGACTGATCTGTGCGACAAATGGAACTACGGAGAAATCACGGCAGAAAATTTTCCGTTAGTAGTCGATCCGGCTCGCGTGTCTGAACCGGGGATTTTGAGTGCCCGGACGGTGGCAAAGGTGATCAGTTATTGTCTGCTGATCGCTGAGTCGACCGCCGAGTCGTTACCGGCGCTGTCAGGGAAGAAGGATTTCTTCGCCGATAACATTCTTGAAGCAATCGTCGAGCATCGTCGCGACTTCGGATCCAGTCTCGGCGAGAATTCTCCTTGGGCTCATTTTCTCATTTCAGCACGCCATCCAATCATTCGCTGGGCCGTCAACAACGCGTTAATGAATCGCTGGGGAACAAAGGAATATCCGCCGGCTGCGTGAGCGGCCTTCGCGTTTGGCGATCTTCGGAAAACCAGCACCGCGTAGCCTAAAGAAGATTTTCTGCGACAGTGTTTTTCGGCTCTAGCGCATGGTAAATCCCAAAAGCCAGTATTGGCCAGGGTGCTTTTGCGCAGCAAGATGCGAGGCGCACGGTTCCCGAATAGAACGCCAAACGCCAAACGCCGAACGCTCAGCGGCCGAACGCCGAACGCCAAACGGATAGACGGAACTAGAGGTTTGGCGCCCTACCTCTTCCTGGGACCGAAGTGGGCATCACGTAACGAACACGCGGTTGGTTTGGAGGTCTGCCTTTTCGCAACTTCCCAACGGATTCGTCGAGCGATGGCTGCGCCGCCCCCCGCAGGCCTTTGGAACCGCCCCTGCTCAAGCTGGACTGCCGAAAGATCGATCGCCCGGTCCCTACTGAGTTCGAGCTGCCTAGTAAACTTTTCGCCTGTAGTCGTACTGATGCATCCAACCGGCTGAAGGATCGTAACCATGCGCCTCTTACCAGGTTCAAGACCCGCGAGCTGTCGATCCAAGTATTGGCTGTGTAAGATGGCTCTGTGCTCGTGCTCGGGCAAGAAGACCAGGTTCTTGAAGTCGTTCGGGTCTAACGTTTATCGATGATGAACCTCTCGCCTCATGGGAGAGCCTGGACCGGTTCATCATCGACTTCATTTAGAGCTCGAGCACGACCGAGCGCTCGTTCTCCCGACTTTGCAAGCCAAGGGAGCTAACAACCTATAGATCAAAAGCTTCGTCGGGCGGGCTGTCCTTTAAAAGATTCTGACGTCGTTGACGCGTGTGATCGCCCAGGGCCTGGAGGGGAGCCGCTTTGGCGGGTATCTGGCTGCCCTCGCGAGTTTCGTCTCATCGTTAGTGTAGCCGAAGCGTGCGGCAACAGGCGGCTCCCGCGAACGTCCCAGCGTGCTGCAGCAATTTCTGGACGGATGGAGCGCTGGAACAAAATACGCGAGGTCGTGAGATAACACGGCAAAGCGGCTCCCCTCTAGGCGCTGGGAACAAGCACGCCATTTCAACGTGTGGAGGGCTGCGCTGGCTCCGGAATTCCATAGACGGAGGATTTTAGAGGCATTGCAAACGCATTATATTATTGTTATAGGCAGGCATGGCTTTCTCCTCCTTCGTTTCCCGGCCCGAGGATCAAACCTACGTCGTCCATCCCGGTAGTTCGCCTGGGACATGTTGCACCTTCGAACTCGCGTCTCCGGCTAGAAGCAAAACGATCCCATACGCTTACCTGCAAATGATCGATACGTTGGACGAGCATCACATTCTGCTTCGATATGCATTCGCCGATGTCGAGCTCGTTACCAGCCGTACATTTGCGGGTAAGCGCCAGTTTCTGGACGATTTAGCCAATTTTCGAGTAGCAATCATTCGCGAGACGAACCACATGAAAGTCCGGATCTCGCTGGAGTCGCCCACGGAGAAACCGGAGAGCTTCTGAGATAGCAAATAGCAAATTCGCGAGAGGAGACTCTCTCATTTGCCATCTTCCTATTTGCTATTTGCTATCCTGGATCGCCGTGACAGCGGTCTAGGACCGTTCCCGGCGTTGACGGCAATCCCGGCGCTTTTCGGCTTGCCAGACGTAGCCTCCGGGAGTTTAAGACGCCCGGGCGAAGTCTGGCGTTTCTACTGCTGGCTGGTTTGGAATTTGCCGAGTTCAGGCTGGATCCACGAGAGCACCTCGCCGACCAGAAAAAGCGATCCGGTAACCAAGATCGGCTCTGCCAGCTGGTTGGCCGCTTCCACTGCTTCCTGCACACCGGGAAACACGACGCCCGAAATTCCGTTTGGCAACCGGATACTGGCCGGGTTTTCGCCACGCGGGTTTTTGACCGGGACGAGAAAAAAACGGGTAGCGATCGGCGCCAGCGCCGACAGCATCTTATCGAGGTCCTTGTCGCGTAAGCCACCAAACACAATCGTGGGAGAGGCGCCCGGATAGAATTCTCTCCAAGTTTGGACCAGGCCCTGGCTGGCGGCGAAGTTATGAGCGCCGTCGATTGTGAGCCGATCGCCGAGGATCTGAAAACGGCCGGGCCAGAACACAGATTTGAGGCCGGCCTTCAACGCGTCGGACGAGACGCCTAGCTTGGTGACCGCGAGCGCATCTCGGGCGAGGGCTGCGTTCAGTCGTTGATGTGAGCCGGGCAAACCAACTTGCAGATCGATAACCGGATCTGTGGTGTAAGTCACTGGTGAGTTTTGAGATGCTGCTACCTCGTCGATCACCTCTCGGACGTCCGCGCTCTGAGCAATCGACACCACAGGTACGCCCGGTTTGATGATGCCCGCCTTTTCCCGCGCGATTTTAGCCCTCGAATCGCCTAAGATTTTCTGGTGGTCCAAGTCGATCGAAGTGAGGACCGACACTAGTGGTGTGATCAGATTGGTGGCGTCCAACCTCCCACCTAGTCCGGTTTCCATAATCGCGAGGTCGACCCGCTGAGATAGGAAATGCACAAAGCCCAGTGCCGTTGTGATCTCAAAGAAAGTAGGTGTGCAACCGGACCTGGCAATTGTGTCTCGAATCACTCGCAGTCCAGCCAGTACCTCATCATCGGTAATCGGCCGTCCCGAAACCTGGATACGCTCGTTGAATCGGACCAAATGAGGGGAGGTGTAGAGCCCGGTTCGCAACCCGGCAGCACGTCCTACCGAATCCAGCATGGCGGAGACGGAGCCTTTTCCGTTGGTGCCGGCAACGTGGATACAAGCGAGCTGCCGATGCGGGTTGCCTAAGGCATCCAAGAGGAGGCGAACGTTGTCGAGACCGAGTTTAATCCCGGTAGCCTGGGTGCTGTAGAGCCAGCGAATGGCTTCTGTATACGACTCTTGCACAGCAGTTCGTCTCAGCGAGATGAGAGGTGACTTACGAGTCGAGTGAGAGTTGTTCGGAGGTCGGGCCGCCGAACGATGATGTCGATGAAGCCGTGGCGTTGTAGAAATTCTGCAGTCTGGAACCCAGGCGGCAGATCTTGATGAGTCGTTTCCCGAATAACCCGTGGTCCGGCAAAACCAATCATGCATTTTGGCTCCGCCAAGATGATGTCCCCAAGGGAGGCGAAGCTAGCCATGACTCCCGCGGTTGTTGGGTTCGTCAGAACCACGAAATAGGGAAGACGGAGCTGGGCATGCCGCGCCAGGGCAGCGCTGGTCTTGGCCATCTGCATCAAACTTAGCATCCCTTCATAAACACGCGCACCCCCGGATGCCGTAACCACAATAATCGGCCTGCCCGCTTTGGTACCTCGTTCCACCAAACGCGTGATTTTCTCGCCCACCGCTGAGCCCATGGTCGCTGCTAAGAAATTGAAATCCATCACCGCCAATCCGATATCATGCCCGCCTAGACGGCCGAACCCCGTAACGACTGCATCCTTTAGGCCGGTTTTTTCGCGATAACTCTCCAGCCGCTCAGAATAGCTGGCTACTCCCGTGAACTTAAGGACGTCAACGGAAAGCAGGTTCTGGTCAAATTCTTCAAATGTCGCTTCATCGATCAGGTTGTTGATCCTTTCCCGGGCGGAGAAAGTAAAATGATAGTCGCACTTGGGGCAGACCTTAAGATTCTGCGATAACTCCAGGTTGTGGATAACTTCACCGCACTCGGGGCATTTTTGCCAAAGACCTTCCGGCATTTCGCGCTTTCGATTGGTTCCTTGCTTGAGAGTCGGTTTCTGAAAGATCGGCATACTTCTATCTACGGGCAACGGTGACGGCACGGACGGATTGAGCGCCGTGACTTTTCAAGACTCGGGCACATTCGTCCAACGTCGAACCAGTGGTTAAAACATCGTCTACCAGGAGCAGCCGTTTGCCAAGCACGCTGCTACCTTTGCGCAACTCGAACGCATTCTGCAAGTTTTGGAGGCGTTCTTTCCGGGAGAAACGCGTCTGCGATTCAGTATAGCGTGACCGGAGAAGGCAGCGCCACACGGGTTCCCGCCTCCGTTTACCCAGTATTTCGACTAGGCCAGCGATCTGGTCGTAGCCGCGTTCCCGGATCCTGGTGGGATGCAGCGGAACCGGAACCAGCCCATCAAAAGGCTCCTGGCTGACCCGGGGATCACGGAGTGCTTCCTCCAACCAATTCGCCAAGAGGTTTCGCAGATGAAATTCGCCTGAGTATTTAAACCGGTGAATCAAATCCCGCACGATACCGGTCGCCTGATAACGGGTCGCAACGCAATCGAACGCGGGAGGATAATCCTCGCAATCCGGACAGGAGAAAGGCGCACCGAACTCGCCGGTGTAGGGCCGGGAGCAAATCTGGCAAAAGGGAGCCTTGATCCTTACCGCGGATTCCAGACAATCCCGGCAAAGCCAGCCGTGCTCTAAACTCGTGCGGCAGGAAATGCAAAACGGTGGATAGCACAGGTTAACCACTGTTTGATAAAGTGTGTTGAGAACCGGCTGCACGAGGGAATAGTAACCAAACCAGCAACCAGAGCAAAAGGAGGATCGCGATCGCGCCAAAACCGGTCGTCAGGTCGGGTCCGAACCAGGGGGGAAAATCCGCCAAGTGCCGAGTGAGTTTATTGAAGCTCATCTTGGCGAAAACCACCCCGGAGTGTACCCCGATGGGCAGCCAGAGAGCTCCCGTTTTAACGGTGGCGTGAGCTAGCACCAGCCCGAGGACAAAAATCGTCAGGAATCCACCGATTAGGTCGAGCGGTTCTGTCAAATGCTGGATCGCTTGGAGGAGAAGATCGAATCCCGAATGCCAGGTGATAGGTTCGGCGCCCGTCGATCCTGGCCTTAAGGGGTGGATGATCGAGAAGATGGCAGAGACGAAGATGGCTGCCAGCCAAGTGGGAGTGTTTTGGCGAAACAAGCCAAAGATAACGCCCCGAAACAATAATTCCTCTATCACGGCGACGCTGAGCGATGTGAGCAGGAGGTTGGGGACCAGATTCCAGGGAGGCCGTAGTTTAAATTCGGCTAGCCCGATCTTCATGGCGAACCATCCCCAGAGAGCGATGACGACCCCTGCTGCCAGAAATCCCGCCGGCAATTGCCAGCTTCTGGACCAGGCCCAGCTTATCTTCAGCTCGTGGAACCGGCGTACCCCAATCCATTGAACCACGGGGAAAGCCAGAAGAGCTGCGGCTAGTAAGATGGCGCGGGCAAAGAAGCGAGAAAAGTCGGTGTCTTTGAGAAAACCTAACCGGGGCAAGTCGGACAATGGCTGACTGCACCAGAAAAGTACCGGCGCCAGGGCAGCACCCAGGATCAAGGTGCCGAGGAGAAAAACCAAAATCTTCCTTCCGGTAGCCAAGGGAACGAGCAAATAGCGTGGACTGCCCAGTCGCGCAAACTAAAGTTGTAACGAATGCACAACCGCCATGCCTGGGTAGAAAGGAACGACGACGGGACTAAGCGTGAAGTCCGGGTGGTCAAATCTGGAGGAACCTGGCGCTTTCAAGCCAAGGGCTCGGAGGATGAGACTTGGACCTACTACGATGAACCTCCTCTTCCTGATTTGGAGCAGTTTCACGCGGTTCTCCAGAGAAAGTATCAGCGACGCCGTGCTTCCCACGAGGATGTGCTTTGGGCCGAACGCGAGATAGTCCGTCTCAGGAATCTAGGGTGAAGGGTATCCGGCGCGCGATCGAAGCTGCTGGAATCGTCCTCGTCCTAGAAAATCTCTTCTTCCCAGCGTCAACGAACCAGGATCGACCGTTTTTCGCGCCTTTGTCTAGCACTAATCGAGGACGAGGACGACGGGATCTCGAGGGAGCGCGACAAATCTTGGTGGCCTTTGAGGCCTTGTTGTGAACTATCTTCCCGTGTGACACCGGACCTTAAGCAAGCAG
>JAFAIO010000050.1 GCA_019236675.1 Verrucomicrobiota bacterium
CGGCAAATATGTTCCCGAGCGTCTCTTGGAGCGCTAACCCGAGGACCAAAGCAATCAACCCAGAGCCGGCTAAGAGACCGGGTAGGGTGACCCCATAAAATGTGCTCAGGCCAGAGAAAAACGCGGTTGCAATTAAAAGTAACGTCGTGATTTGAGGCAAAAAGGGAGGGATTCGAGCCTGTTCGCCGGGATACCCAAAGATCGGCCAGAAATAGCGGTAAAGCAGAGCGTTGACCGGGAAGGCAGCGAAAAAGAGGGCGGCGATTCCAAACAAACGTTCCCCCGGAAGTTCAATGTGGAATAGGGCACTCGCGATGATGACTGCGGTGGCAGCGATAAAGATCTGATAGGTCCACCCTAAGCCGACCCTGAACCGGCGTTTAAGCAATCTACCAATCAACAGACCGGCCAGATAAAATACGATAACAGCCAACAAAAGCAGCGCTTCAGGTTCCGCTGCCGTTAAAAACGAATCGACTAAGTCTGGCTGTCGCAAAAAGGGAGAGCCCTATTTAGCCATAGCATGGAGATAAAGTCGAACGGAAAACAAGGAGCAACGATAGACTATCTAACCTGTTCAGCAAGAGTTGCTTGTCGCTTCGACAACAACCAAACAGCCTGGGAAGACGATAAGGTTTTGACAACGATAGCCAGAAGATGATTCGATGCCTGGTAATTATAGTTACTATGATTAATACTGTATCGCCAAGGGAGGGCGGCTTCTTCGCGAGGCTGCTGGTCGGCTCATTTCTTACTTTTTTCCTAGCACTCACGGTTCATGCCCAGACTTATGACCCAGTCCCGACTCCGTACTGCACTATCGGATTCGAGGGTGCGCCTTCTTACCTGGCTCTGGAAAACCAGGTTACGAGCGCAAACCCAGAAGGCAAATTTCTGGCCCAATTTGTCTTAGAGGCGTTTGCGGTAGCCAACGCCAACAATGGGCTGCTGGATCCGGGGAGCCAAACTGCAGCCGTCACCGCTCTGAACCGGCTCGAGTCAATGTGGGTTCCTGCCAGCCAAAACTTCAAATGGAACTACACCGACTCGGGTGTGACTGACACTAACGCGGTCGAGTTCATCACTGAATATCTAGTACAGATCCCGTACCGGTTCCCGAAGCTTCTCGCGCAATATGGACCGGCCACGCAATCCGGAACCATAGAAAACCTGTTAGCTACTCTCCTATTTGAGGGCCAAACCGGCGAACTAAATCATAACATCGCTGTCTCATATACTAACATCTGGCTTTCACGGGTATGTAATTTAATCCTGACGGGGCAAGGGCCGGCCGACGGTAATGGTACCGTGCTGCTACCGGCCAACTCGACGGTTGTGAACACCGGCCGCACAGACCTGATGTCGTGGACGTCGACTGTTCGGAACTATGGTGTGCACGAATTTCTTAGTCCTACTTACACCGGGGTGGACCTTGAGGTCCTTGGTTACATCTACCTATACGCTCACGACCCGGGAATCTCGGAGATGGCGCAGCAAGGATCTAAGCTTCTTTGGATCGATCTCTATTCAAATTGGTATACGCAGAATCAGCGGATTGGTGGCACCCACAGCCGCACCTATGAGTTCCTGACGGATGAAGATCGTGAAACCGACCGTTTTCTGTACGCGGTAAGCCATCTCACAAATCCGCCGTCTCCGGAGTGGCCCCTGCTATTAACTAGCCGGACCACCTCCGCTTATTGGCGAGGCCAAGATTTCATCGCCTACGTCCTGCCTCCCACGAATGATGTTCCCTATCTTTACGGCGCTCAGATAGCAGCAAATGAGTCGCGAACGATCCTGCGAAGCTTCATCGATCCGGCGACTGACTACAACCCGAACTTCATGTACGGCGAGAACTACATGGCCAACCCGACCGGGACCGGAGGACTTTACTACCCGTTTTCTGTCGGCTCGACTGAATCATTCTATGATAGCCCCCAATTTGAAGGGTTAACCATCATGATGCCCGGTGACGGGAGCACGGCTAATGTTAATTTCAATATGCAGGGTCTGGAGAACTATTACTTGCAAGGAAGCGCTCCCGCCACTCTGAGCCCGTTCACTGCCAGTGTGCAAAATGCGGCTGAAACTCTGTTCCTAGCTTCA
>JAFAIO010000066.1 GCA_019236675.1 Verrucomicrobiota bacterium
TTTCGATTGCGATATTACGTAGTTAAAAGCAATGCAGTTTTTGCAAGGTGCTGTAATTAAAACACTTACAACTTAGGCTTAAAAATTGCTGACGCGATGATCTCAAAGCCGGACTTAATGAGAGCCCTGATTATTGACGACGAAAAAGCAATCCGGAGTTCCACCGTTATTGCGATCCGAGCCGAGGGACATGTTGCTGAGGCCGCTGACAGTAAAGCGGTTGGCCTACTGAAATTACAGGAAGAGGCTTACGATCTCGTGTTTCTCGACCTTCGGCTCGGAGATGAAGACGGGCTCGAAGTTCTCGAAGAGATCAAACGAGCATTTCCTCAAGTCCAAGTCGTCGTTTTTACCGCTTACGCATCGGTGGCTTCGGCAGTGACCGCGATGCAAAAAGGGGCCTTTGATTACCTAGAGAAGCCTTTTACCCCGGAGAACCTCCGTCAAATCTTGGTTCGAGTCGAAAAGCAGCGGAAGCTCGAAACCAAGATCGTCGAGCTACAAAGAGAGATCGATCTCCAGAATCCGACCGTCGATTTTTCTTCGGATGATCCGGCGATGAGGTCGGCAATCGAAATTTTGTTCAAAGCTGCGCCGACCCAAGCAGCGATCCTTCTGTTGGGCGAGAGCGGCACCGGCAAGAGCGTCTTAGCGAAGGCTATCCATGATCGAAGCGAAGCGAGAGATGCGCCTTTCGTTACTGTCAGCTGTCCCAGTTTGTCGCGCGAGTTGCTCGAGAGCGAACTCTTTGGGCATGTCAAAGGCGCTTTCACGGGTGCTATCCGAGATACCTGGGGTAAGGTCGCTGCCGCTGAAGGGGGAACCCTGTTCCTCGACGAGATTGGCGAACTGCCTTTGGAGATACAGCCGAAATTGCTGCGTTTACTGCAAGAACGGCAATATGAGCGAGTGGGTGAACACAAGATCCGGGTTACGAATGCCAGAATCATTGCGGCGACCAACAACGAGCTCAAAGAACGCGTGCGAGCCGGTTCCTTCCGCGAAGATCTCTATTATCGACTCGATGTGATTTCGGTACGGGTCCCACCTTTGCGGGAGCGGTTCCATGATTTAGAGCGTATCACCAGATCGTACCTCGAATTCTTTTCCCGGCAGCTAGGACGACCGCGATTGGCGTTCAGTGATGGCGCAACGAAGAGACTCAATAGTTATCGGTGGCCTGGTAATCTCCGAGAACTGAGGAACACCGTTGAACGAGCCGCTATCTTGTCGCCGGATGATTTTATCAGTGAAAGGTTCGTACCGGAAAACCCGCCAGTGCCTCTGGATGCCAAGATCTCCATCGGGAGCGACGTTAGCCTGGAAGCGTTGGAGGAAGCTCATATCCGCAGCATTTTGGGGCGAGCATCCAGCCTGGATGCGGCGGCCAAGACCTTGGGGATAGACCCGGCGACGTTGTACCGGAAACGAAAGCGGCTGAATTTGCAGTAAGCCTGCCTCGCCGAAAAATGGTTGGCCATTTTTCGGCGACGCAGGCTATTAGCCGATAACCAGGCGCCGACGTCTGCCAATCGGCTTGATTTCGAAACCTGTCAGGATACTCATGTTTAATGCTATTGAATATCAGGCTGGTAACGCAATCGTGCGGCCTAGCCGGAGGATTGCGTCACAGCATGGATTGTTGAAGAATCGTTGACGATTCTTCAACAATCCATGCTGCGTTGGCGACTCACACTCGGCTTGCTGGCTACGCTGATCATTTTGTTCACCGTAGGCATCTACGGTGTCTGGTTATTTAATGACCTCGGGCGAGCGGTCGACAAGGTGTTGTGCAACAATTACGACAGCATCCGCGCTTGCCATTCTATGCGGGTTGGCACTGCTCGGGTGAACATTTTCTATTCTCGCGGAATAGATCGGCCGACCTTGCCCTATGACCAGACAGGCCCGTTAGATAAAACCGAAAAGGATTTCCAGGCCGCTATTCCGGTCCTGGAGCGGAATGCGAAGAATCCTGAAGAAAAGCAACTCGTAAGCGAGCTAAAGCAAGCCACCACGGACTACATCAGTCTTTATCGGGAGATTTTCCGCCAATATTTTGCTCACGACGCAGCAATCCACGAGTCCTGGGCTCGGATTCCGGAGCTTACCCTCAAGATCACGAACCTAAGCCAAAACATTCTCGGCATTAATGAAAAGCAGATGCTGCAGGCCAACCGGGAAGCGCGTCACAAGTCAGCGGACTCCATCCGGCTTCTATTGATTGCGATGGTGAGTTCGATCATCGTTTTCATTTTTACCTATGCCAGACTGGGACGTTCGCTGATTGATCCGATCCGTAGATTGACCCATTCGATTCGAGATCTGCGTTCCCGAGAATTCGAGCATCTGCTGCCGGTACAAAGCCGGGACGAACTGGGTGAGCTCACCAGTGAGTTCAATCGCATGGCTCAGGAGCTCCGCAGTTTCTATCGGGAAACAGATCGCAAGCTCATCGAGCTGAACCAAGTTATCCGAGCCCTGCTGACTACCTTACCCTATCCTCTATTTATCCTGGACGAACACGATCGCATCTCCCGGCTGAACCCGGCCGCCGAAAGTCTAATGACTAATCTTGGCGCCGGAACTGATCTGCCGCCGCAGGTCAAACGGCGGCTAGTAGACGTTTCCCGGGCCGGAACCGATTATCGGATGGATGATCTCAAGCAGGCGTTGCTATTCAGAATCAACGAACAAGAAACGTATTTCTTGCCCCGAATCTTTCCGGTTATCCTGGAAGACGGCACGTTCTCGGGGCGCGCAGTGATGCTGGTTGATGTGACGCGGTTCCGCTGGTTGGACGAAGTCAAAACCGATTTGCTGGCGACATTGAGTCACGAAATCAAGACGCCGTTGACCGGCATCCGATTGGTCCTCCATCTTTTGCTCGAGCAACGCACTGGCAAGTTGTCGGGCTCACAGGAGGAATTGGTGATCACGGGCTGCAACGAATGTGAGCGGTTACTCAAAACGCTGAAGAGCATTTTGGATCTGGCTCGAATGGAAAGCGGACAGGACCAATTGGATCTTGCCCCGGTCTCGGCTGCTCAACTGGCGCAAGACGCTTACCATCATTTCCTGGAATTTTTCGATCAGTCTTCGTTGCACCTGGCATTAGAAGTTGCTCCGGATCTGCCAGAAGTATCGGTTGATAGCACGCGCATTTCGTTAGTACTGACTAACTTCTTATCAAATGCTCTCAAGTACAGTTTCCCCGGCACCCAGGTCGAGCTCCGGGTTCAACAACTGAGCGAACAATTCGTCCGTTTTAGCGTCACCAATCGCGGTCCCGGTTTGTCCGATCTGGAACAAGTTAAAGTCTTTGATAAGTTCTATCGGTCGGAAAAACAAAGTGTCCGGGATGGTGTCGGCCTGGGCCTATCCATCGCCCGGCAGATCGTTCAAGCGCACGACGGCCGCATCGGTGTAAAAAGCGAAATTAACGGTCTGACCGAGTTCTTTTGTGACCTGCCGATTGCCGTTCGGGTTGAGCAGTTGGCCGGGGTGTAGGTAGGATGTTGAACGAAGGGCAAGGCGGTATCGCAGCACTTGCGGAGGGGAGCCGCATTCCGCGTGGCGTTACGGGAGGCACGACTGCACGCAACTCGTCTTTTGGCCGAAACGTGTGTCAGCCGCGGCTCCCTTGAGCGTGTGACCGTACGAACCAATGTGCAACCTCAAGCGGCGTGGCATCGGCTTCGGGGCGTCGCAGCTGTGGCGCATGAGAATCCTTCGTGCTCAATTCTCGGTCGCAGAAGCTCCTTTCGATTGCGCGCGGAATGCAACGCCCCTCCGATTCGGCTCCGGTTCAACGCGGTCTTGCGCGACTGACCGTTCAAACATCTGGAGGCCGAGTTTTCGCCGCTTCGACTGAGCTTGCCGAGATCCTACCCGGCGCCGCCAAATTAAAGCCTCGTTTCCTCGCGGTTTGTAGAAAGCGATTTAACAGGTTCTCCTCAATAAACGCGAAGGCAGCGTCCAGACCGCCGCTGGCGTAGGTCCGTCCAATGGAGGCTTCTATGCTCGTCGGCTCACCAAACGAAGAGAGGAATTGATTCGAAACCCATAGCTCGAACAGCTGGTTTCGATCCTTGTAGCTTTCGCCTTGGCCAACCTGCAGAAGCCAAGAACGAGCGAACAGTGCCAGGACCGCGTCTCCAATCCAAGCCTCATTCCGCAATTTCTCTTCAGCATCCATCGGTACTAATGTCAGGCGAGAAATTCGACAAACAAGTGTATTCAGCCCCGTCCGGTGCGGGCACGCTCCGCATTAGGCTCACACCGTTTACTCGCCAGACACATTCTGGGAACCAATTCTTTTCTGACAGGATGCGCATTCGTTCGGCAAACCTTCGCGGAAGGTGACGAAATCGAGCGATGGTGATGTGAGGGTAAGAACGTTCGTTTTTCCTCAGAGGAATTTTTTTGGAAAACGCCGCTAAAAAGTCAGATTGCAGTTGTTGTAGCAGTCCATTGGAACGGCACCCCACCCATAGCACTCTAGGACGGTGAAAAGCGGGAAAGCTGCCGAGACCGCTCAGGGTCAAGATCGGGAGTTCTTTGAGTGACGCCATGAGTTCATTCGCTGCCGTTTCTAAGCTCGCGATTTCCGCCGGCGGGACGTTTCCCAAAAAAAGAATCGTCAAATGAAACTGGGTGGGCCGAGTCCAGCGGACCGCGCGTTTTGGATCAAAACCGGTTTCCAAAACTCTTCTTACTTCGCTTTGAATCGCCGACAAATGATGGATAACATCCGGAGGCGGATTAATGGAGAAAAAGAGGCGGACGGGAGTGACATCGTTAGGCTGCTCGAGGCTCTGGAAAGTATCGCTTTCCATGCTATTTACGGTCGGTACGCGCTACTGCTCGTTCGCGTTTTCGCGGCCGGTAGGGTTGCCCAGGACTGATGAGCAAGCGCTCGTCCATACCGCGTGCCCTAACCAGTTCCTTGCTTTTCGTGCCAGCAACAGTAGTGGTTGCGGCTTCATGAGAGTGATTTGGTCTTTGGTGTTCTTTACGGTCGGCTGGTTCGTTCTCACGCCCTCGTACGGAGCTGTCTCGGAGAGCACTTGCGCGGCAGCGCAGAAGTACTCGGTGGCACACCGAGGCTTGTCTCTTTTGGTGATTCAGGACGGTCACGTCCTCTACGAGGGTTATTCCGATGGAGATAGCCAGGAGAAGGTCGCCTCGATTTTCAGCGGCACCAAGGGTTTCTGGTGCGTGGCCGCCATCGCTGCTCAACAAGACGGTATTCTGGATTTGGATGAACCAGTGAGGGATACGATCACCGAGTGGGCCGATGCACCGGACAAGAAAAATATCACCATTCGCAATCTCCTGAGCTTTACCGCTGGCATCGAACCCGTATTCGCTCTTCATGGCAGAAGGATCCCCGATCGCAACCATTACAGTATCGCTCTAAGAGCGGTTGCGTCTCCAGGGCAAACCTTCATGTACGGCCCGAGCGAACTCCAGATTTTTTCCGAAGTGCTCCGAAGAAAATTGCTGCGGCGCCATCTTACTCCCCAGGAATATCTCCAGCGGCGAA
>JAFAIO010000386.1 GCA_019236675.1 Verrucomicrobiota bacterium
AATGTTGGTCGCCAAGATCAAGCAAAGTTTGCGGGCCGGCGTCTTCCAACAACCGTTTTATCGAGCGAATCACAGTCCATGATTCGTCGCCTTGTTTATCGTAAGCGTCCCACCCGTACGACCGTTCATGGCCTCGGATCGCAACCAACGAAGGAAACCAATCTGCAGTTGTTCCATCGGCTGCATCGAAGCTAACGAGTGGATAATTGCCGCGATCGGCGGCAGCGACTACGATCCGATTCGTACCAAAATCAACACCTAACTTCACTAGCACTATAGTGTAACAACAGTTGCAGATTCGCTAGGCGTAGACTGCACTTTTTAGAAGTTAGGAGTTTGAGCTGGTAGGGGAAAATCTCGGCGCGCTGCCGACGTGCCATATTAATTATGTGTGCCCGCGCCGGATTTGAGCCGTTTCTCTGGGGACAGGCCATCGTAGAAGATCACGCCCGATCCAAGGGAATCTCATTCGATGATCCGTTCAAATCCATTGGCCATCCTTGATCGCGATGTTTCTGGAACGAACCAAATCACGCGACGCGGCTCAAATCCGGCGCGATTTAGCCGCAAAAGGTGGCCCATCAGCAGCGCGCCGAGACCCGCCGCCGCTACGCTTTGGCGCGGCCCTGTTCTGGATCGAATGAAGCCTTCAGTGAGGCCGCGACGTAGGCCCTGCGAAGTCGGGTTTTCGCCCTACCGGCGCTTCGCGCCTAAATTCGCCGTTTCGCCCGCTCGCCCATTGGCCGTTTCGCCGCCTAGAACTCCTTCTCGACTCTTCGTCGTCGTCTTGATAGGGTCGCTTCAGGAGGAAAAACGATGTCGGACCGTAACACCATTAGTATCCTTATTTCTCAGGAATCATCTGAACCGCCGAAACAAGTTACCGGCATCCCTTGGTATCCGGGGATTACCGTTTTGCAAGCAATGGTGATCGCGCAGTCAATGCATCCGGGAAGCTTTTCGTTCCGGGTGCTCTACCATTCGTCTTATGGTGCGTTCGTCGACATGATCGACGGCGTTACCGACGCCGACCCCAGGTACTGGACGGTTTCAGTCAGCAATAATCCGTTACCTGTCGGTGTCAGCGAAGCGATCGTGCTTGAAGACAGGCAAGGGGAAAATGTTGAGATCGAATGGCGGTTCGGCGTTCCTGAGGCCGCTGACGCGCCTCAAGCGTCTCGTAAAACAAAAGCGTTAGCCGAGTGAGGCGATAAGAGACGCCGATCCCGCATTAAGATCAACCGCAGATAAACTCAGATTTACACGGATGAAAGACCTCTGGCACGGCGAAGCGTTGAAACCAGTCTTCGCTCCAATTCGTGTCAATTCGCGGTTTAATTCTGTCGAAGTTACAGGCTAACTGCGTAAATCTGCGTCCATTTTACCCCGGAGAATTTCGGGGCTGCGGTTGAAGTCCTTCGGGCGCGCTGCCACCGGTCTCTACCCAGCGGGTTCGAGCAAGGAAATCAATTGTTCTGGCGTGCAACCATCGGCAATTTCGATTCGGGGCAGCCGGAGTAAATCGTCGCCTAGCTTGCTGATACCTGACTCGATGGTTACGGCGGCTTTGGTACCAGCCTCTCCGACCGCCCGACGTACGGCTTCGTTTTGTTCTCCGTAAGGATAAGCGAGCGTAGGAACCGGAACCCCCAGGCCTTCCTCGAGAATCGCCCGTGTCCTCCTTGTGTCCTCCGCTAACTCCGTAGACTCCATTTCTGTCATCTTCTTGCGGATGCAGGAATGAGCACCGAACTCGATTCCGGTCTCGTGCAGGGATTTGATTTCCTCCCAAGACATTAGCGGTGCGCAGTCACCGTAGTCTGCATCCCAAAGCGCGGTTTGGCCAATTCGCTCCGCCACCAGAAACACCGTCGCGGAGAAGTCATGGCGGCGGAGTGGCGGTATGGCTGCGCTTAGAAAGTCACTGTATCCATCATCGAAAGTCAGTAACACGCGTTTACCTTGAACTGGGTGTCGCTCAGCTAATGCGTCGGCCCACTCCGCGAACGCAATCGTTTGGTACCCGGCGCGATGAAGGGTTTCCATATGAGCATCAAAAAGCTCGGGCGTCACCCGCCATCTTTTCAGACCGGGCGGCCCGTCGGTCGCAATTCGATGGTACATCAGGATGGGAACGGAATCGGTGGGTGTGTCTGCCATGTGACTTCGAGCAATAAGGGTAGGGTTCGCTCGGATTTCAATTACTACTTCGCGCGAAGCACGGCCCGTTCCGGCTCTTCCGTAGCGATCGGCCTTAATTCGAGAGTTTGCCCGTATTTCAGGCAGGTAGCGCTATTCGCCAGCTCGATCGCCGCTTCAAAATTCTTTGCCTCGAAAATAATCAAACCCGCGATTGCTTCCTTGGATTCGATAAAGGGCCCATCGACGATCACATCTTTGCTTTCGAACAATCTCCCGCGATGAACCAGAGGAACCGCCACTTTGATCGTGCCTTCATTCTTGAAACGGGTCACCCACGCGGCGAACTCCTCCAGGGCTTTTTCGATTTCGGCGTTCGAGAAGTCTTTCTGCCAGGCGGTGTTGCGGATCAACAGCAGGTATTCGGACGCCATATGTCGAGGGGGTTCCTCGTCTTTTGCACTGCCTGCAGGTTTCTGAGAGCTCACGCGGTATTCTCCTTTAGTAGTTTGCTGAGTCTTTAGATCGTTCAGCGACTGTAATCAGGGCAATTAACAGGTGGGTGCAATCCCAAGATCAAGACACCGGCAAGGAACCGGGTGTCGTTGGAAGCGCCGCTGGTGGCCGGGCAGACTCGTCAGGAGCGAAAAATTGATCTGCGGAAGCTTTTCTTCACCCTCGGGTCGCACCTCCCCCAATGCTGGTTCGATTCTGTTATCGCGAAGAGATTTCAGCGCCCTAAACAACTGAAAGAAGCCATAGTCAGTATTCATGTTCAGAGATACGACGAACGAGGAAGCGGCTTCAGGACAGGAAAAGGAGCTAGGAGGGGCAGCCGACCAAACGGCGAAAAGAGCAATAGGCAACCTGACTTCAGGTTTCTGCTTTCACCAATCGCGCCACGCCAATCGAGGACGAGGACGATTACGACGAGAGCCCCTCCTAGCTCCTAGATTCTAGCTCCTAGCTCCTTTTCCGTCGGGTATGGTCCCTCCACATATACCTCCGCGTGATATCCTTTCGATCCGACCAGGCGAGCCAATGGGCTGCGGGTGTCTTTGCCTTCTTTCAACTGTTCAACGAGGAATTTGAAGTCGTACTTCGGTTTCCAACCGAGCTCAGCTCGAGCCTTCTGGTTCACATAAACGCGGTCAATGGTTGGAAGCATTTGCCAGCCGCGGCGCGCATATTCGGAAACGAAATCCGGCTCGTAGCGCTTGACCACGGAAGGGGTATCCAGGCGCAGCTCGCCCAGATCGCGACTTGCGAACGGGGTCGTAGCGCTAATGATGTAGCGGCCGAACCCAATCTCGGGCGCTCGTTCCACGGCGGCCAAATGTGCGCTGACCACATCTTCCAGATCGACGCGCCGAAATAGGTATTCGTTTACTTTAAGATTTTCGTCAGCGAAGGCTTCCCGGGCTGCCTTGTTGTCGTCTGGTTCAGGGAAAAATCGGGAGGTCCTTAAGATAATGCAGGTGAGCCTTTGGTTTCTATGGAACAACTGGCAAAGGTCTTCGGCAGCTGCTTTTGTCGCGCCATAAATATTCTTTGGGACAGGAACGATCTCCTCGGTTACCCAGGCGGCTGGAGTTCCGGCGGGCGGAATCAACGCGTCTCCAAACACGCTTGTCGTGCTTGTGAAGACAAACGATTCCACTCCTGCTTCGGCAGCTTCTTCCAGCAAAGTCAGGGTTCCACTGATATTCGTGTCGACAAAAGCTTGTCGGCGATGGGTCGCGATGTGGGGCTTGTGCAGGGTCGCCGTATGAAAAACCACCTGCACGCCCGCCATACAACTGCGTACGAAAACGCGGTCGGTAATCGATCCAATGCGAGCCGTGAACGGCGAGTCAAGCAGGTCGATGCCAATGACCTCATGGTTCAAATGCCGCAAAGTGCGGACGAGCGCTTCACCGAGATGGCCAAAGCTCCCTGTGACCAGAATGCGCATCGCGGGCTAGCGTGGATTCTGTCTACACGGTCGTCTTTGTGGCCTCTTTTTTGGCCGTGGCAACAGCTTTGATACGCACCGCTTTAGCCGCGCGCCGTTTCCGGTGTTTTACGTTTGTTCGTCCTCTGTAAGCTCCCATATTTTGCAGGAGCTTAATCGAAAGGGGCGTGGTGACAAGGGGCCATCAGGGCAATCGTCCCTGTGCTCGTGCTCGAGATCGGGGCGTGGAGTAGCGGAAGCAGCGCTTGGAGGGGAGCCGCTTCCGCCTGTGCCAATTTGAGCGTGCGTTGTTCTTGCAATACCGCGTGTGCCGATTGAAGTCGTGTTAATCAGGCGGGCTCCCGCGAACGGCTCCTGGTGCACCATAACCCATAAGCACCGCGCTGTTCCACGGATCCGCAAAAGCAAGGACCTGTAAGGCAAAACCACGGTCTGGGACGTTAACGGGAGCCGCCGGCTTAACACGCCTTGAATCAGCAGCCGCGGTATTGCAGGAATAACCCGCGTTTAAATTGGCGCAGGCGAATGCGGCTCTCCTCCAAGCGCTTGCTCCAACACTCCATAACTCCACCACTCCGATCCTCTGCTTGCCCATGAAAATCACCGATATCCGAGCTACCACAGTCACAGTTCCGCTTGAGGCTCCTTTGCGTCACAGCAACGGTGCTCATTGGGGGCGATTCGTTCGAACCGTAGTTGAAGTCGACACCGACGAAGGCGTTACCGGACTGGGCGAAATGGGCGGCGGCGGTGAAAGCGCCGCGTTAGCCTTTGCGGGACTGAAGGCGTACCTGGTTGGGCACGACCCGTTCGACCTCAATCGGATGCGGTATGCGATCTGTAACCCGACGGCTTCCCTCTATAATAATCGCACTCAGTTGCATGCGGCCCTCGAGTTCGCCTGTCTTGATATCATCGGAAAGAAACTCGGAGTGCCGGTCTATCAGCTATTCGGCGGACCGGTACGCAACGAGATCAAATTCGCCAGCTATCTGTTCTATCGCTATCCCAACCCGGAATCCGGTACCGGCGAAGTACGTACGGTTGATCAACTCATCGAGCAGGCCAGGGCGTTAAAGGCCAAGTACGGTTTTACAACCCACAAGCTCAAAGCCGGGGTTTTTCATCCTGACTATGAACTGGAATGTTATTCCGCGCTCGCTGACGCCTTCCCGGAGGACACTCTGCGTTACGATCCGAACTGTGGACTCTCCGTTGAGCAGGCCTTGCGGTTTGGTCAGGCAATAGCAGGGCTTCGCAACGACTATTTCGAAGATCCAACCTGGGGCTTTGCCGGGATGCGCCGCTTGCGGGAAAAGCTTTCCACTCCGCTTGCGACGAACACGATTGTTATTGATTTCGAACAATTGGCGACCAATGTGCGTGACCCGGCTGTTGATGTGATCCTGCTGGACACAACTTTTTGGGGTGGCGTCCGAGCCTGTATCCGGGCGGCCCAGATCTGCGAAGCGTTCGGTTTAAGCATCGCTGTGCATTCTTCCGGCGAGCTCGGGATTCAACTTGCCACCATGCTTCATCTCGGCGCTGTTTTACCGAACCTGGTTTTTGCCGCGGACGCCCATTACCATCACCTTCTCGATGATGTCATTGCCGGCGGCAAGATGGCCTACCGGAACGGTTGCATCCGCGTGCCCGATGCCCCAGGCCTTGGCGTCGCCCTCGATCGCGAAAAGCTCAAAATGTACGCAGAGCGATATCGCGCGCAAGGCAGCTACCCCTACGATCGTGATCCAGGGCGCCCGGATTGGTACCCATTGCTGCCAAATAACGACTTTGCGGATCCCAGTGATGAGAGGACACCGGATCTTCGCACGCGGTAAAACAATCGTGCTCGTCCTCGAAAGGTTCGGGGCGATGCCACCAATGGGACTTATGTGTTTCCCACAGTCCCATAAGTCCCATCCGTACCACCTCCCCGCGCAATCGAGCATGAGCACGAGGACGAGCACGATTTTATCGCGCCTGATAAGTGCCCGGAACGGACCGAAAGCTAATGGCAATCCGGTTCCAACTATTGATCGCCGTAATCGCTAGGGTCAGATTAACGAGTTCGGCCTCATTAAAATGTTCGCGGGCGGCATCGAAGGCTTCATCGGGCGCATGTGTCTCCGAAATTCGGGTCACAGTCTCGCACCAGGCCAGCGCTGCTCGTTCGCGGTCGGTATAAAAAGGTGTCTCGTGCCACGCATCCAAAGAGACCAAACGTTGAGGCGTTTCTCCGGCGGCCAATGCATCTTTGCTATGCATGTCGAGACAATAGGCGCACCCGTTGATTTGGGACGCGCGCAGCTTGACTAACTCCACCAATGGTTTTTCGAGGCCGCAATTGGCTAGATAACCTTCCAATGCCCGCAAGTGCTTGAATCCTTCCGGCGCAACTTTGTAGTAGGCGATTCTGGGCTCATGGTTATTCATCACAGCGCAACCTGGCACCGGAACCGGTACAAGAGAAGGTCCATAATCGAGAAAACGTGCTGGTCCACTTTGCTACCAGCGTCCGGCATGCGCGCCGCCATCAATGTGCAGGATTTCGCCCGTGACGAATGTAGCGCCGTTGAGATAGAAAACGGCGTCAACGATCTCTGAGACTTCAGCAAGCCGATGGATTGGGTGCAGTTTACCGAGCATCTCGTGATCGTCGTTTTCGTGCATCGGCGTGTTGACTACGCCCGGCGCGATCGTGTTAATGCGGATACCCTTGGCCGCGTATTCGATAGCGAGGGCCCGGGTAACCGAATGCAGGCTACCTTTGGTTAACAATTGTAAAGCGCAAGGTGCGCCGGCCATTGGCTGATCGACCAGAGTCGTCGAAATATTGACGATGTGCCCCGATTGCTGTTGAAGCATCTGTCGAACGGCGTTTTGGGTAATATAAAAGAAGCCTCCCACTATCGTAGATACCAGCGTGTTGAAATCTTCAGACGTGTATTCCGTGAATGGTTTCGGCACAAAGATGCCCGCGTTATTAACCAGCACATCAATGCGGCCAAAGCGCTCGATAGCAGTATCACTGATTCTTTGCGCGGTTTTCGGATCCCCGATATCGCCGTCCACTAGCGCAAGTCGCGATGAAGCGGTCAAGTTCGTCGATTTCGTAACACTGCGTGAAGTGCCTACGACGTTGTAACCTTCTTCCAAGAAGCGACCTACAAGGCCGGCTCCAATTCCCTGGGATGCACCTGTTACAATGGCTGTTTTCGTCGTTGGCATAGGCGTGAACTACGCCCAAGTACGGCGCTGATTCTATTGGACCAAGGTATCGGTTGTCTGCCAGGAAGAAAAAAATTAGGCTGTCTCCATTTGTCAGGTTTGCGAGCATATATCTGACGCTTGATGCGGGAATTTTGTCTCGCTTATTTTCCTCTCCCGTCGGAACGATTGTGAACCCCTGAGAACACCATGAATCATGAGACTGCTATTTCGAAGGCTAAGGACATAGCCGATCGCGTGTTAGCACCCGCTGCTAGACCGAATGACAAAGAGGGACGTTTCTCGACCCAAGCGGTCGAGGCACTTGGAGAAGCCGGACTCCTCGGGTTAACGCTGCCAACGGAGCTTGGCGGGGAGGGCCTCGGCTTGCGGACCTTTGCCACAATTACCGGTATACTGGCGGAAGCTGACGCATCTGTGGCGATGGTCTATCTCATGCATCAGTGTGCTACCGCAAGCATTGCGGCTGCTCGACGAACGGCTGCCATCGAGCAGATTCTCAAGGAGATTGCCGCCGGTAAGCATCTATCCACCCTTGCTTTCAGTGAGGCTGGCTCACGCAGCCATTTTTGGGCACCGATCTCCCGCGCGCGACGAAATGGCCAAGGGGTGCTGATCACAGCCAAAAAGTCATGGGTGACGAGCGCCGGCTGTGCGCAGAGTTATGTGGTCTCGACGCTTGCACCTGAAGGGGCCGGTCCGACAGATTCGACGCTTTTTGCTGTTCCAGCAGGAAGATCCGGGCTGACAGTCGAGGGCGCATGGGATGGAATGGGGCTCCGGGCGAATGCTTCTGCTCCTATGAATCTCCAGGACTGCGAGATATCGGCCGAACTCCAACTGACTGAGGACGGTCAAGGCTTCCCGGCGATGTTGAACGTGGTTCTGCCACAATTCAATCTGGGGTCGGCAGCGGTCTCGTTGGGGCTTTGTCGCGCCGCGGTTGCCGCCACGGCAGATCATCTCCGCAATGCTCGGTTCGAACATCTTGGTCTGACCCTCGGCGAAAGCTTACCCACGCTGCGCGCACAACTCGCGGAAATGCAGATCGATACGGATGGCCTTTCGGCACGTTTAGATGACCTGGTTGCGCACCTCGAGCAGCCGAGGGAGACGACTCTCCTGCGAGTACTCGAAAGCAAAGCTGCTGCCGGTGATATCGCGATCGCGGTCACGTCCACTGCGATGCGGGTGTGTGGAGGTTCGGCGTTCTCTAAACGCTTAAGCATCGAACGGTTGTTTAGAGATGCTCATGCGGGTGCCGTGATGGCGCCAACCGGCGATGTTCTAAAGGAATTTATCGGCAAGGCGATTCTGGGTATACCGCTGTTTTAGAAAGATGTGGGTCGTAGCTGGCGAGGGTGGCGTCGATTCTGCGGACAGGTGTCGAACTCTATTTTTTGTCCCGAAGGGACTTGAGGACTCAGCCCGGGGTTTTAACCCGGTTTTAACCCCGGGGTTCAACCAAAAAAGTCCCGCCCCAACGGGGCGGCAGAGGAATCGTGATCAAGGCGCTTAAATTTACGAAATTCGCATACCGATATCTTCCGCCCTTTCAGGGCGGCCCACGATGTCGACTTTTCCTGGGGTTAAAACCCCAGGCTGAGTCCTATAGTCCCCTTCGGGACAAAGAGCTCTGCACGACTTAAATATCTATCCACAATCTTGACTCCACATCACTCCGCTCGCCCGCGGACGAGAACGAAACAATAACAAGCGAGACCAACTATGAGCCGAACAATATGGCTAGGAGCAGTGGCATACGATCCGAAGGTGGTAACCATCTGGGAAGGGATGCGGCGCTATTTCCACGAAGAAGCCCACCTGCCGGTCGAAGTAGTCCTCTTTCAGAGTTACGAAATGCAGGTAGCCGCCCTCCTCTCACAATCGGGCGATCCAACGCCGCGTATCGACATCGCCTGGAATACCAACCTTGCGTATCTGCAATCTGAGGAATGGAGCGAAAAACGTTGCCGGCCGATCGCCATGCGCGATACCGATATCGGTTGGACTACCAAGATTTTTGCAGTAACCGGGGGACCGGTTGCCAAACTTGCCGATCTAAAAAACCGTACTTTAGCGCTAGGGAGCCGCGACAGCGGTCACGCCGCGATCTTGCCCGTTCACTTCCTGGAACTGGAAGGTCTGACCGAAGACCAGGACTATCGGACGCTACGCTTCAACACCGATCTCGGTAAGCATGGCGATACCGGCAGAAGCGAAGCCGAAGTAGTTCGCGCGGTTCTTGACGGCCGAGCCGATGCGGGCGCGGTTGGCAACCCGTTTTGGAAGACGGTAAATACCGATCGATTGGTGCCGGAAGGATCGTTAACTGAAATCTGGACCTCGCCGCCCTTCAACCACTGCATGTTCACAGCTCGACCCGATCTCGACCCATCCTTGGGACAACGTTTTGTCGAAGCGCTTTCCGGAATGAGCTACGACAATCCAAATCATCGTCCGGTGCTCGAGGCGGAAGGGCTCCGCCGCTGGGAGGTTCCTCATCTCGACGGTTACGATTCGCTCCGCCAAGCCGCCGCGAAACAGGGATTTTATAAGCAAGATAAAGCGCCAAGATAGCGCTTCGTAAGCGTCCTCGTGCTCGTGCTCGAGAAGATTGGTAAGGTCGCCGAGGTGCCCCATCGCCCACCGCCTGGAGGGGAGCTGCTTTGGCGCGTGCATCAGACGACTCGCGATATTCGTATAAGCGTCTGATCCGTCCGTAAAGCGTCGCAACGGGCGGCTCCCGCGAATAACCCAGCGCGATGCAGCTCTACGGTCCGGGTGTAGACGAATCGAAGGCCACGCGCGAATGGATCGCGCTGGGTCGTTCCCGGGAGCCGCCTGTTCTTGCACGTTTAGGCCTTACCAGCGTTGAGACGAAATTCGCGAGGGGGGCGGGAAACGCGCCAAAGCGGCTCCCCTCCAGGCGGTGGGCGATGGCGCACCTTGGCAACCTTAGCAATCTGCTCGAGGACGAGGACGACGACGATTACGATTACGAGGGCGCTGAACACCGCTACCTATGCGCAATTGAAAATACTCGCCAATCGGCGGCCGTGCTCAGTCTCGCGTTCAAAGGCCCGGCGGACGGCTGCGAAGGCTTCAGCCAGAGGAAAGATGCTCGGAGTGACCAGCAGGTCCGGATCGTCGGCTCCTACCGGATGCCAATAGACACCGTCTGCGGTTATCGTGACCTCCGGGACCAGATCGGCGCGCGCGAGCGCCACCCCTTTGATGGCAAAGCCGCGGAGGGCGATACGGCGAATCACTCGATCCTTTTCGTCGATGTGACGTGCATCAAGAAAACGTTTGAACTCCTCGGCTTGTTCGTCATTGGAAACCGTCGCCGCCAATCTAACCCGGAACCCCTCCGCGTGAGCGAGTTCAATTGCTTTTAACGCGCGCTCCCAAGTCCCTTTTCCGCGGTGGCGGTCGTGGACCTCGGGTGTGGGACTGTCGAGGCTGATCTGCAGGGTCAGCCGCTCGGGTGGCAACGAACGAAGCGCTTCCAGGCGTCGTCCCACCAGCGGGGCGCCGTTAGTGAGGACGGTTGTCGGAGCAACCGCCGTACAAGCGGCAAGAATGTCACCGATGTCCGGAAGCAAAAAAGGTTCGCCACCCGTTACGAAAAATTCGCTAACCCCGAGTACAGCCGCTTCGCTGGCGACCCGCCGTACGCGGGGCAGGCCGAGCTCTCGCCGAGGCGCCTTGGGCGAGGAACGCACGCAGCAATAGTCACAATGAAGGTTACAATCGAAATTCGTGTAGAGCCAAAGCCGCGAACCGATTGGACGATCGGCACTGCCATCCGCCGGGGCCTCCCCACACCGGATCACCCACCGGCTGCGGCCCGACTCAACGGTCGTCTCGATCAGAGTATTGCGAGTGAACCGGCACCAGAGTTCAAGGTCGGCCCCGAGACCTGCTTCCTTGCTAACGACGGCTAGGAGGTCGCCGGGACCGCACCGGCGCAAGGTCGTTATAAGCTCAGGCAACAAACCGGTAGCAAACGATTTGCCGCTGGCATCGAGCTCGAGGTTTGTTTTGGTCATCTTCTTAATCGTCCTCGTCCTCCCGACTTCGCCTGGTCGCCTAGACTCCCGGAGGCTACGTCGGGCAAGCCCGGAGGCTACGTCGGGCAAGCCGGGAGGCTACGTCTGGCAGGCTGTCCTTGAAACCGTACGTGATATCAGGATTGCGACGGTCTTCGCAAAAATAGTCGCACAAAAACTGGGGAGATGCAGGCACCTCGCTTGCGAGGCCGACCTTGGGATGGAGTGTCTTTTGCCCCTTCGGGGCAGAAGACCGCTGTGCTCGCCTTGGCGCTCCCGCGCCTGAACCGATACCTTCGTATAATCGATTCCCCGCCAACGTTTCAGTACAGTTGGCTCCGCGAATTAAAACGCTCGCTAAGGAGAGTTGTGCGGGGAATAAAGAGGCGAGCAATAAAATCCAACGAGTAGCGGAAACATGATAAAAATCGAAAGTTCAATGCAAAGAGAGGCAACTAGATCAGCAGGCCTGCTCGATGCGGCGGTTGGGCTGGTAATCGTGCGCGTGACGATCGGCGCGATGTTTGTGTGGGTCTTTTTCGAAAATTTGGGAAAAGGCACT
>JAFAIO010000421.1 GCA_019236675.1 Verrucomicrobiota bacterium
GCCTGCGGCCCGCGCCTCTCGCAACCCAAAGCGCCATTTGAGGAAGTACCAAGCCGCAGATGATCAACCCGCTCAGGAGAATGATTGCTACCACAGGATCTAGAAGCCAAAGACCAACTACAGTGATACAGGTTACTAATCCGGCAACAATCAGCGGTGAGGCCACCCGCAGATACAAGTTTTGCAAAGTCTCCACATCCGATATTAAACGCGACAGGAGATCACCAGAGTGATACGTACTGTGAATAGGAATGATCGGTTCCAACTTTTCGTACAACCAACAGCGCAGACGCAGCAAAAGGCGAAAAGTAAGATCGTGAGAGACCATGCGCTCGCCGTAACGAACCGCTCCTCGCACGATCCCAAAGAATCGCACTGCGACAATAGCCAACATTAGGTCCAAGATCGGCGGCATTTGCGCAGCTCTGGCAATCAAATACCCGGAGGTACTCATCAAACCGATGGATGCGAGAACGGTTAAAGTGCCAAGCACGATCGCAGCTGCCAGCAAAAGCTTGTGAGGACGCAGTTGAAGTAATGCCCAACGAATCGTCATACTGAACTCGCTCCGGCATACGTAGGCTCGGCACGCGTCTGCGCGTCCAACAGCTGCTGGAATACAGCTGATTCCGTCGCGCTGGTTAGTCGGCCGTGCAAAAGTTCAAGAACCACATCTGCTCTGCTGAGAGCAAACCCGTGGTGCGCGATTACCAGGGTCGTCCGATTTCGAGCTAGCTGCAGAAATGCTCGTTCCAACTTGATCGCGGTTGCCGTGTCAAGATGAGAAGCCGGTTCATCGAATAGCAACAAAGGACTGCCCTTGAGAAATGCTCGCGCAATCGCTAGACGTTGACGTTCGCCTCCACTGAAGCGGCTGGCCGCTTCACTGATCGAAGTATTGTAACCCTGAGGAAGCCCCATTATGAAGTCGTCGGCTTCAGCCAGGCGTGCCGCGGCCCGGACGCTCTCAAACGCAACGCCGGGCGCCGCTATCCGCAAATTATCGAGCACGCTCCCCTCGAAAAAGTGCGGGGACTGGGAAACGTACGCCACTTGGGTTCGCCAGACTTCGGGTGGAACCTCCGCCAGGGACTGGCCATTGACAACTAATCTCCCGGCGACGGGTTTTACAAATTGCAGCAGCAGTTTTATAACGGTGCTTTTTCCCGCTCCGCTTTGACCAGTAAGCAGATGGATACAGCCCGGGTAAAGATCAAACGTCAAGGCCTGCAGGGCCGGAGAAGGCGTTCCTGGATATTGATAGGCAACATCTTGAAACCGGACGTGAAGGCCGTTGCCAATGCCGGAATCGGTTCGGACGAGCTCCGCTTCGCTTCGGCGCGCCCTCCGCCCAAGATCTGGCTGGTCCAAGCCCGAGGCCGCGACGTAGGACTTCGGCGAGCTCAGTCGAGTCGCTTCGCGTAGTCGGGTGCTCGTTCCTATCGCTCGGTCTCCAGCAGTGCCGGCGTTGTCCTGTTCCAGCAGCGCAACAATCTTCTCGCCGGCAGCCACGGCTTCCATTCCGGCGTGATGACTTGCGCCGAGTTGGCGAAAGGGCAGATAAAATTCTGGCGTCAGCAATAACACAAGCAACCCGGTGCGGAAGTCGAGGATGCCTTCAATCAGTCTGATACCGATCTCCACAGCGACAACAGCGGTGCTAATGCTAGCTGCTAGCTCCAGAACCATACCCGATAGGAAAGCAACGGATAATACCTGTAATGTTGCGTGGCGAAACTGTTCGCTGACTCGGCTTATTTGGGCCGATTGAACGCTGCTCCTACCGAACAAATGGAGAGTTTTGAGTCCCTGCAAGACATCAAGAAAATGGCCACTCATTCGGCTCAAGGCAGCCCATTGCCGCTTGGTCTTCCGTCGAGCCATCATGCCAAGCAGAGCCATAAACACCAATATCAATGGTCCAGTTAGGATCAGTACGAGGCCGCTCGGCCAATCGATCCAAAGCACGTAGGCCGCTAACGTGATCGGGACTATCGCCAGAGCAATGGTGTGTGGCAGAAATTTGGCGTACCAGGAATCGAGTCTTTCTACTCCCTCCACACTGCAGGCAGCGAGCTCCCCCGTTTTTTCGCGCAGCGCGAACAATGGGCCTCGATCTAGCAGTCGGCGGAACAACAGGTTGCGAACCGTCTCTTTAACTCGCGCAGCGACCCGTTGAGATTGAAGCTCACCCAGCCAAAGCGCGCCTGCGCGCAGACAGGCCGCTCCGCTCAACCAAATGAATGGTGTCCTTAATTGCGTCAAATCAAGCCCGCCGAGAAACGCACCATCAATGATGCGGCTGAGATTCTGCATTTGCAGAATCGCGGCGACCGCTCCTATCAAAGACGCAGCGCCGGCCAATCCAAGGCTGTGCTTGTGCGCCAACGCGAAGCGAAATAACTGGCGAGCACAAGCAGATGTTGGAGATCGCAGCCTTTCACCTTTCACGTTTTACCTTTCACTGATCACCGCTCCCGCCTGGCTCCTCGATTCTGGCTCCTCTCTCCAATCAGTGTGTCTTATTTCCCTCGATCCGCTCTCTCGTCACACGCTTCCGAAAGATCCAATATGTCCAACCTTGATACACAAGCACGATCGGCACAAAACAAAGGGCTACTACTAACATAATCGTCAACGTCAGGCTGCTTGATGAAGCGTTGTAGATCGTCAGGTCATATTGATGGTTTAGGCTGGACGGCATCACGCGCGGATACAGGCCCTGAAAGGCAACCACCGTCGCCGTCACAATGGTAAAACCGGTGGCCGCGAATGCCCAACCGTCGTTCTGCATACGCATAAAAACATACGCGGCGATAAACGCTAACGCGGTAATGAATGGCAGCGTACCAGGCACGACGCCGAAGCCGTAAAACAGATCGGTTTCAAATCTACCCCAGATTGCAAATAGGAGCATCACGATCGCTCCTGGCAGCCAAAGTCCGCGAGCGACCTTGCGGACCCTTTGCTGCAAATCGCCGGCGGTTCGGAGAGAAAGAAAGACTGCCCCATGCAATGCGAACATCACGATCGCGACGATGCCTCCCAGTAACGAGTAAGGATTCAATAGCCCGAACAGGTTCCCCATAAAATTCTTGTCAGGGCCGATCGGTACTCCTCTGACTAGATTCGTGATGCCGACACCCCAGATCAGCGTTGGAATCAGGCTGCCCCAGAAAATGCCGGCATCAGCCAGATGCCGCCAACGCACATTGTCTATCTTTGCCCGAAACTCCAAGCCAACCGCTCGTACGATCAATCCGACCAGGATCAGCAGAAGTGCCAGGTAGAACCCGCTGAACATGGTGGCATACCAATGGGGAAACGCCGCGAACATGGCGCCTCCAGCGGTAAGCACCCAAACTTCATTCGCGTCCCAGAACGGGCCGATCGTGTTAATGAGTACTCGCCGGTCAGTATCATCGCGGCCAACAAACGGAAGCAAGATACCAACCCCAAAATCGAACCCTTCAAGGAAAAAGTAGCCGATAAAAAGAACGGCGATCAAAATGTACCAGATTGTTTGCAGATCCATAGGACAGGGAAATGTGAGAGGTGATTGGTCGTTCGCGGCGTTCCCGGCGATGACGGCGTTTAATAAGCGTGACCGGTTTCTTCGAGAGGAACCAATTCGCCGTCCGGTTTTGGGCGCGCGAATCGATAAATCAAGATCCCACCAAGAACGGCGAGGACGCCGTACAACAAGGTAAACACCAGCATCGAGACCCAGACCGAGATACTATCGACAGACGTAGAAACTCCATTCGCCGTCTTCAGTAACCCGAAGACCACCCACGGTTGTCTTCCGATCTCCGTCACCAGCCAACCGGCGGTGTTAGCCACAAACGGAAGGAACATCATAACGATCAGAATCCGGTGAAACACCCTCGCAAAATCGAGTGTACCCCGCCACCACAAGATGAATCCGATCAGGCTAACGAGGATGAATAGCATACCCAGTCCAACCATGATCCGGAACGACCAATAAACGACGGTTACCGGCGGAATATAATCCCCCTCTCCATACGTCTTTTCGTATTCCGCCTGTAGATCCTTCATCCCTTCAACCTTGGCGCTTAGATTGTTGTATCCGAGCACACTCAAGAGATAGGGCAGATTCAATTCGCGCGACCCGGTCCGGTTCGCCTCGTCTTGGACCGCGAACAGTGAGAAGCTAGCCGGCTGTTCCGTGTTCCATAAGCCTTCCATCGCCGCAAGCTTCATCGGTTGAGTCCTGGCGGTGTATTGGGCCTGGCTGTGACCCGTCGTGGCCGCAGCGATCGCGGAAACGGTTGTAACAATCAAAGCGATCCGCACAGCTCGTGAAAACAAGACGGCGTTAGTGCCTTTCATAAGATGCCAGGCACTGATGCCAAGTACAAAGAAGCCGCCCGTGATCAATGAACCTGTGACCACGTGTTGATATTGGGCCAGGACTCGTTCGTTCAGAAAGACAGCCACGAAATCAGTTAGTTCCGCGCGTCCATTGGCCAGATGATAACCAACCGGCACTTGCATCCAGGCGTTTGCGACTAAGATCCAATACGCCGAAATTAAAGTACCGGTAGCGACACACCAGATTGAAAGCAGATGAACCCATTTTGGCAGCCGATCACGGCCGAACAACCAAAGACCGAGAAACGTGCTTTCCAAGAAAAAGGCGGCCAAAGCCTCGATTGCTAACGGAATTCCGAAGATGTCGCCGACGAAGCGGCTGTATTCAGACCAGTTCATACCGAACTGAAACTCCTGTACGATCCCGGTTACCACCCCGAGCGTAAACAAAATCACGAACAATCTGCCGAAAAATCGGGTCATTTGATCGTAAATTTCGTTCTCGGTTCGATAGTAAATCGTCTGCATCACAGCCACCAGAAACGCTAGTCCAATACTGAGGGGGACAAACAAGAAGTGATAGACGGTCGTGATCCCAAACTGCCAACGACCTAACATTAGGGTATCCATTTTTTGATCAATAATCAGTGTAATAGTATCCAGTGGTCAGTTCGCTTCTGGCGCAGATGGCGCGGTTCCAGGAGCCAACATTAAAACTAGCTAGAGCTCGGCGGGAAGCGTTCACGTCGTTGACGGCGATCACGGCCTTCCCGGCGTTTTATTCGTTCCCCTCGTGGTAGACCAACACCGGACACTTCGCCCGATGCAATATTCGCGGCGCTTGGTCCAATCCAAATAAGCGACCCAAAAATCCCGGGTGATGGGCGGCAGTAATGATTAGATCCGCTTGTAAGTCCTGAGCTGAGCGGGCGATTTGTTCAGCCGGATCACCAACCCGGAAATCATGATCGCATTTGACACCGGTCTGACGAACTTTCTCAACCAATTCAATTAATTTCCATCCCAACAGCCGCCGGCCCTGCTCATAGCTCTCATACAGTTGCTCGCTTGCGAATTCTGTACTGGGCTCCGGCGGAAAGATGTGTAGCAAAGTGACAGCTGCTCCGACGTTTTTAGCAAACTCGGCTGCGTATTCCGCCGTCTTCGCGGAGTGAGGCGACAAGTCGACAGCTACGATGATCCTTTTTATATTGAAGCCGTTGGTAGCGGCGATTCGCTTAGTGCTGCGCGCTTTTTCCAGAACATTCATGATATTTTCCGGGCTATGAATTCATAGCCGCTCTAGGCTGCCTCTTCTTCTTCGTGATAGACCAGGACGGGGCAGCGAGCCCGGTGCAGAATCCTGGGCGCCTGATCGATTCCAAACAGACGGCCCAGGAAGCCGGGATGATGGCTCGCAGTGATAATTAAGTCGGCCTGTAAATCTTCGGCAACCAGGCTTACTTCTCGCGCCGGGTCTCCGACGCGGAATTCCGCATAGCAATCGGGATAGGTCTTACGAACGGAATCGGCGAGCTTGTTCAACTCTTTCTCGGTATCCCGCTTATCTTCCTCGTAGCCTTCGTGAACTTCTTGCGTGGTGAATTCCGTAATCCGTTCTGGCTCGAAGGCGTGTACAAAAGTCAAGGAAGCGCCGAAACGCTTGGCGAACGCAGCCGCATAGGCCGCAGTCTTCCTGGAATGGGGCGACAGGTCAACCGCCACCACAATTTTTCGCACGTTTAACTTATACGTGCTGGTGTCTGTTTCATCTAGGATCTGGCTCATAGTTTCCTCCTACTCTTTTTCTGCAGAAGAGTAGGACGATGAGGGGCCATTGGCTGGCCGTCCTTTGACAAAGAATAACCGTAGCTTGTCAGTTCTGGAAAGGCTTCCGGGCATACTCTGTCGTCCCGCAGGACCGAATGATAGTAGTGACTCGACTGAGCTCGTCGAAGTCCAAGCACGAAGTGCCGGGAAACGAACCCGTCCCGTAGGGAACGGTATGAATGGTTTCTCCCAGCCGCATACACAGTAACAAAAGCGCAGTTGTAACCCACCAAGAGAAACTTTCGGTCGTGGCAAACCCGATCATACCGTCCCTACAGGACGGGCCATATTCGGCCGGTTTCCAGGCATTTCCTGCCTGGACTTCGACGAGCTCGGTCGAGTCACTACTATCATTCAATCCCTACGGGATGTGCAGACCGCTCCCGCCTACTCAATCCCCTCGTGATAAACCAACACCGGACAGTGTGCCCGATGCAGAATACGCGGCGCCTGGTCCCAGCCGAATAAACGGGTTAAAAAACCGGGGTGATGGCTGGCTGTAATGATCAGATCAGCGTCCAGATCCCGTGCCAATGTCGTTATTTGTTCGGCCGGATCGCCGGTCCGGAACCACATATCGCAATTTGGATAAGTCTCGCGGATCTTCAGGACCAATTCTCCCAGCTTCCGCTCGGCGTTATGCCGTTTTTCTTCCGTTGCGGTTTCATTGGCGTTGAGCGTTCTGACGGGCTCGATATCCAATACGTGCGCCAGCGTGATTGAGGCGCCGAAGCTTTTTGCAAAGTTGGCCGCATAGGTAGCCGTTCTTTCCGAGTGCGGAGAGAGATCTACCGCTACCAGAATTCTCTTCATCTCGAGGTCGTCCTTACCCAGAGTTTGCGCATTCTTCTCAACTTTCTCTGACACAGTATTCATAATGATTCTCGCTTTCTCTGCAGCTGGGTGAATTTAGAGCGAAGACCGACATGCTTCTGACCATCGCTTGACCAAAACGGTTCCAACTTTGTTCAGTACCCCTGGAAGGCCCACTCGGTCTCCTCCTGGAGCCGCTCTTTCATTTCCGGCCAAAGACTCCCTAGAAAGCCTTCCAGAGCGAGATATCGGATAAATGCAGCTTCTCGTTCCGGGGTCAACGTACGCCAGCTGGCCAGACGAAATTGCTTTCTACCGTCCGGAGTTTCTCGTTCATATGCCACCAGATAGTAGCCATTTAGTTTGACGCAACCTAGTTCGGTGCCGTCAACGTCAATCGGTGCTCCATCGTCCGCGGTCGCTACCAGCAAAAGTCTAAATCCGGCGATACACAGGGCGGTACCGAGAAGACCAATGATAAGATTTACCGCCAAGTAGGTAGAGCTTTCCCAGTTCAATATGCCGACCAGGATAAAACCAGAAGTTAAAGCAAAGAAACCTAACAATATATGGAAGAGCCCCCATTTCTTGTGACGTGTTTGCATAGGCGCCGGCGGTTAAATGGTCATGTCGTTTTGTTGTTCTGTGTCCGAGACTCAAGCGTCCTCGTGCAATTAAGAACGACTGACCATAGCTGACGGATGAGCAGCGTGCTGCGCGTCTATTGGTTGATAGCCCACCGATTTTGCTCGGTTGGCTGAGCGGCGGCTCATTCCTACGATTTTCTACGGCGCCAGACGCTCGATGGTCCACGTCCCATCGGTTTGGCGGACGTATTGAAAACGATCATGTAGCCGGTCGTGACCACCCTGCCAGAATTCGATACTATCAGGACTGACTCGGTAGCCACCCCAGAATGACGGTAGAGGAATTTCACCGGCACCGAACTTTTGTTTCAACCGTTCCCATTCCATCTCCAAGACTTGCCGGGAGGAAATGGCGTTACTTTGATGGGAGGCCCAAGCCGCCAGTTGGCTGCCGCGAGGTCTTGAGACAAAATATTTAAATGATTCCATGGTGGAGATCCTGCCGGCTTGACCGGTCACTATTACCTGGCGTTCGAGCGGCAACCACGGGAAAAGCAGGGACACAAAAGCGTTGTCCTGAATGTGGCGTGCCTTCCGGCTTTCCAGATTAGTAAAAAAGACGAAGCCTCGCGCATCCAAGCCTTTGAGGAGAACCGTACGCAAGAGCGGACGCCCGTCCTTGGAAGAGGTGGCCAGACTCATTGCGGCAGGCTCTGTGATGACTGAGCTGCAGGCCTCGTTAAGCCACACTTGAAATTGTTCGATCGGATCTTCTAGAAGATCCTCTCGCCGCAATCGGCTTCGACAATAATCAGTCCGGATGTTAGCGAGATCCATGGTTCAGAACGGGGTACCGAGGTGCTGGAGTGTTGGAGTTGCGGAAGGCCTATGTACTACTCCATTACTCCACTACTCCATCACTCCGCTCTCCCTCTCTACGCATGTTTTATTGGCTGCAGCTTGACAGCAAGGTCCTCGATAAACGGGTTAACTGCTCGTTCGTAATCCTTGTACTGAAGCTTAATGGCATCCGTGTGAGTGCCCGCCTCGAACACAATGTAATCTTCCCTGGACAAGGCTTGGTCAACATAGGTCGGTAACCCATAGAGATTGCCGAACGGTGGCATTGCTCCCGGTGCGCAATCGGGAAACAACGTCGTGAAATCGGGTTCGCCTTCTACTGCGACCGATTTACCAACGGCTTTTTCCAGTTTCTCTAGATCGACCCGGCTGTTCGACGGCAGGACTGTCATCAAGTGTTCACTTTCCGATTTAAACATCACCACTTTGGCCTGATGACGGCCTTTAACATGTTCGGCCGCCGCGATTGTTTGCGCGGTGAATGCCTCGGGGTGATGCAGGATTTCATAGACGATCTTTTTGTCGTTCAAATATTTGATTAGTCTTTGCGGGATTTCCATAACACAACCTCCTTTAACAGCGCCCACTTGTCTGGCGAAGCCTCGGCCAAACAAACCGTGAGATGGCGAAGTCGGACAATAGGCCTTCTTTTTGCATTCTGGCACCATAACTCTCTAAAATTTCGTATCGTGTTTGCGGAAGAATCACTTCTCGGATTTTGTCGAATGCCGACCGCCGGCTGACCCGTGCCCCATTAATTCGTGCTCCTATGGAGCGCGGCCGGATTGGTAGGCGCCCGGTGGCCCGAATTCCGCCGCGATAGCGAACCGTTGCCGAGTTTCAAAAACTTCAATTTGGACGTCGAACCGGCCAAGACCAGCCCACCGGTGTCGCGGATTTGCGTCCAAGAGCGTGTAAAGTTGCTCGGTCTCTGATCGGTAAAAGAACGGCGCCTCGAAAAATTCCCTAATATAGTTCACGCCCCAATCGCCGTTTGTAATCAACGCCACCCTGATTTTTTCGCCATCGCCGGAGACGGCGATTGCAGCATACTCGCCCAGAACGTTGTTTGCGACGTATTCACGAATGTTATTGTGAGTAGTGTGGCCGGGTTTCTCGAAGGCTTCATCGAAATAGCTGACCACTTGTTCGAACGAAAATGGCAGGGTGTGTCGGTTGACCTGAGCTACGCGCAGGGCTCGCGGCATCCGCCAGTCAATGGCGGATGCAGGCCCTAGCGGCATTGCCAGAATGCCGAGGAAGAGCGCCGCGATCGTCAGCGGATAAAGGTTGCTCATAATGGCCTCCTTCGAATTGGAACGTACTCGCACCGTAGACCCGAGCGACACACGTAGATTGGCAATTCCTATGGCGATCTTGGCGCTACGCACGTTCTGGAGCACTGTTGGCCGATTTTGGGCAAACGGTGAACAAAAGGCGGTGCCGCCCAGCGTTAACCGATAGATAGTCCGGTAACCGCGGGTAGTGAAGCCCGATCCAAGGGAAGCACTGCTTTAGCCAAAAAGAGATCAGCAACCTGGTAATCGCTGTCTCAAGTTGTGTTAATTCACCATGAAAACAAGACACCTGTTACTGATTGCTGTCATTGTGGCACTCCCGACGCTCGCAGTAATTGCGGAAGACGCGGGCAAAGCTGAAACCACTAATCCGCAAACGAACAGCGACACGCAAAACAAGGCTGCCGTTAATAACGGGTGTAACTGCGATCGCACGAGTGCTGATTTGACCAAGCTGGTCGAGGAGATGAATACCGCCACCGCAGACAAGAAGCTCGACGCTGTCACTGCCGTCGTGAACAAACTAGCCCAAGAATTCAAAGAAAATCAGCATCGAATCGAAAGCAAGACCGCAAACAGCGAAAAGTCAGAGATGGGTATGTGCGAGATGATGATGGGTATGCATATGAAAGGTAGCGGAGACAATCGAGAGGGCGACCAAGAGCACCATCACTAGGATTGGCAGTTAGCGGTTGTCGGTCCGAAGGGGAACAACAAAGGATGAGACTTATAAGACCTGTGTGTCAGCCGGCGCTCTGCGAACCGTAAACTGCTAACTGCTAACTGCCAACCCTCTAACCCGTTTTCGCTGTACCCCAGCGGTGATGAAGAAATTGTTCCCAAGGCGAAAAGAGAATTTTGTCTGTGGACAGTCCGATAAGGACGATCACGATCATAACGCCTATAACCTGTTCCATAGAATTCAGTTCTCGACCAAAATGGAGTAATTGGCCCAGCCCGAAACCGGTTAAGACAGTCACATAGATTTCGGCTGCCATTAATGAACGCCAGGCGAACGCCCAGCTTTGTTTCATCCCAGTGACCAGGAAAGGCAGGGATGCAGGTAAAACGACGGCAAACCAAGTATGGAGCCCCCTGGAACCCATGGTTCGGGCCGCGCGCAGATAAATGGGAGGCACATGGCGAACGCCGTTATCGGTTGCGATCGCCATCGACCACACCGAGCCCATGATCACGACGAATAGCATGGCGTTCTCGGTCTGCCCGAACCAAAGTAAGGCCAGCGGAATCCAGCAGACGCTGGGCAACGTTTGGAGACCGAGTGCAATGACGCCGATGGTATCCTCGCAGATTTCGAATCGGGCAGTTAATAGACCCAGAGGCAGTCCTAATACCAGGCCGATGCAGTATCCTAACAGCAGTCGTCGCATAGTCACAAGGCTTGCTTCCAACAAAGTGCCGTCGGTTATCGATGTGTAAAGGTAGCGCAGGACGCTCTCGGGCGAGGGTAGTAGAACCGGTGACCAGACCCCGATGCTAACCACCGATTGCCAGAGCAAAAGGATCGCCAGAAATAAGAGCGAGGCAAAAAGCAGGCGTTTCATGCAGTCAATGCGGCCACCTCATCCGCCCCGAGGGGTTTTCCACGTAGTTCCGGATCGAGCGCTCCTTTTAAAGCTCGCGTAATCACCGTCGCATAATTGGCGACCGCGACGCTGTTAATGTCCCGCGGACGCTGTAACCCGACGATAAACTCATGTGCGATACGGCCTGGATGTTTCGAAAATACCAACACCCGCTCGCCTAAGCATGCCGCCTCTCGCACATTATGGGTTACCAAAACAATGGTTTTCTTGTACTCACGCCAAATGCGTTGAATGTCGTCATAGAACTGTTCACGAGTGAGCGCGTCGAGCGCGGCGAAGGGTTCGTCCATTAGCAGGACTTTCGGATTGGGCGCCAGGGCGCGGGCTAGGGCTACACGCTGTTTCATACCCCCTGATAATTCATGGATATTGGAGTGCACGAACTTCTCAAGGCCTACCGAACGCAGGTAAAACTCGGCCACTTCTCGTCTTTCCGTTCGAGTGAGGCCAGATTTCAGCTTAAGGCCAAAGAGAACATTTCCGATAACATCAAGCCAAGGAAAGAGAGCAGGCTCCTGAAACATCATCATTCGGTCTGCACCTGGTCCAGTCACCGGTTTGCCATCCGCTAATACTCTGCCTTGGCCTGGTTTTTCGAGGCCGGCAATCAAATTAAGCAGGGTTGATTTCCCGGATCCGCTGCGTCCGACCAGGCAAACGAATTCAGCCGGTTGCACTACCAGGCTGATGCCCACCAACGCTTCTGTATTTCCACGTTTGGTGACGAAAACTTTCGAAACGTTTTCTACCACCAATTTCGCGTGTACCGTATCATCGCTCCGGCAGCGTTCCGACGTTTCTTGCAAAGAGAGTGAGGGATCCTCTGGATGGGAGCGACGGAAGTGTTCTGCCCAAAAATTCATCATGGCGTGTCCACCAATCGCGACAAATCAACACTCTTGTACAGGAATCCAGCTTTCTTGGCGTCCGCCAAGAAAGCCTCAAAGGGAACGGGAGATATCTCCGTGGTAAACCGAAGTCGAGGCCAGGACTTTTGGATGACCTGAAGCGAGAAGTCGTGTTTCATCTCAGCGGCTAGTTCCGATCTAACTAACGCTTGGGCCTCCCCTGGATGATGGTTGATCCAATCGGTGAGCTCGGCGTGCGCTCGGACCAACGCAGTCGCTAGAGCCCGATGTTCACGCAAGAATCCGGCGCTCGACACGAGAATGGTTGTAATCGGATCGGTTTGCTCAAGGTAGATTGTTCCTTTCGCCTCGAGCTCCAGGCGAGATACCCATGGTTCTACTGTCCAAGCGCCGTCAATCAACCGTTGTTGAAACAGCGTGATCTGATCGGGATTAGCGGTAGGGATGATCTGTACGTCTCCACCAAGCTGAGTGATCTTGAACCCCTGTGTTCCCAGCCAAGCTCGACAAGCGATATCTTGAGTGTTGCCAAACTCCGGTGTGGCAATCTTCTTGCCTCGGAAGTCAGCCGGGCTTTTGATGCGTCCATCGCTTTGCACAACCAAGGCGGCGCCCCCGGCCACGGCACCCGCGATTACCCGGATCTCATTGCCACTCGAGCGTACGTAAGCATTTATCGCCGGGCTAGGCCCAACATAGGTCAAGTCGATTGAACCGGCAAAAATCGCTTCCATGGCCGCAGGACCTGCATTGTAGACAAACCATTCGATCCTGATGTCAGGGGCTAAACGTTCCTCGAACCAACCATTGCCCGAACGAGAGAGCTGGTGTGCAATCAACGCTTGAGCGTGCGTGACATTCGGAAAATGACCGATGCGAATCACTTGGAGGGAACCGTCCTGCGTAGTCGCCGAGGCCGGCTTGGTCGCCAGGCCAGAATGAAAGAAGAGCGCAAGCAGAATACCAAGTTGAAGATGCTTCATAGGTCTTGGTAGGAGGGGCAAGCTTGTCGGTACACGTCTGGGAGCGAGTTCGCCCTAATAACGTCTGTTGCTTTATGATAATCCAAGTGCTGCGGCGTGGAGCAGACTTCGATTGAATCAAACCCACCATGCTTAATCGTCTCAAGACAGCTCAGGATGCTCTCCTGGTAGAAACAGCCGGTGGAAAGGCCGACGGGCCAAACGTCCATAATTTCTTCGGTTGAGGAGCGATGTCCGGAAGCGCTCCAGATTGTCTTGGCAACGCGGTTGGAAACAGATCTTCTGCTCTTGAGTAGAGCAACAGTTGAAGTCAACTAGATCGTCGTAGCCACCGATCACGAGTCCTGCGAAGACTCGAGTAAAGAACTCCGCTTTGGTAGCTGGATCATAGTTGACCCAATGATTGTTCCAACCAAAATCATGCTCGAATCGGGATTGGATTAGACCTGCGATGTGACGAGGATGCCAACCGAGCGACAATAAAGTCAGCACGACTCTCCTCATGCTCGAAGACCTGAGCAGGAGGTCATTTGGATTTAGCAACAAAAATTGGACGCAAGGCGGCAATTGATCCAGGTCGATTCGATCATATGTCTCCGGCCATCGCTCCGGTGGCTCCGGTTCTCCGGCATAGAAATCACAGTGAAACTGCGCGAGCTCGGAGGAAAGGTAGCTATTCAATAAATTTCCTGTCCCATCCGAGCAATCCGGGATATTTGCCGGCGCGTAACTAGCCAGAGCAGCTACCGCCTCGGGGGCATGCATGACCTGTAAAGCTTCGTCGACGCTCATCTCATAGAGAGGGATGACGAACAGGGACGGCAAACTGGAAGCCGTCTCATCGGTCATCCGTCCCAACTGTTCCGAGGCCCTCAGGTAGCGACTGTAAGCGACTCTGGTAAACCGAGCATAGAGCGGATCGGCATACTGAGAAATGTCGAACGAGATCATTTCCCGACCGCGTTCGCCTGGACCAACTTCAATATCCGAAAGTTCAATCGGCAATCTTAGAATGGGCGCAACCCGCTTCTTAACTTCGGCCGCGAAATACTCCATGATCCGCCCGAGGCCGACAAAGGCATTTCCTAAGGTATGGTCAACTTTTTCGCCTCCTGGCGATGACCTTTGGTCGTAGTGGGCTCGCAAAGAGGGCGGCATTCTTCCAAGGTTTGCCAGGCGGGCGAAACCCCCGGAACCGCGCCGGATGCGCCAGAGAAAACGATGGCCGCGCCCGCTTAACAAATGAAGAGGCGCAATCCCGAAACCTAGGAGAGCCTTTTGTGTTTCTCGCCTCAATGGCTCCTGCAGGGCGAATGTCCTGGCGTCGTCGGTATAGGGCAAAGCCGGGTCGTCGAAGTTAACATATTTGATCTCGAGGTCCGCTAGCAAAGAATCTCGATCCCAGAGTGAACGAAAGATTTCCAGGTTATGTAGCAGACTGGTGCTCAACTCAGCGAATGATCGAGGCAAGCAGGGGAGATGGGTCGCCTCATCGGAGGTGGCAAATTCCACTGCCGTCGGATTTGAACCGTTGCAGCCTACGCCCAAGAATTCTGCGATCCTGGCGCGGACCGCGCTATTTGTATAATGGTTCATGTTCTAAACCACATCAGTCTTAGGGCGCACAACTCACCGGTACCGTTATCAAACAGCCCCGAGAGCACTCGGAGCTGTTTTACGGGCTTTTCAACTAGCAATCAGCTATTTGCCCAATTGGAGGGCTGTTTGCTGCTTAGTCGACCTTCACTTCTACCGATTTTGGTTTCGCCGTCTGATCCTTCGGTAGATGGACCTTCAATACTCCATCTTTGAAGTCAGCGGTTATTTTTTCACCCGACGAATCTTGCGGGAGAGTGAAGCTTCTCCGGAAACTGCCGTACGAACGTTCAATTCGATGGTGTTTCTTGTCCTTCTCCTCTTTCTCTTCTTTCCGCTCGCCGGTGATCCCAAGCACTCCATCCTCTACTGTAACTTTTACGTTTTCCTTAGTGAGTCCCGGCAGCTCCGCTTTGATCGTATACTCTTTGCTATCCTCGGTAATATCGACCGGCGGCAGCCACTCTGTTAGCTCGAGCTTCTCGCTGCCTCCACTCCTTCTCAGCGGTACTTGCTCTCCAAGCAACCTGCTGAATTGGTTACGCATTTCTTCTATTTCCCGAAACGGATCCCACATAGGCGAGAACCGTAACGGGTTCCATTTGTCAATCATGCTCATATAAACTGCTTATCGACGGGATTAGCTTTTGGTACGCTGTCCCCTAACCTCGGCGCCCGCCGATCACCGGGTTGGCAGCGGCTCAGCCACCATGCTCCTAATCGTTTCGCATGTATGGCTTTCACCAACTAAAGATCGGGTCACCAGAGTCCTTTTCTCTCCGATAGTTGGCGGAAGCTGAGCTTATCTTGTTCGATATCAGAGCGTCTGTGAGGTGGTGCAAAGGCCTGCCAATCTTGGCCAAACATCGGTTAGTAACCACCTCTGCTCCAAGCTAACCTCGCCTATACGGAGCGGACTTATGCAGTCTGAAATTTCTTCTGTTGATGCTGGCCTAGTACCGTCCTCTCGCGGTGGTTCCCGCTTTGTCACCGGCTCGCCGGTGAAGCATATCCTAGCGCCGACCGATCTCGGGGCCCAGTCCAGGGAGTCAGTCGCGTGCGCTGTTCGGTTGGCGCGCGGTTTCCGCGCTAAGTTGACCCTGCTTCATGTCAGGCCCGGCTCTGATCGGGCTGACCTGCCATTCACCCCGCTGTACGCAGGCCAACTCGAATTGGATGCTAGAAGAATATTAGAGGAAAGCCAAAAGGCAGAGCGCAACCTTCGCGTAATGAGGGACAGAATTCGGGTGCACCATGCGCTGACTGAAGATTGCTTTCTATTGGGTGATCCTGCTCCACTCATTTTGTGGGTAGCCAGAGAGTGCCACGTCGACCTGCTTGTAATCGGCGCCTCTCATTACAATTGGCTGGGCTCCCTGTTTGCAGGGCCCAACAGTGATAAGATTCTCCGCGATGCTCCTTGTCCCGTGTTAGTTGTTCCGGGGCCCGAGCGGGAGCGACTCGCCCCAGAGTCAGATAGTTCGCCGCTCAAAGCGAAACGGCCGACAGTCGATTTGGCCTGGGCAAAAGAGTAATTGGGGACCCATCAGCGAACCGTTATGAAACCGATCCAGACGTTTAGCGTAATTCCGTCTCTGCCTCCTGCCATCGAACGCCTCCGGGCGATCGCTTACAATCTGCGTTGGGCATGGAGTCACGATACCATCGAGCTATTTCGCAGACTCGATAGAGATCTTTGGGAAAGCACTTGGCATAATCCAGCTCGCATGCTGGGTGCAATTGAACAGGAGAAAATCGAAAGAGCATCTCGTGATGACGCCTTCCTCGCTCATCTGGAAGGCGTGTGCCAAAGAATGGACTCCTATCTCAAAGCCGAAGGCACCTGGTTTGGCCGGCTGAGCCATGAACAGAAGGGTACGTCCCCGCAGATCGCTTATTTTTCTGCGGAGTTCGGTCTGACTGAATGTCTGTCCATCTTCGCCGGCGGGCTCGGCATATTAGCGGGCGATCATCTGAAGTCGGCCAGCGATCTGGGGTTGCCACTGGTTGGGGTCGGTTTGCTTTATCAACAAGGATATTTTCGGCAGTACTTAAACCAGGCTGGTTGGCAGCAAGAGTCCTACGAGGATAACGATTTTTATAACCTGCCCATCACCCTGGTCTCCAGGACGGATGGCACCCCATTGACGATCCAGGTCCAATACCCGGAGCGTCCTGTCACCGCGCAGATTTGGCGAGTACAGGTAGGTCGGGTCCCTCTTTATCTGCTGGACACGAATATTTCTGCTAACGAACGCAGCGAGGACCGCGAGATCACGGATCAGCTCTATGGCGGTGATCATGAGATGCGAATTAAACAGGAAATCATGTTGGGCATTGGTGGCTATCGCGCGCTACAAGCACTCGGGATAGAGCCGACCGTTTATCACATGAACGAAGGCCACTCGGCGTTTCTAGCTTTGGAACGGATCCGACATCTGATGCAGACCGAGCAGCTTTCATTTGCGGATGCGCGTGCTCTGGCCTCGGCTAGTTTGATCTTCACCACGCATACACCGGTAGAAGCAGGTCACGACTATTTCTCGCCGGATCAGATGGATCGCTATTTTGGTGAATACATCCAACAGCTGGGCCTTTCTCGGCAGGATTTTCTGATGCTGGGCCGTCGCCTTGGCGCAGATGCGCAGAGCGCTTTCTGCATGACGATCCTGGCGCTCACCTTATCGTACTACCGAAACGGAGTGAGTAAGTTGCACGGCCAAGTAAGTCGTAAAATGTGGCAGGGGCTGTGGCCGGGTGTCCCGCTGGAAGAAATCCCAATTCAACACATCACCAATGGCGTCCACTTCCGCAGCTGGATTTCGCTGGAGATGAACCAGCTTTACGATCGTTATCTTGGGCCACAGTGGCGAGAGGAACCTGCAGAGGAAGAGGTTTGGGGTCATGTACACTCAATTCCAGCCAGTGAGCTTTGGCGTACCCATGAAAGACGCCGCGAACGCCTCGTGGCTTGGGCGCGTAACTGGGTTCGTAATCAACGGCTGCGCCGGGGTGCAGCCGGGCAACTAATTGAAGCTGCCGACGAGGTACTCGATCCGGACACCTTAACGATTGTTTTCGCCCGACGATTCGCCACTTACAAGCGAGCGACCCTGATACTACACGATCTACCTCGGCTTGAGCGTATCCTGACCAACAGCCAACGACCGGTCCAACTGATCTTTGCCGGTAAAGCGCATCCGCGCGATGACGCTGGCAAAGAGTTGATTCGGCAGATTGCCGCTTTAGCTGTCAGACCTGATCTTGGTCGACACTTACTATTCCTCGAAGATTACGATTTGGCGGTAGCTCGCTATTTGGTTCAAGGTGCTGATGTATGGTTAAATACACCCCTTCGTCCCAATGAAGCCAGTGGCACGAGCGGGATGAAAGCTGCGGCAAATGGTGCGCTAAACCTCAGTATACTGGACGGATGGTGGGCCGAACTTTGGGATAGCCAAGATCGACCTGGCGCTATCGGTTGGGCAATTGGGAAAGGAGAAAACTACCATGATCCGAATTACCAATCTCAAGTGGAAGCTGAAGCTCTCTACGAGCTTTTGGAACACGATGTGATTCCTCTGTTTTACGATCGTGGTCCCGATAAACTGCCTAGAAAGTGGATTGAGCATATGAAGGCGTCCATCGCGACTATCTGCCCGATCGTTAACACACATCGAATGGTTAAGGATTACACCTGCGAAGCTTACCTCCGGGCGCATCAGCATTATTGCGCCCTGAAAGACGATCAGGCTGCCCGAGCGAAAGCGCTGGCAGCTTGGATCAGCCGGATTCGTCAAGAGTGGCCTCGTGTCCGGATCGATCAACTCGAACGAGGCCCGCAATCGAGCGTGGCTATTGGGAACAAAATTCTAGTGCGAGGGGCGATCCAACTCGGGGCACTCTGCCCGAACGATGTTGCCGTGGAGCTTTATCTAGGGCGGCTTAACCCCGCGGGCGATTTTATCGGAGCTACCTGTACCCCTATGGTGCCTGTTCAAAACGATGGCAAAGGCGGCTTCACCTTTGAAGCCCTCACTATCTGTGCCGAGAGTGGCAGGCATGGTTTTACCGTTCGTGTCCGCCCATATCATCCGGATTTAAACGTTCCTTTCCTCCCAGGTCTGATCTGCTGGGCTGCGGGTTAGGCGGTAGACGGTTACCGTTGGTGCTGATGAAAAGAAGCGGCCGTTCGTGCCTCCCCGGTAGCGGTCCGGCAGCTGTCCATGCGCGTCAACTTAAGGTGGGGCGGTTGCGGCTACGGTTTCCTTCGCTGTTTGCTGGCTTCAGCCTTTACTCCACAAGTCCTCAACTGACTCCATGGGCATGGGGCTGTATCACGGTTGCCGTCCGCTCTTACCACACTCTGAATTTGTCTTAAGCCACTAGACGGTTGCGTGCTCGACCCACACCGGCTCGGGGCCGGTGGTATGCACACGAAAACAACGGATAGCCATCGTTGAGCAGGGCATGATTGGCGCGTAGAGCGCAGCGGGTACGACGATACCACTATGAAGACAAGATTCACTTGGGTATACGGCGCACGGCCACCAAATAAAGGAGTAATCGTCTTGGTACGAGGCGATGAGCAGCCGTGTGGTTGGTCGTATCTGCCGGAAGGGGTGGCTGAAGCTGAAATAGAGAAAGGGTTCGCCGAGGCTTACGACTTTACTGAATGGAGTGAGCCAATCAAATGCAAAGCCACCGTAGTGAAGGATGGAGAGATGGTTGATGAATGGGAGTTCAAGGTTGACCCCACACCCATCATGACTGGTTCGTAGAGAGGTCTGCTCGCTAACCCATCAAACTTGGAAGAGCCGCCAAGGTGTCCAGGATTGCGTCTGGGATGATCCCTGATCTTTCGGTCTGGTCAGGGCGGAATTTTCCCGTGCGAACCAAGATACCAGCACAACCTGCGCCCTTAGCACCGCCTACATCCGCTTCCAGATCATCACCGATCACGACCGTCGCTGCGAGCGGGACACCCATGTTTTGGCAAGCCAGTGCGAAGAATTCGAAGGCAGGTTTGCCAATTAAAATCGCCTGTTTCTGCGTCGCGTATTCCAAAGCGGTCACCAAAGCGCCCACGTCTAGACAAAGACCATCCACGCCCCGAAAATAGCGATTTCGAGCGAGTGTGATAAAGGCGGCGCCATCAAGAATGAAACGAAACGCGCGATTGAGTGCGCCGTAGGTGAGCTCTTCCCCAATATCGCCGACTAACACGGCCTGCGGAGAGTCTTCCACAAACTCGACTGTCCCGAGGTCTTCCAGCAGCGAGGTCTTGAGGAGAGGAAAGCAACGGGTAATTCCTTCGCGCTGCAGGTAATCGCGCCCGATGATCGGAGCGGTGATCAATTGCTCCCGCGCCAAATCGATACCGAACGTGTGCATCTTGGCAAGAATTGCGGACTGAGGCTTGCTGGTGGTGTTAGTTACAATGCGAAAAGGGACGCCTCTTTGGATTAGCGCGTTAAGAGCTTCACGCGCGCCCGGGATGAGCTCGCCTCCTTCGACGATCGTACCATCCAGATCGATCAGAAAACCGCCGATTCGCTCCGGTAGTGGCATCGTTAAATCTCGGCTAATCTCCTTTCCCGTTCCGAAAGAGGGCAATCGTAATGAGTACTGCCACTACTCCGGCAATGGCACCAATGATCACTGGCTCCACAAGTGAAGATTGAACCCGAAAAAAACCCTCAATTACAAACCCGAGCAATCCGACAAGCGCTCCAGCCAAGACTGCCGCAAGAACCCATAGATAGATGGTGCCTTTCATGCAGATTTCGGAGGCAAAGTCAAAACCGGTCAGCCAGGACTCATCCGATTCTGCACTTTCGCACTAAATCCCTCAGTAACTACTTTGCTACCGGTTTCCCTCTTTGCTCTTCTTCAAGGGCCGAGCTCGAAATCATGACGATCACTATCCCGACGATCACAGCGTTCCAGAGATGCTGACTGACGCTAAACCCCAGAACCCACGGCGACATCACCAACCAAACACCAAAAATGAGGTTAACCCATTCTTCCCAAAGATGAAACTCAATCAGCGCGCCGATCGAAAATATGGCCAGGGCAATCCCCACTAAATTGTAGTTCCCTATCACAAGGCCGCCAACAGCGGTCCCGATGGCCAGCGGTGAGAGCAAAACCCAGACTGCCAGAACTAGATTCAACCAGTCTTGCCAATGCTGCTTTTTCAACCTACTCCTCCTTTCTAACGAACATTAATCCGGCCAAGCCGATAGACTTTTCGAGCCTTGGCGAAGATGCCACTCCGATTGCTGCTTCTTTTGCCATTCGTTTCGGGCGATTCTGCCATCCCTTGATTTTAACGGTTACTGTAGATAGTCCTTCGGTGAGCCATCAAGTTTTGGGTAATGACGGACAATACACGGTGAGCAAGCGGCATTACCTTATACGACTATGCCAACCAAAGATAGGTGCTAGGCAAGATGAGTCCGGTCGCAAGGCCTTAGATGGCGGCTTTAGGAGTGGTGCACAAACTAGAGGGTATAAAAAGTCAAAACTGAAAACACGCATAAGTTCTCTGCGTGCATAGAATTTTAGCGGGCAGAGCCCACGAGGTTACCCGCCCTCAACCACTGGCTAGAAAACCGTTACGGACAATTTGCGTGCAAAGATTGGCAGTGCGAGTCAGGACATTTGTTGCGAAACCGGCGATTTTTTCTCTACGACGATAGCCGACTCTCGGGACATTGCGTACGAAATTTTCCGGCTGAGGCACGGTGAATGGGTCCCGAGTGGGTTCTATCGAGATCCAATTCCACTGCCGGGAGAGGTGCACAAGCGCCTTGCTGAAGGACGGCCAGGTAAGTTCGAAGTCAACGTTCTCTACTGGATTAGACTAGTTGATCGGAGCAAAACCTAAACAAATCTGAAATACGCCAGCCCTCTACGCGAAGAATGCCCAGGCGGCTTCTTCTTGGATTCGTCTGCTTATCTGCGGCCACATCTGTTCGCTTAGCCCTTCGTTGATGAGATACCTAATAAGAGCCGCTTCACGCTCAGGCTCCATCGGCGGGCTGGACAGGAGTCGGAATTTCTTTTGCTCACTCGAGATTGCCTCCTCGTACGGCTGGAAAAAGCGCCCATTTAAATAAAATCCTTCAAGGCAAAGTTGCTTCGAATTCTCCGTTAATTCGTCTTTCTGCCGCATTTTAAGCCGCTCGCTTCTTCCAATCAGGATCAACCTGATGACCCAAAACAAGAATCCGCCAGCGCAGAGCGCTAGAAGAGCCGCAATGTCGTACGTCTTGTATGCGCTCCAAAGAACCGCGGCAAACACGATGGCTACGATCCACATCCCGAAGCAGAGGGTCCAGATCCCGCTGTTACACCGAGTTTCTCGCATACGGTTTCTCTGTCGTTCGCTGATCGCGACAGCGAACTCGGCCTCATCGCTTCCAGGCAGTTTGATTACTCGCCCCGCTCCGATAATCTCATCCCCACTTGGTTGCAGCAACGCGCGGTTAGGTTCCGCCAAGACGGAGTCTTTGCGACGCAGATATAGGACTATGTTAGTCAATATGCCGATCGGCAATAAATTGGCCGGTGCTGTTGTCCGGTTGTTCGGCGGCTTGTTTAGTCCGGCTCTCGATAAGACAAAGGTCTTCGGACTCGAAAACCTGCCGGAGACAGGATTTCTGCTCTTGCCCAACAACTTAATCGGCAGCGATGTCGTACTGCTACAGTCGGTCTGTCCGCGCCCGATCCGATATATTCTCGACGAGTCGGTCTATCGCATTGAGCCACTTAATCGTTTCTTCCGCTCGAGAAATTCAATCACAATGCCCAGCGTGCGAACAGAAGAAGCGATCTACGAGGCCGCAAATCGCATTGGCAAGGGCGAGGTTGTCTGCATCGTGCCGGAAGTCCGTGCGGGAGGATCGAAGACGCTGATCCAACCCTGTAAAGAGCATGAAAGAATCGCCAAGTTATCAGCAAATCCGGTCGTTCCGGTTTGGTTGGACCGAGGCCCGACGTCGAGTTACTCATCTAAAAGACGACAACCCCCTGTCGGGGGATCAAACCGGCTCTCGGCTCCCACCAGTATCGCCTTTGGGAGACCGATTTCTGCTGACGAGTTCCACGTCGGTTTAGCTCGAGAACGCTTGCTCGAGCTTGGGGAGCTTTGCTTCGAGAACCGTCCAAGTCTGGACGAACATTTGGGCAGAGCAACAATCCGTGGACTACGACGAAACCAATTCCGCGATGCGATCATTGACGGAATTGATCACCGGCGGATAAAGGGAGGCGCCCTGCTTGCAGTCAGCATCGCAATGAGTCGACGAATCAAGTCGCACTCTTACAAACGCATCGCCGTGGTTCTCCCCCCTGGGATTGGTGCAGTCGTTGCGAACGTCGCGATCACACTGGCTGGCAAGACCCCGGTTAACCTAAATTTCACGGCGGGGCGTATGGCATTGCAGGCGGCGATTCAGCGAGGCGACATTCACCTCGCCATCTCGGCCGGAACGGTAATAGAGCGTCTACCGGAATTTCCGTGGCCGGAAGAGATATGCAGGCTGGAGAAGCTGGTTTCGGAGCTCCGGCCTCGAATTGCACCCTGGCGTATTGCTGTCCTGCTAATGCCGGCCTGGTTGATCAGCTCTTTGCTCCATATTCCAATGAAAGGCGCCAAGGAAGAAGCCGTTGTCCTTTTCACCAGCGGCACCACCGGCGAACCGAAAGGCGTC
>JAFAIO010000486.1 GCA_019236675.1 Verrucomicrobiota bacterium
TGCTGCCCGACGTCGAGAGCGGTGTTGTCCGGCTAATCGGAGCCACAACTCATAACCCATTTTTTTACGTCAATAGTCCGCTGGTTTCTCGATCGCAGATCTTTCAGTTGGAGGCACTGTCCACCGAAGCAGTCACCGAGCTGATGCAGCGAGCCGTGCACGACTCCGAACGGGGACTTGGAAAGATGAATCTGGAAATTGATCCGGACGCGTTCGCCTTCCTTGCCGCCACCAGCGAGGGTGACGGACGCCGGGCCCTGAACGCGTTGGAGATCGCAGCTTTAACAGCTCCGCGAGCTGCCGATGGTTCAATTCGGATCACGCGTGCGATTGCCGCGGAATGTATCCAGAAGAAGTCGATCCTCTACGATGCTGATGAGAATGAACACTACGACACTATCAGCGCATTTATAAAAAGTATGCGCGGGTCGGACCCGGATGCTGCGTTGTATTGGTTAGCAAAAATGTTGTACGGCGGTGAAGACCCCCGATTTATCGCTCGCAGGATTGTGATCGCGGCAAGTGAAGACGTGGGGATGGCGGATTCACAGGCCTTGATCGTGGCGGTGGCAGCTCAGCAAGCCGTGGAATTCGTCGGAATGCCCGAAGGACGAATCCCGCTGGCCCATGCTGCGGTTTATGTGGCGACCGCGCCAAAAAGTAATCGCGCCTACATGGGATTGGAAAAAGCTACCGAAGACATCAAACAAGGTAGGGTTCTGGCTGTGCCCAAATATTTGCGGGGCTCCGGTTCCAAGCTGCTGGGCGGAGGCGACGACTACAAATACGCTCACGACTACGAGGAAGGATACGTTCCGCAAGCCTACTTACCCGAAGGCCGCCGCTACTATGAGCCCAGCGAAATCGGCTTCGAACGGAAAATCAAAGAACGGTTAGATTATTGGCGTCAGCTGTTCGAGGAATCCACCGAGCATACCAAACAGGTTCCCAAAGAAGATTAAATATCCGCAGATTACACAGATTACGCAGATTTCGGCTTTTCGGACTACTTATGCGAAGTCGACTTGGCGAATGATTTGGCTTCGGGCGAACTGCTGGGACCAAATCTTCACTTCTGCAGATCACGGTCGGACGTGTCGGCACGTCCAGCTTATTCAGGCAGATGGAAATCTGATAACTCTCAGCCCAGAGCTTAGTCCGAAGCCAAATCACTGGTCAGGTTTTAGTCGCGTAAGTAGTCCTCAAAGCCGAAATCTGCGTTAATCTGCGTAATCTGCGGATAATTAACTCTTCAATCTGCGTTTAAGCCTTCGTGGCTAACGCGGCTTCGTCACTTTTCCGTTTTTTCTCAATAAAGCCGGCGAAAAAGATACAGATCTCGTAAAGGACATACATGGGGGCGCCCATGATCAGCATGGAGACGATGTCAGGGGTTGGTGCGAGAAAAATGGCGGCACAGAATATCAATACGAAAGCATAAGCCCGGGTTCTGCGGAGGAGAGAAGTAGAGATGAGCCCGAGTCGAACCAGGACGAGGACGACAACCGGGAGCTCAAATGCGATTCCGAATCCGACACAACATTGGGTCACAAACGAAAAATATTCGCGCACATTCCAGGTTGGCGTCCAATGCATCGCCATCGCGTCGTGAAAGAAGAATCGCAAGGTCGGAGGTAGAACCAGGAAATAGCAAAAGACGACACCGCCTAAAAAGAGCCCAAACCCAACGAGCACGGCAGGAAGCATGGCCCGTTTTTCCTGTGGGGTCAGAGCCGGGAGCACGAAAGTTCCCGCGAAATAGATCAGAAAAGGAAACGCTAAGACAATCCCGGCATAAAACGCCAGTTGTAACGAGATTGTCATCGAGTCCGCCACGCCGAATGCGGCCAGGCTCTTGAGAAGGTTAGGATCTAGAGCCTGCAATGGCTGCTGTAAAATCAGCGCGAGCTGGGTTCGAAAGCCGAACGCCAATGCCATCGCAATTCCCAGAGCAATCGCCATCTTGATAATGACCCAGCGGAGGTCCTCAAGATGGTCAAGGAACGGTTTAACGGCTTCCGGGTCTTCGCCTTCGCGGAATTTAAAAAGGTTCGAAAGCTTCATTCGAGCGGATCAATGGTAACCAAGACCATAACCATAAGGCGATATCGCCGCAATCAGCGGTAGGTTTGATTCGGTGAGAGGTTTACAAAACAAAACGTGCTCCGTAGTCACCCGTTTATGACTTCGAGACGGCCACAATATTCCGCGCCTACGGAGCTGATGGTTCATTTGACGGCGGATGAGCGTGAACCTATCCCTATCGGGCTATCCCCCAGGCTACCATTCTCGCGAACAACGCTAATGTATTGGCGTCCTGAATCGTGCTATCGGCGATCATCGATCGTAATTCATCCTGAGTGAATTCTTTGTGCTGGGAGATCACCTCCGCGCGCTCGGGCTGAAAGCCGAGTTCGTTCTTGCGAACGGGCCTGGCGACAAAGAGGTGGTTTTCTTCGTCCGTAAAACCTTGAGAGGGAAAGTAGTGTCCGAGGTAAGTGAGGCCTTCTTCCGATGCCAGTTCGTAGCCGGCTTCTTCGGCCAATTCGCGCAAGACAGTCTCGCGTAGCTGTTCAGGACTTGGAGTCTTCGTCTCGTCGACTTGACCCGCCGGAAACTCCCAGAGCCAGCGGCGGACCGGGATCCGGGCTTGATGAATGAGCACAAAACGGCCTTCCACGGTGACCGGTGCCACCACCACCGCTTTTTTTCGACCAACTACTGTCCAGTGACGCGGTCGATCTTCGCCCGGAACAGCGACAGTCTCATCCCGCACTTCAATGTGTGGGTTGCGAAATAGAATCTCACTCCGGGCAACGGCCCAGGCTGCTTCTTCATTCACGAAGCTTTGCGTCCCATGCTTCTAGCTCGGCTGCAACATTTTTCGCGGACGGCGCGCCAATTGCTATCCGTTTATTCATCGCGGAATCGAGACTGAAAACCTCGTAAAGATCCTGCTCAAACCGATCGCTGAACCGGCGGAATTCTTCGAGTGGAAGATCGGGTAATCGACGTTGATGCTCCTGGCAGTACGACACTAGACCGCCAATGACCTCGTGGGCTTGCCGAAACGGTACGCCGCGCAAGACAAGATAATCAGCCAGGTCGGTCGCTAACAACGCCGGATCGTTGGCTGCCTGCCTCATAGCGACGGTATCGAATTCGAGTTCACGAATCATTGACGCATAAACCTCCAGCACCACTCGAATTTGATCGATCGAATCGAACACTGCTTCTTTGTCTTCTTGCAAGTCTCGATTGTAGGTCATCGGTAGCCCTTTAAGGACCGTCAGCAGCGAAACCAAATTCCCGATTAGCCGGCCGCTTTTACCTCGAGTGAGTTCACATACATCCGGGTTCTTTTTCTGCGGCATCAAGCTGGATCCGGTGCTGTAGGCGTCGCTAATCTTCACAAACTTGAATTCCGAGGAGGCGAATAGGACCAGGTCCTCGCTAAGCCGGGAAAGATGGACTCCAGTTAAGGCGAGCACGAAGAGGATTTCGGCGACGAAATCGCGATCGCTCACCGCATCCATGCTGTTTCGGGTCACCTCCGGAAAGTCTAAGAGCTGAGCCACGTACGCGCGATCGATCGGAATGGTTGAGCCCGCGATGGCGCCTGAACCCAACGGCATCCGGTTAATCCGGTTGCGAGCATCCGACAATCTTTCTTTGTCTCTCTCCAGCATTTCCACGTACGCCAGAAAATGATGCGGTAGGAGAACGGGTTGTGCACGCTGCAGATGGGTATAGCCAGGTAAAGTTGCGCTCGAATAGCGCCGTCCGACCTCGACCAGAGCTCGTTGCAGGTCAATGAGAAGGCCCCGAAGCTCAATGCACTCGTTTCGCAGATAGAGTCTAAGGTCCAGCGCCACCTGATCGTTCCGGCTCCGGGCGGTGTGCAACTTGGCGCCGGCTGGGCCGATGCGCTGCGTTAGGGTCGCCTCGATATTCATGTGAATGTCTTCCAGCTCGGTTCGAAACTGGAACGTGCCGGCATCAATCTCTCTCTCTATCTCCAGGAGTCCGTTTTCGATCTGGCGAAGCTCGTCGAGTGTCAGCAGCCCGGCTTGGTGCAACGCTTTGGCGTGCGCGATTGAGCCGAGGATATCGAACTTAAACAACCGCCAATCGAAGGAGACTGATTCGGATAACCGTTGCAGGCTCGCCGCTCTCTCTTGCTGGAAACGTCCTCTCAACATGGGGACCGAACGTAAACTAGACCAGCGAGTGCGCACAGGCCTTTTTGGCGCTTCTCCTCAAAGAATCTGGCGCGGGGTAATGTTCGGTCAATGAGAGTGAGCAAGGATTGGCAATGGCCGGTCGATGCGCAGCTCTGACGCGTAGGGCATGCTGTCCTCTGCACCGTGCCGGGAAAAGCTGAAAGCCATCGCTTGAGCTCCCACGTAAGTCGCGTAGGCCAGATCTCCACTTCTTGCCAGAGCGACGCCGGCCCATGCCGTAAGGCATTCTACAGCACCCGCATCCTGCACAAATGGCGCCTCTGGGACCGGTTGAATCCCGGATCTGGCTCCGTCAGAAAATAGCAACGAACGATGTTGTTGCTTGATAATTACGTTCTGAACTCCGCGTTGGTGCAACGCTTCGATGGAGGTTTGCAGGTCATCACATCCGGCCAGCAAAGGGGTCTCAAAGTCGTCGGCCACCACTAAATAATAAGTGCTTTTTGGGAACTGTATCTGAGGCGGAACCGGGGCAGCGTGGACTACCAAACGTTTTTTGTGATGGCGGCATATCCGGTAAGTCTCCAATAAAACGGACTGGGAGATTTCGAACTGGGTAAAGACCAGGTCGCTTTTCCGAATAGCGGGCTCGATTTTCCGGATCAGGGCAGGTGAGAATTCGTTGTTGGCGGAGACCGAAACGAGCGCTGCGTGAGCAGCTGTTCTTCGTTCCTGAAAGATCATGGCGACGCCGGTCTTAGACAGAGGCAGCTCAATAAAATCATCGATGTCGATACCCTCTCTGGCTAATCGTTCGAGCGCCATTTTTCCAAACGCGTCCCGTCCGTGTGCGCCGACAAATTTCACCTGGCATCCGGATCGCGCAGCGGCCACGGCGCAGTTTGCCCCTCTGCCGCCCGAAAACATCTCGAAATCTCCACCCATTACAGATTGGCCTTTGGGCGGGATGGCATCACACCAGATTACTAGATCCGTATTGTAGCTGCCGATGACAACTACTCGCAGACTTTCGAACTGACTCGCTGAAGACATAGGAGGACGGCTAGAGGGGGGTCTCCATCCTGGTTAACGTCTATCCTAGATTAAAAAAATAGCGGAAACAAGCCGCGGTTGACCTACTACCTATTTCCGACAGCCTGAGGGACGACTGCCCGAATATCCTAGGTTCACAATTGCGAGCGAGGGACAAGCAGAAGCTGGTCCCTACGGAACGCGTCGGACTCATCCCGAAGGGCTCAAAGGACTAAGCCCGCTACGGTGGTGCTATTCGTCAGCCGCTTACGCCGACGTCTCGCCTAGTCCAAATCCGGCGTGAACGATATTCGCGCCTTCATTGACCCGGTCTTCATCCACAATCACCGAGATCTTTATCTCTGACGTCGAGATCATTTGCATGTTAATCCCCGCATGCCCGAGCAGTTCGAACATTTTAGCGGCAACACCGGAGTGAGACCGCATCCCGATACCGATCACGCTCAACTTGGCGATACCGTCAACGGCTTTAAATCCTTTCGCGCCGATCTCAGTCACAACCGGGGCGAGACAACGTTCGATCTTTGGGAGTTCATCTGCATGAATCGTAAAGGTGATATCCGTAGTGCCATCGGCGGAAACGTTCTGCACGATCATATCGACGTTGAGATTTGCGGCAGCGATCGCGTTAAAAACCCGTGAAGCGATTCCGGGCTTGTCTGGTACTTGGCTGACGGTGACCTTGGCTTGGCGCCGGTCTACGGTGACCCCACGGATCACCACTTTTTCCATACTGGCGGTTTCTTCTTTCACGATAGTTCCGGGTTCGTGGTTAAAGCTGCTACGAACCTCAAATACCACTCCGAACTTCTTAGCAAACTCGACCGCGCGCGATTGCATCACCTTAGCTCCGAGACTGGCCATCTCTAGCATCTCATCGTAAGAGATCTCGGAGATTTTCCGAGCGTTAGCCACGATTCTCGGATCGCAGGTGTAGACGCCTTTGACGTCGGTAAAGATTTGGCAAAGATCGGCGTTGATCGCCGCTGCCAGAGCGATGGCGGTCAAATCTGACCCTCCTCTTCCCAGGGTCGTAATCTGTCCTTCCAGGCTTTCCCCTTGAAACCCTGCAACGATCACAATGCTTCCCGAATCCAACAAAACGTGGATACGTTTTGGAGAGATATTAGCGATTTTGGCTTTGGTGTGGACTCCGTCGGTAACGATCCCGGCCTGAGCGCCAGTCAACGAGGTAGCGTGTCCGCCCAGACCGTTGATCGCCATTGCCGTCAAGGCAATTGTCGTTTGTTCACCCGTCGCCAGGAGGACATCCATCTCGCGTTCGCTCGGGTGCGGCGCAACCTCTGTAGCTAGTTTGATCAAGTTATCGGTCATGCCCGACATAGCCGAAACTACAACCACAACTTGGTTCCCGGCGCTCTGGGTCTCTAAAATCCTTTTGGCAACGCTCAGAATTCGCTCGGGATTTGCGACCGAAGTCCCGCCATATTTTTGAACGATCAGGCTCATGACAACAGACTTAGAACCGACTCCTTGTTCGCCTCAGCCTTCAGCGGAGCTGGACACTGATCTAGCACGGAAGCGACATCCTTTAAGCCGTGGCCCGTCAGTGTCAAAACGATGCTGCTTTCGTCTGGCAGTTGAGCCATCGGGCAGGAGGAGCACCGCCGGGACGGATCTGCGCATTTCATAAAACCGGCCACGGACGCTGCGCTGGCCGGCTCGGCGAAAACGCCTTCGTTGGCTGCTACCCACCGTTGAGCCGCAAAAATCTCGTCGTCGGAGACAATATCGATCGCGCCTCCCGACTCTTGAAGTGCGGTTTTTGCCGGTCCCCAACTGGCCGGGTTTCCGATGCGAATCGCCGAGGCAGCAGTCTCAGGAGCGGGGATTACTCGATCAAGGAATATCGGGGCTGCGCCGGCTGCTTGAAAACCCACCATCCGGGGTGTGCGGCTTGCCCGGTTCAATTGCCGATATTCTTGGTAGCCTTTCCAATAAGCCGTGATATTTCCGGCGTTTCCAACCGGCAACAGGTGGAGCGCTGGGGCGTCACCGAGTTCGTCGACGACCTCAAACGCTGCCGTTTTCTGGCCCTCTAAGCGGTCGGGGTTGATTGAATTGACGACCGCAACCGTGGGTTCTTTCTGGAGCTCACGGACCACGTTAAGACAGGCATCAAAATTGTCGTCGATCGCGATGACTTTAGCCCCATAGACAAAGGCTTGCGCGATTTTGCCCAAAGCGATCTTGCCGGCCGGCAATAGCACGGCGCATCGCATTCCGGAGCGAGCGGCATACGCCGCCGCAGCGGCCGAGGTGTTGCCCGTAGATGCACAGATCAAAGTCGTGGCCCCGCGCTGCGCCGCCAAGCTCACCGCTACGGTCATACCCCGGTCCTTGAATGAACCAGTAGGATTCGCACCCTCGAACTTTAGAAAAACTCGGCAACGATTGCCCAGGAGAGCGGAGAGCTTGCGAGATTCGATCAACGGCGTCGAACCTTCGCCCAGGGTTATGACTGGGGTACTCTCGTCGACCGGGAGCAGGCTTCGGTATCGGTCAATTACTCCGATGGACCGATTGGTTCTCGGATTCATGACAAGATCCAGAGCAGGATCGGCGGGCCTTTTACACAGGCAAGACGCTTTATCTCTTCGAGGGCCGTGCGCATCCGGCCAAAAGGTGCGTTGTGAATCATCAGGACAAGCGGGACCGCAGTCGCGTCATGGCTCTCAGGCTGGATCACAGACGAAATACCGATGTCGTGCGTTCCAAGGATACCAGCGACCTGCGCCAACACCCCAGGACGGTCGTCCACGGTTAACCGTAAATAGAAGCCTGAAACTAAGTCGTCGATCGGCAGGCATTTCCCGTACAGACCATGCGGCGTAAATCCGAAGGCTTTACCTCCGGAATCGATCCAGATAGAGGCTTGAGCCAGATCGCTAATTACAGCGCTGGCCGTTGGGTCCTGCCCTGCGCCCCGTCCGTAAAACAGGGTGTCGCCTACGATGTCACCTCGCACCATTAATGCATTAAATACCCCGTTCACTGAGGCGAGGACATGTCCCTGGGGCACCAAGGTCGGATTTACCCTCACTTCGATCGATGAATTTGAGTCTGCCCGGATCGTTGCCACCAACTTGATCCGATAACCAAGATCGTGAGCAAAACGGATATCGGCCGCGGAAACCTTCTCTATTCCCTCGACGTGAACCAACCGGCTATCCACCCAAAAACCGTAGGCTAGGGACGCTAAAATAATCGCCTTATGGGCTGCATCCCAACCATTGATATCCAGCGTCGGATCGGCTTCGGCGTACCCGTTCGCCTGCGCCTCTTGTAGTGCTTCTGGAAAATCAATGCCCGCCTCTGTCATCCGGCTCAGGATGTAGTTGCTGGTGCCGTTTAAAATCGCGTGGATCGATTGCAAGTGGTTGCCGATGAACCCTTCTCGAATCGATTTGATGATAGGGATACCTCCGGCCACCGCTGCCTCGAAAAAGACCGGGACATTCACGTCGGCAGCCAGCTCAAAGATCTCAGCGCCTTTCTCGGCCAGTAACGCCTTGTTACCGGTGATCACCGGTTTCCGGGCCTTTAACGCCCGCTGGAAAAGGTTAAAGGGCAGATCGATACCACCAATCAGCTCGACCACGATACCAACATTCGGGTCGTCCACGACGGTCTCCCAGCGATCCGATAGGATCTCCGGCGAAGGTTGTACCCTTCTGGGTGCGGACAAATTGCGGACCGCGATTCTGCGAATCTCCAATTCCAGGCCGACTCGTTCGGTCAAAAGCAAATTGTTTTGCAGCAACGACCGATAAACACCGGTTCCAACGGTGCCTAGTCCGGCCAGACCAATCCCTATCTTTTGCATACAGAGGAGGCGCACCTTCGCGGAATCATAGGGAAGTGTAAAGGAGGAACGTGTTTAGTGATCAGTGATCACTGATCAGTAATAAGTTTAGGAGTCAGGAGCTAGGAGCTAGAATCTAGGAGGGGCCGTCCCCTACTTGGTGGCGGTCACTTCGACAGCGCGCGAGAAGTTTGGCACGGGATGGGACTTATGTGACCAATGGGACTAATGGGAGTGACTTGCTACGGGTCGCCAGCTGAGGTTTCCGACGCGCCTGTTCGCCGTTTCGCCCCGTCGCCCATTCGCCGTTTCGCTTCTTGCTCCTAGCTCCTAGATTCTAGCTCCTAGCTCCTAAACTGATTACTGTTCACTGCCTCCTGATTACTAAACAGAATGGATCCCACTCAACGTTTCAGCGACCGGGTTGAGAACTACGCTAAGTTTCGACCTAATTATCCCGATGCTTTGATCGCCGTTTTGCAGGGGCGATTGCCTGCACCTGCGGTGATCGCGGATATCGGCTCTGGCACGGGGATTCTGTCGGATCAATTGCTCGGAGCCGGATACACCGTTTTTGGGGTCGAACCCAATGGACCGATGCGGCTAGAGTCCGAACGGCGGCTGGGCGGCCAGCCAAGATTTCACAGTGTTGCCGGGACGGCCGAGGCTACAACGCTCGATTCGGATTCGGTCGATGCCGTCACCTGCGCTCAGTCTTTTCACTGGTTCGATCGGATACGTTCCTGCGAGGAATTCGGGCGAATCTTGCGGGGGCCGAAACTGGTGCTGCTGATTTGGAACGAGCGGATCTCCGAAGACTTAATGGAGGAGTATGACCGGATTTTACAGGAATCAGCACCGGAATATAGCCGTGTCGGCCGGCGTAACGTTACCGATGGCGATATCGCGGACTTTTTCGCCCCGGATCCGGTTGAGCTATTCTATTTTCCTCATGCTCAACGCCTTGACCGGGAGGGGTTCCTCGGGCGGGTGCTATCCTCATCCTATGTCCCAAATGTTGGGCAACCTGGGCACGAGCCGGTGATCAGTAAGATGGAGGCGTTCTTTGACCGGCACGCCCAATTGGGTCGGATTGATTTTCCGTATCAGACCCGAGTCTATTTAGCTCACCTCAATAGTGGATAAAGCCGAGAAACAAGCGGTTATGTTTGCGCCGCCAATCTTCGTTGTTGATGTCTCGATACTGCGTTGTGTAACCGGTACTCGGCGTCTGTTGGAAAACCCGGTAAACTCTAATGTGTTGATTTGTCGGGTTTGCGGATTGTGATGCCGGGTCGTGGTTAGCAAAACGACTGCCCTTCGACCCCGTCGCAGTGTGACCGGAAGCGGTGGCGGAATGACCGTTGCTGCTTGAGGAACCGCTACTGGCCGAGCCGCCGCCGTTTGATCCGCCTGTGCCTTTACCGCCCCCACCATGGGCATAAGCAATGTTCATCATCGAAAGCGCGCCAATCGCGGCCAATAGGAGCGCGCGCTTGAGAAGCGCGTTTGCGTTCTTCATAAAACTGTACCTCCTCCGGTTACGATACCGATCCTCGGCTTCGGTTCAAATGGTGTAATGACCTGCGTTTGGGGACGGACTTGCCGCGAAGCGGCAATTCCGACGCGTACCCAGCGCCTGTCCATTCGACGTCCCAGGTACAAGATGCGAGTAACGGAGCGCCTGCCGCGGTCGCGATGATCGCCCGCCGGGGTTGGACTTCACGGTTGGCAGCCATGGCGGTTGCTCCCGATTTTCGAGGGCGCGGAGTCGGAAACAATGTGATGAAGGCCGCGCTGGAAGAAGCAACTCTTCGAAAGGATCGCTCGATGATCCTCGAAGTAATCGAGCAGAATCAAGCGGCGCTCTCGCTCTACACCGGGCTGGGCTTTCATCGGGTTCGGAGGCTGGTGGGGTATGAGTTTTATCCTCAAAATGCGCACTCTCATGGGCCCGATATCGACCGTCTGGACGACATCGATCCGTTGATCGTCGCCCGGCTGATCGCGACGGAAGGTGAGCCTGATCTGCCGTGGATGTTGATGCCAGAGACCATGGCGGCAGCTACAGCACCGTTTCAGGCTCTTCATCTTAACGAAATCGCCTTTGCGGTCGTCGCCGACCCCAACGATGAAAAGATTGTCATCCGAGCGCTTCTGGTCAGTAAGGCACATCGGAGGCAAGGCTGGGGATCGAGACTCCTGAGCGCTCTAGAAGCGCATTTTGCGGGCCGGCCGCTAGTCGTTCCCGCAGTGGTGCCAGAAAACATGGCGCCCGCTCTTTTCGGCAGAGTTGGCTGGCAGAGACAAACACTCAGCCAGTTCGAAATGAAGATCGATTTCTAGTTCCAAATCGTGGAGTCCGCCTCGTCGGGCTGCAGTCATTACGCTCGTTTCAACACGTCCAGAATCCGATCAACTTCATCTTCAGTATTGTAGAAATGCGGGCTGAACCGCAGGTAATGGTTGCCTTGTCGATCCTGCCGCGGAGAACAGACTACCCGGTTTTCCGACAATTGCTTGAACAGCGACGGAATATCGCGGGTAGGATGCGACACAGTGATGATACCGGAAAGCTGGGTTGGACTGTTGTTCTCTCCCAACCGCTTAAACCCGAGTTCTGCCAGGCCGGAAGCCAATCGGCTTCTAAGAGAAAGAATATGCTCGGCAATCTTATCGATGCCCGCTTCGAATAACAGATCGATAGCAGCCTTCATCCCAGCAATTCCGGGGAGATTGAGAACGCCCGGTTCGTAGCGTTGAGCACCTTCAACAAACTCGAGCTGGTTTTGGGCGATGAAGTTCGGAGCCTTGAGGTTCCCCGATCCCAGGAGAGTCGGCCGGCAGAGCTCGAACAATTCCTTCCTCACGTAAACCACCCCGATTGCGAGCGGTCCCAGCAACCACTTGTGTGCATCTGCGCTGAGAAAATCGACATACTCTACCGTGGTCGGAAACGCGCCCAGCGTCTGGATCGCGTCGAGACAAAAGAGAATGCCTCGTTCCCGCAACAATTTACCTATCGCAACGATATCGATTCGAAAGCCCGATAAGAAATTGCAGGAGGCGAGCGCCACTAGTTTGGTTTTGGGTGTGAGCACGCGTTCTACAACTTCGACAGTCAGCTCCCCAACTTGAGCAGGTTCAACGAACCTGATGTTTACCCCTTTCTCCCGTAGATTTATCCATGGATAAACGTTGGCCGGGTAGTCATCCAAATAGCAGACGACCTCATCGCCTGGCGCCCACGCAATTCCGTTGGCTACCAAACTGAGGCCCAACGAAGTCGGTCCCAGGAGCGCAATCTCTCCGGGGGACGCGTGTATCAAGCTAGCAGCCGCTTCCCGAGTCCGATGGATCAAAGCGAGCACCTCAGAATAATCGCGAAAATCTTCTGAATACCGATGGACTAGCCCACTTATTGCCTCGGCGACCGGTCCTGGTAATACGGTGACCGCGGCATGCGCCATAAAAATCCGCGATTTGGTAATGGGAAAGAGCCGCTGGCGCAGCTCGGTATCCGACAGTAACGAAGTGAGCAAGTCCATTAGACGAAATGTGCGATGCGAACACGAATAAACGCGAATAAAGGTCGAGCTCAAGCCGGGAGGCCGTAGCTGGAGATCAATAGAATGTCACAAATAGAATGTCACACACAAAGACACGGCAAAGCTGTGCCTGGCTACTGTGAGCTAACGTTCCCGGATACCTGGATATTCTGGCTGTAGCGCACGACGATCGGTTGTTTGAAATCCTCCAGTAGTTGCGTGGCTTCCGCCGGACTCACTCCGAACAATGGAAGCTCCGGGTACTCATCATAGCCGTAAATGCTGTTATGTTCGATCGCGCCTTGGTCCAGTCCTCCCACCCAAATGCCGCAGCGCCCGGAATCGAAGATAAGATTATCGCGGATAAAGATATTTGTGTTCGGCATTGTGGGCACAAAGTCGTTGGTGGCGTTGATCGAGACAACGCTGATTGCCGCCAGGGCAATCTGCGTCCCGGAACCGGAACCCATTGGACCTAAACTACCCCTGATCAAATTCCCTTGAATGACGATGTCGTGCGCCGGTGGAACTGGATACGCTTTGGTGCTTGTATCCTCAAATACCTCGATAGCGCCGTTACTTGTATGGCCGATGGAGTTGCTTTCAATTTTCACTCCCTCCGCTCCACCAACCCAGATCCCGCGACCGAACGGGACTTCGCCCACCACGTTGTTCTCAATGCTTGATCCTGCTCCGCGACTGTCTGGACCCGCACTTACCATTTCGGAGCCCTGGGCCAGCGCAGGCAGGTCTTGGTCAAACGTGATCGTAACGGTGCCGTCAAACACCGGGGGAGTGGAATCGGGTGGGTTCTGCGACACAATCGTTGCTCCAGCCAATTCTTGGTCTGTCGACGGATCAACAAAATGGATGGCAGTACCGTTCGGAAAATGCAGATACGCGTTGCGCTCCACCGTGAGCTGGCGAGATCCGTTTTGGCTTAATACCGTGGCAAGATGAAGGGAATCGATGGCGAGCGCATCGTCGAGCGTGTCGGTAACGAAGCAGTTGCGCACATGATTATTTTGCCCAGAATCGCCAAGGTGAATCCCGTCAGCATTCGTCGAGATGAGGTTCCCTGGGCGCGGCATTACGCGAACATGGTCAACGGTCGAATTGCTCACCACGTTCAAGAAAACACCAAATCCACTCGATCCATGGACCGTCACGTCAGCAATCGTAATCGAATCGCCTCTCGTTCCGATCACTGGAGGCGGTCCTCCGCGTGCAGTGACGATGATCTTGTCTCCCGGGCGCAAAGTGAAAAGCGTGGGAGATTGCGTCCAGGGAGTGTTGTCTTGTACGAGTTGAAGAACGTGGTTCGCGATGGGTTCGGCCACGTGCATTCGTGAGGTTGCCTCTACGATGTGACCTTCCCGGAACACCGCTGCCCATAACACTAGTGGACCAGCAAGCGCGGTTGCGCCGTTGAACGAAGCCGGGTCTGGCCAATTCGGCAAAAGCGTGTACGCAAGCGTCCTTTGCGCGGGGTCAAGCGATGCCAGCGTGACGTAAGTGTAAGGCGGACTGAGGAAATCGATCTTAAAGTTTCTCAGCGTGAAACGCTGGCAATCAGTGAAGCTAAATCCCTGGTGTAGTGCATCCGCGAAATAGATGGCAGATCCAGCGAGATCGACGGTGAGATCGGATAACCCATTGAAAAATAAATAGGAGGTCTCGTTCTGGGGCGTGAGAAAATAGTAGGCGCCATGATCGAGTGTCACCGAATGGGTCCCATGAGCTTTCACGTATTCCACGGCCGCTTGAAATAGCGGCCGCGCATCGAGCGACGGATCGTAGGGAGTCAAGTTTTGCGAAGCGATACCCAGACGAACTAAGTCGCGTGAGAGATTGATAGTGTCCGGATCTGCTTTCGCCAGCGAGGTCCCAAGTAAGTAGAGTGCCACTAACCAAGTTGCATTTTTTAGGCGGAGCATTTGTTCGAGGATGGTTGTTAAAAATGCGGTTCAACTGCATCCTCTACCATCCAGAAGCACCACGAAATGGACGCATCATTTCTTCTGCGGTTTCGACTTTTTCCATGTTTTGGAAATGCGGTGATAGAAAGTGAGTCCGCTTAACTTGACGGTAAAGGTGAGACAAATGCCGAGTAATGAGGACGCCGGGAACGCGGTTCGCTCCCAGCTCGGCCTTGAGCCCCGCGAAGTCTGGCGATTCAAAACTGGTCTTTGCCATTTTGTATTCGCCGTGGAAACTTCCGCCGGCCAGACGGTGGTAGTCCGAATCGCCACCCCCGCGACTCAACGGCTTTTGGAAGGAGGGGTGTATTGGAACAATTTGCTTCGACCCATCGGGGTTCCATTGCCTAGGATGCTGGCGACAGGAATAGAGCCCTCTGAAATCCAATTTCCTTTTGTTCTCTTGGAATGGCTTCCGGGTTCAGATCTGTGTGAGGTTTATCGAACTTTACGCTTATACCCTGCTATTCTGCGTCGATTTCATGAGTGAGCTGGGCCAGCGCTTTAATAAAAACGACCAGCCAGAGATTGATCTCGAGAAGTTCGCCCAGTTAGAGTCGGTCTTTGAAACGCTGGCGGGATGAAAGAGCCGTTGGCGTTAAAGACCATGCAAGGTAATTCAATCAATGCTACACCGAAGCTCATCTTGTTCGATATTGGCGGCGTCATAATTGATCTCGATTTCCGCGATGCACGGAGCACGCTCGAGTCCGAATACCTCATGGATCCGGAAACCTTTCTGGAGCTAACGAGATCCGGCTTCACCCGGGAAGTTCTTTCCGTCACCGAAAAGGCAATGATTGGAGCAATCGGAACGCAAGAATATCTGATGGCGTTTCAAAACGGTTGTAAACGTCCGGTCC
>JAFAIO010000545.1 GCA_019236675.1 Verrucomicrobiota bacterium
TATCGGCCTGGTAACGACAATTCCGGCCATCTGGGCTGTGTGCGGAAACGCCGAAAAAAAGGCAACTGTACCTCTTGCGTAAACGCGACCCGCCGGGCTCCCCTTTTGACATCTGATTCGGTCTCTTGACGGGCTCTCGGAGATTGAAACCCTGATAGGTCAAGACAAGCAAATCACCGAAGCTAACAATGATCTCGACCGCATCTATCAAAAACTTATCACGGTTCTCGGAAGTCGCGTCAACGCCGGAGAAGACGACGCCAAACCGCTTAAAGATGCGTTGATTGCGGCCGAACGCGCCTGGATCCAATGGCGCGATGCCGAAGCGCTGCTGCGCGCATATGGCGGTGGGTCGGTAGGAGGTAGTGCGTTGAGAGAGGACTTACATGAGAACCTTCTCGCACTAATTAACGAGCGAAAAGAGTCGCTCCAAAATTTACTTACAAATATCCAGCAGTAGCCCAAATGGGGGGCACAAAAGGGGGGCAGTCAAATCTTAACAGAAAAACCTGCTCGGAACCTCCCTTGGACGCCACTCGACTCAAAAGTGAGTCAGACTGTCAAGAATGTTAACTGACCCCTTTCTCTGCTTCCCTTGCTTAATCAGCTGCTGCCTATTGCGGCAGCTTCTATCGCGAAGGTGGATGTCATTTTGGCTTCGATGCGATGCGCGGGAAACGTCTACACCGATGCCTTTCTCGCCTCGTACGCGAGCGTGCCGCCCATCGGCTTGGCGAGAGTTCCTACGACAATTAAATCGCGATCATTCCGCCATCCACAACCAGTTCGGCGCCGGCAACAAAGCTGCTGTCATCCGAGGCTAGAAAAACGACGGCTTTGGCGATCTCATCGGGTTCACCTACCCGGCCGAGCGGGATCTGGGTTGCCATCTGCGCAGCGAACTGCTTGATTTCCTCTTCGTTACCCAAGTTTCTATATCCCTCCGTTGGCACTGTGCCGGGGCTGATCGCGTTCACCCGAATCTTGCGCTGCTTTAAGTCGGCGGTCCAAGTGCGGGCAAAAGAACGAACGGCCGCCTTCGTGGCGCTGTAAACACTGAAAGCTTCCATGCCGACCGAGGCGGTTATCGAGGCATTCAGGATGATCGCTCCCCCATCCTTCAGCAGTGGAAGCGCTTTCTGGACTGTAAAGAGCACGCCCTTGACGTTAATGTTAAAAATCTGATCGAAGTGCTCCTCCGTAATGGCGCCCAGTGGAGCAAAACTGCCTCCGCCGGCATTGGCGAAAACAATATCGAGGTGTCCCTTCTCCTTTTGGATCGTAGCGTAGAGCCGATCCAAATCCGCTAGCTTGGAGACGTCGCCTTGAACGCCAAGGACCTTCTGGCCCAGGCGTTTGACGGCAGAATCGAGTTCAGCCTGCCGGCGGCCGGTGATAATGACTTCTGCTCCTTCGCTCAAAAAGCGTTCAGCCGTAGCAAAGCCAAGACCGGTCGTGCCGCCCGTAATCAGAGCTATTTTCCCGTTTAATTTACTCATGTTGTCCTTTCTCTATGGTTTAGGTTTTGTTTATTGCATCTTTTAAAGTCACAATATTGGAAGTTCTACGCTAACCTACGTTCCCCCATTCGGGTTTACTTCTTGTTTAAGTCCGCGATCACCTGCGCCAAGCTAATCCGGCTCAAGCGCTGCTCCAAACCTTGCTGGGTTTCGTCGAGAACCCGGCCCAGAGCCGATTTAATGTGGCTACTCACGGTGCAACGTTTATCGACCGGGTATTGATGGATGGCGAAAGCTTTTGGCGCGTCAACCGCCCGATAGATGTCGAGCAAGGAAATAGCCCGAGGCGTCCGGGCTAACCAGCAGGCGCCGTTTTTACCAGTGGCAGTTTCGACCAAACCGGACCGGGATAACTTAGCTAGGACACGGCGGACAAAGCTGGGACTGGTGTTCACGCTCCCGGCGATCAGGGTCGAACTGATGGCCTCACCCGGCGCGCGACCCAAACAGGCCATAATATGTGTGGCAATGGAAAATTGAGTATTCGCCGCCATATTGTGACTTTGACAGTAACTGAATAAGTTTGAAGTCAAGCGACGTCAACCCCTACATGGTCGAAAAGTGCTATGGAGTACGAGCTATGAGAGGCTCTCGGTATTAGGGGGTAAACAGCTTCCAGCTCGCCTCGGAGACGACTGCGACCGTGCCGTCGACCACTGTGATCGCGGTCTGATCGTCAATCGCGTAAACCGGAACTGGTAACCTCGCCGCCCATTGTTCCGCATTAGCCGAGGAAGCGTCCGGATGATTCTCGTTATCCAGGTGTGGAATCACGGCAAAGTCAACCAGTCCTGCTCCCTGAGCCGTGACGAAGATCCTCTTAATTTCTCCTTGGGGTGTAGCGAACACGATGTCTTCCGATGTGAGCGCGTTATGGCTGCCCCTAGGCGGATTACTGTGAGCCTCTCCAAAGCGTCCTGGATGCTTGGGTTGCTGATACCAGCGGAAGTGAGAAGAAGCCTCATAGTGCCTCTCCTATTCGCTAGTCTACCGACCCTGGTCAATCATTGAGAAAAGCTCAACCGCTACATCGACCGACGTGAGGTGAGATGGAAAGCCGTCCAAAAGGGGTCAGCGTCCAAACAAAAGGGGTCAGTCAACCAGAATTGTTGACTGACCCCGTTCTCTGCCAGACCGGTTTGCAGACGCGGCATCACGCACCCCGGCAGAAGGGATGAGGAAGGCGGGTCCGGGAGGCGGGATAGTAGGGACTACCGTTCCGTCCTCAGTTGCGTTTTCCAATTTCTCTTAGTCTGTCGGATTAACCACGGGTACTGATACATGCTCCTGAACGATCAGCCACTTACCGTCGTTTTTTCGATAAACATCGGTGACGCGGACGGTGACGTCCCTTGATTCACCGGCTCTAGTTTTCGCCACAGAATGCTGGAAACTGTAGCTATAGGCTAAGTCGCCATCGACATTCACGCTTAGGTCCTTAATCTCGAACAGCGCAAACGGACCATCTATTAAAGCAAAGAAACCCTGCCAGTCCTTTTTATACGCATCCCAGCCGAGATATTCGTGGCGAGGTACGACGTCGAAAAAGGCCAGTTCTTTGGAATGCTGGTAATTTGCCATGATCCCGTCCAGGTCCTTGGCTTTGAAGGCAGCCGCAAAGCGATTTTCCAAGGCGCGAATTTGAGACTCGTCATTGGTCGTATCAGCAGCCGAGGCCCGCGAATTTCCGAACAGGCTCAGCAAGAAAGCGAAGATTCCGAGGGTCGCCGTTTTACCGATAAACTGACGGAGGTTTACTTGAGTACCATTGGTAGTACTTCGCACTCGGCTATGGCTTCGGCAGCCGTTTGTCCGCCGGTTGGGGTGGGTGACAAAAGTGATGAGGAGATCGAGTGCATCCAACGGCATTTCCGCCTCGGTTGTT
>JAFAIO010000009.1 GCA_019236675.1 Verrucomicrobiota bacterium
CCTAATGAATCCTTAGGTCCGGATGTCCGTGCGACACTGCTCCTGCTGCGAGAGAAAATTTGGTTGATTATCTTCTGCGTTCTCTTGCCGGGGATGGCCGGCGTTGTCTATATCAATCTAAGCCCTCCAATCTATCGAGCCCAAGCAGTCATCCGAGTGGATCAAGGAGCCCAAAGAGTCCTTAATGCGAGTGAGAACGAGATTGTGGAACTCAGCCGGGACGAGATCATAAAGACCACTGAACAGTCCCTGACCAGCCCTGAACTTCTGCTGCAACTGATGAAGCGAAATGATCTCAACAAAGATCCAGCATTCCTGCCCGGGCTAAAACGACCTGCTTCGGATAGCCGGGTGGTGGAGGAACTCAGCAAAAAGATTTCCGTGCAAGTTAGGCGCGGTACATGGCTGATCGACATCGGCGTGCTGGATCAAAGCCCGCTTATGGCTCAGAAAATCGCTGACCTGCTGATCAAGGAATTCGCGTACGAAAACTTCCGGCGGCACATTGAGGGATCGGAGATGGCAGTTAACTTCCTTCTGGAGGAGTCAAAGCGGCTGAAAGCAAACCTCGCGAAGTCCGAAGAAGCGCTGCAAGCCTATAAGGAGGAACATCAGGCAGGCGCTCTCGGGGAGAAAGAGAATACCGTTTCTGAGAGGTTGCGCGCACTCAGTCGACTGGTTGCGGAAGCACAAGCGACCCGCCTCAAACTGGAAGCAGATTACGATCAGATAAAAAAGCTTGGCACTAACCCGCCGGCGGGCCTACTGGCAATCCCGGCCGTTGCTTCCTCTTCCCCCGTTATCGCGTTGGAGAAAGCCGTCTCGGAAAAAGAGGCGGAGGTCGCGGCTCTGACCGAAATGTATAAACATCCGATTCACACCGGCGCCGTCAAGCAGTTGCAGCAGCTGAAGGCAAGCCTGGACAGGACAATTCTTCAAGCGGCGCGGGAGGTGACCAACGCCTATGATTCCGCGGCCGCGAACGAGAAGAAGATGGACGAGGCACTGCAGGAGCAGGATCGTGCGGCCCTCCAGTTAAGTAAAATGTCGATCTCATATGACATGTTACGTGAGGAGGTGGAATCGGATCGCGCGCTATATGAATCGGTTCTGAATCGCTCCAAGGAGACCGACGCGACGAAAAATGCGGTTCAGGACACGATTGCGGTGGTCTCACACCCGCTGCTGCCTGATCGACCCGTTTCACCACATAAGGGGCAAATCCTTCTGATATGCTTTTTCGGCGGCTTGACACTTGGCTGCGGGCTTGCATTGCTGTCGAGGGCGCTGGATCATTCCTTTAGGACTCCCGACGAAGCGGAGCGACGCCTCGGAGTGCCGGCGCTTGGAGTCATTCCAAAATGCGCGAGGCCGAAGTGGCTGACCGATGACTTGCTTCTCTTAGAGCGGCCGGGCTCCGGGACTGCGGAATCTTTTCGTAACCTGCGAACCTCGCTATCGCTGCTCGGGAAGAATTCAGGACACAAAACGTTCCTGTTTACGAGCGCCGGCATATTGGAGGGCAAGAGCTTTTGCGCAATCAATTGCGCCGCGGCCTTTGCTCAGCAGGGTCTCAAAACCCTGCTGATCGATGCCGATCTCCGATCACCGTCGATGGACGGGATATTCTTTGATGGAGCACCTGTTCAGGGCTTAACCGATATCCTGACAAACCAAACAGACCTGGACTGTGCCGTTCGGCAGACCAACATAAATAAGCTCTTCGTGCTATGCGCGGGATGTCAACTCGATTCACCGACGGAATTGCTTGCGGGGGAGCGCTTTGGCCAGCTTATCAGGGAAACGACAGCAAAATTCGACCGCGTCGTGGTCGATAGCGCACCTGTTCATGCAGTAAGTGATACCCTGCTGTTGGTGGGCCATGTGCAGGCAACCTGCCTTGTAGTTTCGACTCGGACTTCGGCAGAGACCGTTTTCCAAGCAGCTCGGAAGCTTTGTAACGCCGGTTCAACGCTGGTCGGATTCATTTTCAATCGCGTCTCACGGCACCACGGTGGAGACCATCTTTACCAGCCGTATCAGCTGGCAGGTACTCGCGCGGACGCCGGAAGTGGCTAGAGACCGTCCCAACCGGCGCCGCAGTTGCGAGGGCCCGTACTACAAGACTCATAGCTTCTATCGTGTTATAGCACCGTTCTGGATGCAGTGACTGAACCGTTCGCCACTCAGGGGACCGCTCACCTCTGGACCCTTCTGAATTTCGAACTTTGGCACCGTGTTTATCTGGATGGTGAGACCATATGACGGGCGCTGATCCTACGGAAGGAAAGCGATGACAAGGATTCGACTGGTTTATATTACTACCGCGGCGTGTTCGTCCGGATTCCTAAAAGGCCAGCTGGCTTATATGCGCACGCGAGGGTTCGACGTCATGTTTGTATCAGCACCAAGCGAATTCAAATTCGGATTCGACGAACTCCACCTCCTCAGGGAGCGAGAGCAAATAACTACGCTAGCAATTCCGTTGGAACGCGAGATTAACTTGCTGAAGGACTTGGTTTCATTAGTTCGGCTTTACAGAGTCTTCCGACGACTTCGTCCCGCCATCGTGAATGCCGGCACACCGAAAGCTGGGCTTCTCGGCATGCTCGCAGCCCGAGCTGCAGGCGTTCCCGTGCGAATCTATTCGTTGCATGGCCTGCGCTTGGAGACGTCACGTGGGCTGAAGCGTTTTATACTTGCTGTTGCGGAGCGTTGTACTTCCGCGCTTGCGCACAGAGTGATTTGCGTTAGCCAAAGCTTGCGGCGGCTCTATGTGGCACTCGGGCTCACTTCGGAAGACAAGATCTGTGTCCTCGGGAACGGCTCCGTAAATGGTGTGGACGTGGAGACTTTTATTCCAACTTCGCAGGCGCCAGCCTTGCGCTCGGACCTGAAGATTCCCGATCATGCGCCAGTAATCGGTTTTGTTGGCCGCTTCACACGTGATAAAGGCGTGCCTGAGCTCTTGGACGCTTTTGATCAAGTCCTTGCCGCCATCCCCAGCGCATGGCTCTTGATGCTGGGCGATTTTGAAAAGAGCGACCCCATCCCCGAAGACTGTGTGAAGCGGCTGCGCAGTCACCCGCGCGTGGTCATGACCGGCAACATTTCCGAGACGCGTTCATACTATCCGATTATGGATGTTTTCGCGCTCCCATCTTATCGCGAAGGATTTCCAACTGTGCTTCTTGAAGCCGCCGCTGCGCAAATCCCAATAGTAGCGTTCAAGAGCACTGGATGTGTGGATGCAATCTCTGATGGCATAACCGGGACCCTTGTTCCTCTCGGCGATACCAACTCGCTCGCTCGCGCACTGCAGAGATACCTATGCGACGACTTTCTCAAGCGTGAACATGGCCGACTCGGCCGCGAGCGAATCCTCCGTCTTTTCCGTTCGGAAACGATTTGGGAGTTGCTCTATGAAGAATACGAGCGGCTCCTGAAAACCAGGAGCCAAATTCTGTTCCAAAGGCTGATGGGTTCTCAAGACGATGCCCGCGCCTCAAAAATTGAACCAAGAGTTCGTGTCCTCCGACAAGACCTTTAGCTGGTGCTGCTCGTTACCGCCTCTTAAACCTCGAACCGGCGCGGAATTTCTTTGGCCGCGGGGCCCTGGTTAGCTCGGCTGTTGGCTTATTGGCCGGAGGCTACGGGAGCCTAATTGAGCCTCAGCGCCTCGTTCTGGACCAGCGAGCGATCCGCCTGCCCCATCGCGCTAATGCCTCATTGACACTGACTATCACCCGAGAGGTATGAATGTGATGCTTACTTGCGCGGGCCGCCGCGTTTATTCCCTAGAAATCTTCAAAGAAGCGGTAGGAGATCGGAGCCGCGTGTTTGCATGCGATTCGAGCGCGGATGCGGCAGCTCTACAAAAAGCAGACAAAGCTTTCGTTGTTCCATCGGTCGATCAGGAAGACTATGTCGATACTCTTTTGGATATCTGCAACCATCATCAGGTCAGTTTGCTGGTTCCTGCGCTGGAGCCAGAGCTCGTACTGCTGGCGATGAACCGAGCGCGTTTCCTTGCGATCGGTACAATTCCGCTGGTATCATCCCCTGAGATCACTGCTACTTGTTTTGACAAATTGGCGACTTACGATTTTCTGTCCAACTGTGGGCTTTTGGTACCGCACACTTTCGGTTCCCTGACTGCCGCACGAAAAGCTCTTTCGCTAGGCGAACTTGCTTTTCCGCTGGTAGTCAAACCGCGCTGGGGCGTCAGCTCGATTGGAACGCACTTTCCGGACGATGATGAAGAACTCGAGCTGTTCTACCGAGTTGCCAAGAAGCAGATCGAATACGGTTTTCTTGGTGAAGTCAGCGCTGCAGATCTGCAGAGGAGTCTTCTTATCCAAGAGCGACTCTTAGGAGAAGAGTACGGGATGGATGTGATTAATGATCTCAACGGCGATTATGTCTGCACTTTTATCAAGCGCAAAATCAGGATGCGTGCAGGCCAGACTGACCAAGCGGTTACCGTGAGGGATGATCGGCTGGAGATGATCGGCCAAAGAATTGGGGAGAAGCTGGGTCACATTGGGCTTCTAGACTGTGATGCGTTTACCACCAAACACGGGTGTTACGTGATTGATATGAATCCTCGAATCGGCGGCGGTTATCCTTTTTCCCACATTGCCGGAGCGAATCTTCCAGCGGCATTAGTCGCGTGGGCAAGTGGCCAAGCACCCAACCCGGCGTGGTTCAACATCGAGCCAGATGTCGCGGCATCCCGATATGACAGTTTGCTAATAACCAACCGCAAAGCGCCAGAAATAGTTTGGTCCAACGCCGAACAAAAACTTCAGAGACTATCCCTAAAAGCATGAAACCTACTCTTTCCCATCAAGTGGCAATCATCGGCGCGGGACCGTATGCATGATGGTGATTCGATGCAAGTACGGCGAGTAATCGTCGCGACCGGCATTAGCCTATCTGCGGCTCGCCCGCTGCAGTTTAGCGAGCTGCCTTCGACGCTTGTATCCCACACTTCCGAACACCGCAACTTGAAACGATTCGCCGGCTAGCGAATGGTGCTAATCGGCGCTGGCCAGAGCGCATTGGAAACAGCGGCATTGCTGCACGAGCTCGGAGCAGAAGTGGAAGTAGTTGCGCGCCGGCCAAAAGTTCACTCGATTGACTAAAAGCTGCGGTGGCTCAAAAGCCAAGCCAATCTGTGCTGCTTTATCCGCCGACCGATGTTGGTCCTCCTGGACTGAGCCTCATTGTAGCAACACCTGAGCTATTCAAAAGATCGCCGCGCCTGCTTCAGGAGAAAATCGCCTATCGCTCGATTCCGCCCGCGGGTTCGGATTGGCTGATACCACGATTGCGCAATGTGCGAATCATAACCGGTGTGCAGTTAGCTCAATCAGAGCAACCGGTGAATGCTTGAAACTAGAATTAAGCGACGGAACCAAACGAACCCTGGATCACCTGATGATGAGAATCCTGATCACTGGAGGCGCCGGGTTTATCGGCAGCCATCTTGCGGCACATTTTCATCGGCACGCCGCTGTGCGAGTGTTGGATGATCTTCGTACCGGACACCGCGACAATCTCGCCGGACTTGACATCGAATTTGTACATGGCTCTATCCTCGACCGTGTGATGCTAAGCAGGGTGATGCAAGGCGTCGATTACGTCTATCATCTCGCCGCCTTCGTCAGCGCGCCACAATCCATACTGGACCCCCACACCTGTGTAGAGCTGAACGTGACCGGCCTTCTGAACGTTCTGGAGGCCGCAGCAACCGCAGGCGTTCGTAAACTCTGTTTCAGTAGCTCAGCTGCCGTTTATGGGGATAGTGCCGTTGTGCCGAAGCGTGAGGATATGTGCCCCGAGCCACGCAGCCCGTACGGTGTTACCAAGCTGGATGGCGAATTCTATTGCCGGCATTTCACTGAAGCCGGCCGCCTTAAGACCGTGGCGCTACGATTTTTCAATGTGTTCGGACCTCGTCAAGATCCAGCGGGACCTTATGGCGCAGCTGTAGCGGTGTTTTTTCAGCGAGCGCTCGGGGGAAAACCTTTGGTTATCTTTGGCGACGGCAGTCAGACACGGGATTTTATTTACGTCAGGGATATCGTTGCTGCGCTGGAGTACGCCGCTCTTACCCCAGGCCTGGAGGGGGTGTTCAACGCCGGCTATGGCGACGAGGTGACGATCCTGGAACTCGCTCAGCGCATCCTTTCTCTTACCGGTTCGCGTTCCTCAATTCAGTTCGAGTCCGAACGCCCAGGAGACGTGCACCACTCGCGTGCCAGTGTTGCGCGATTGCGAAATGCCGGCTTCCGTCCAACAGGCACACTGGATAGCGGCCTTCGCGAATTGCTTTCTGCGCTCCGTTCTGATGCAGACGCTCGGTTGGTGGAGGCTTCGCCGCCATCAATCGGACTGCCCGTCCGAGAACCTGCACCCGTGGCGATGGCTTATAACGCCGGACACGTATCGCAAACTGTGCAAACGACGAGCTCGGATGAACGACCTGCAAGGCCTTGAGCTGCACAGTGTGAATTTAACCTATCTTCAGATGCAGAGTCTACGAGTAGCGACAGGCCGAGGTACGCTATGAGCCGGATCGTAGTCAGGCCTATCACAGAAGATCTCGTCCGGGCCATCAGAGATTTTAACTCTCGCTTGGATGACGGCGGTGCACCGCCGCAGTTTCGTTTCCCGGAGTGTCATATTTCCACGTGGCTTCCCAAGGTGGCTCACCGGCGGCTCTATGAGGAGTACTTTGCGTTATCTGAGAAGGATACCATCCGCGGCTGTTACATTTTCAAGCATCAGGATTTCTCGTTTCACGGCGTGACCCGCTCGATCGGTTTTTGGCATTGGCCAATATCCGAAGGGGTGGTGAACAATAAATACTCTTGGGTCGCGTCGCGGATGTTGGAGACCGGATTGAAAGCTCAGCCGCTACTCTATGGGTTGAACATGACCGATCAGCTGGCTCGGCTGTTGACAATCCTCGGTTGGAGTCTATGCCGAGTGCCGCTCTACTTTAAGGTGAACCGCCCAGGACGTTTCTTGGCAGAAATCCGCGTGTTGCGACAGACCAAAGCCCGACAGCTGATAGCCAACTTGGCGGCTGGAACAGGAATTGGGGGGCTGGCGCTGAAGATTTTACAGAGTGGCCGCGAAGCCGGTGGTCCTCTCGACGAACAGGCTGAGGTTGTCCGGGGTTTTTCCGGCTGGGCTGACGACTTGTGGGACGCATGCAAAGGGTCTTACGCAATGATCGGCGTCCGCGACAGGGAAACGTTGAACATCTTATACCCCCCGAGCAGCGAGCGGTTCTTGTGTTACAAAGTCGTCCGCGCGAGCGCTGTTATTGGCTGGGCTGTGCTTCTGGATACGCAGATGCGCGATAACAAACATTTCGGAAATCTGCGAGTGGGGTCGATTGTTGATTGTCTTGCATCACCGGAACAGGCTTTTGCGGTGGTCCGAGCAGCAACCCAGGTACTGGAAGCTCGGGGGGTGGATCTGATCGTGTCCAACCAGTCGCACGCCGCTTGGTGCGCAGCTCTGCGAAGCGCGGGATTTCAACCGGGCCCTTCAAATTTCCGTTTCGCGGCATCACGAGAGCTGGCCAAATTACTTGATCCTCTCCCAACGACGATGGCGCAGATCCATGTGACTCGGGCGGATGGTGCCGGTCCGCTTAATCTTTAGCCCAACTTCCGAAATCTCGATGCAGGACCTACCATCCTGCAGCGAGCCTCGGATTTGGGTTTAGCGAGCCCGACTTCGCCGATCGGCGAAGTCGGGCTGAAGAGGAGAGCGCACTCTGGGGCGCAATCGAATTCAAACCCGATAGGAGAAACTCCATGAACAATAACAGTCCTAAAAAATCGCTCAAACTCTTTGGTACCTGCCTACAGTCGAGTGGGGTTCAAACAGACTCGTATGTGCGCAGGGTGAGCGATATAGCCCGCTGGAGCGAGCAGTGCGGCTGCAAAGGTATTCTTGTTTATACGGATAACTCGCTGGTGGACGCCTGGCTGGTATCGCAGATCATCATCCAAAACACAGAGAAGCTATGCCCGCTCGTTGCCGTGCAGCCGGTTTATATGCATCCGTATTCCGTAGCCAAGCTAGTCGCCTCCTTCGGCTACCTATACGGCCGGCGCATCTATCTGAACATGGTGGCTGGTGGCTTTAAAAACGACCTGTCTACCTTCAACGACACCACTCCGCATGATAAGAGATATGCTCGCCTCATCGAGTATACGACGATCATAAAGGAACTGCTAGCTGGTCCCGCAGCAGTGACCTTTGAGGGTGAATTCTACAAAGTAGACAAACTGAAAATGACGCCACCGCTGTTACCAGAACTCTTTCCTGGCATCTTCATTTCCGGATCATCTGAAGCAGGGCTCGCGGCAGCCAAGGCTCTTAAAGCGACGGCGGTTACGTATCCGAAACCTGCCAAAGAATGTGAAGCCGATGCGTCGCTCGACGGCGTCGATTCCGGTATCCGGGTGGGGGTCATCGCGCGCGGGGAGGAGGCTGAAGCCTGGGAGATCGCCGAGCAGCGATTTCCCGAAGATCGGAAAGGCCAAGTCACCCACCAACTGGCTATGAAAGTTTCTGATTCAATTTGGCATCGCCAGTTGTCCGAGACCGCGAAACACACCAAAACGGACCGAAGTCCCTATTGGCTGAGGCCCTTTGAGAACTACAAAACTTTCTGTCCCTATTTGGTGGGAAGTTACGATCACGTCGCCGAGGAATTGGCGCGATATATGACCGTTGGATACATGACCTTCATACTGGATGTGCCGCCCAGCGAAGAGGAATTGCATCATGTCAGTATTGTCTTCGCTCGAGCTTCCCAAATGCAACCAGAGAAGGGAGCGAGTCGATGACACAGCCCAGCGCGTTCAGGAGCCTCGACGACGGATTTCTTGAATCCGTTAATCGTTTCCCTTCACGGGAAGCCCTGGTGGTGGACGGCGAACCTCTAAGCTATCTCGCGCTGCACCGCCTGGCAGATAAGATTGCGTCCACCATCCTACAACAGGAGCACGACGGGTTACCTTTAGTGGCGCTTTTGGCGCATCGAAGCAAAACGGCTTATGCGAGTATATTGGGCATACTCGGCGCAGGAAAAGGATATGTCCCATTGAATCTCAAATTTCCGATCGAGCGTACACGAAGGATGCTGGCTCTCTCGGGGTGTGGAATGCTCATTGCAGGAACAGAGGGTTTGCAGCACCTGCCAAAGCTATTGATAGAAGTTAACCGACCTTTGACCGTGATACTACCGGATCTTGTCGATGCAAGTAGTTTAGCATCAGACTTTCCGCGGCACCGCTTCGTTACTTCAAAAGAGATGGCCGACAATGAGGGCTTTTCTTTCCGGCCAGAGGTTAGCCCCAGTGCGATCGCTTACCTACTATTTACCTCGGGCAGCACTGGTCAACCAAAGGGCGTTCCGATCGTGCAATCGAATGTGCGCTCATACCTTCAGTATATTCGCGATCGGTACGATATGAACGAAACAGACCGGTTTTCCCAGGAATTTGATCTCACATTTGATCTGAGCGTTCACGATATGTTCGTGTGTTGGGAGCGAGGCGCGTGCTTGTTCTCCCTGTTTGGCTCGCAAGTAACGACAGGCTACTGGAATGAACCTGAGAAAACTCAGGAGCAGTTTGTCCGCCTACCTGCTGCTGGAGAAAGACCCTGGTATCGAACTGGAGATTGGGTCCGACAAGATGCAAACGGTTGCTTGCATTATCTGGGAAGGGTGGACCATCAAGTCAAAATTCGAGGCTATCGCGTGGAATTGCAAGAAATAGAGGCGGTGCTGCGAAGCATGTGCGACACCGAACAGGTTGTGTCCATCGCCTGGCCCGTCGAGAACGGCAGCGCGGACGGAGTCGTCGCTTTTGTTGCTGGAGTTGCCGCTTTAGATGTCGGTCGGGTGCTCGATTATTGTAGCAACATTCTGCCAAGTTATATGGTTCCAAAAAAGATTTATCTGTGCGATGAGATGCCGCTAAATGCGAACGGTAAGATTGATCGACACAGGCTGGTATCCATGCTCACGGGCGTGGAAAAATGATGGTGTGACTTTATTTTGCGGTCCGACCGCCAGGAAGCGAATCCTCGCGTGTTCCAACGCCTGCCTGATCCTACCGCCCTAAAGGGGTCAACGCTGATCGCGACCCCCGCCACAAGCAAGATTCAGCTGACATCGATTTAGTGATATAAAACTGCTAGAAAAGAAAATGAAGCCGCAACTAGAGATTGAACTCGATGATCTCATTACCGAGTGGGTGAGAAAAAACGCACAGATAAATGGTAACGGCCATGTGGAGCTCACTAGGCACACGAATCTGATGGAAAGTGGGCTGTTGGATTCACTCGCTTTTGTCGAACTGATCGTGTTTATGGAAGGACAGAGGGGATATAACATTGATCTCACCGATGTTGATCCCAGCGAATTTACGACGGTGGAAGGCTTGTCCCGAATCGCGTTAAGAAATCTTCGGTAGCGTAAGACGTATGCAAGTAACCAATAACCCGATCGTTGAGGCGTACTCGCGGCTGGCCAAGGCGTA
>JAFAIO010000112.1 GCA_019236675.1 Verrucomicrobiota bacterium
CCCTCCCTACCGCCCCTTCAGGGCGGCCCTCCTTCGACTCATAACCTGGGGTTAAAACCAGGTTTTAACCCCAGGCCGCCGTCGCTACGCTTTGGCGCGCCCTTGCCATCAGTCTTGCCGAGCCGAAAACCTGGCCGCGACGTAGGCTTTGCGTAGTCGGGCTGAGTCCTTGAGTCCCTTCGGGACAAACATGCCAATCCTTTGCCTATTCCGCGTTAACCCAGTTGTCCGATCCGGTCACCTTCACGGATACATTCGTAAAGAACAGGTGTAGGGGTGCGCCATCCGCCGTTCCGCGGTGCTCCGTTGAGACAAGCAGAGGCCCAGCCTTCTTGTACCCTGTCCAACTCACGACCACGAGGCTCGGTTTTTTAGGTCCACCCCGGTGATAATCCATTTCCTCAATTCGATGGTTCGCATCGGCGTAGAGGTCCCAGGTATCACCAGGCGTGTACCCATCGTTCCCCGAATATTTCACTGCGACCAAATCCGCGGGACTATCCTCGAGCGCCGGTTTCTGCTGGCCCTCATCGGTAACTTTAGCGCTGGTGTCCCAAACAGCGTGCAGTGGGATCAACAACCAATATTGATCATTAAAGAAAGCCGCATCCACGAAGTTCTTTACGACGTCGCTTTGGCTGCTGAGCTGTGAGCGCTGGTAGGTAACCTTCAACGGTTGACCGGTGTTATCTTTCCCTTCGTAAGAGATTGTGCCGGTCTTCGGGTCCCATTCCCAGGTGTGGGAAATCAGGATAGTGCCAGCCCCACCATCGAACGGCTTAACCGCCCCCGGAACTTCTGCGTTCCAGGTGTAGCGGATCCCCTCAATTTGCCCCCACGAGTCGAGGCCGTAGGTCTTGGCCATCTCTTCGGCAGCCGGCGGGATCTCCCCCGCCCTAGCGGTTGCCGCAAAGGCTACTGCCAGCGCGGTGAAAGCCAAGAGACGTACTCCAGTTTTTTTTAGTTTCATAACGATTCGTTTTTCTGATTACTGTCAGTAGCACACATCCGTGTTAGTCGGCTGCGCTTGGATAATTACCTCAAATTGTCGAGGCAACGCTATTAGACCAAGGTATTGGTTGGAACAAGTTCAAGGTTAAAGGTTATAAGTTGCAGGTTTTAAGGTTTAGGTTGGAGCTTTTGAGGTGGTAGTTCGAAGTCCTTCTCTCCTCCTCGCACCAGTCCGTCCGTTGAGCAGCGCGGAACCGTTGGCCTTGCAAAGCGGCACCATAGGATAATTGGACCAGCCGCCGCCACGCATGCATATTCCAACAGTGTGACCCAGCCAGGAAGCAACCAGGGGCTCCCAAGCGCACGTAAGTACCAGACGACGTACGTGGGGATAATGCTCACCGTCCAGACGATGATAGGCAGTGTAGAGAGCGACCGAACAAACGGCAGCATCCACAGCAGGTACCAGGGATAGACGACCGGTGCGCAAAGAAGTGAGCCCGCCATTGGCCAAGCAAACGCGTCCGAAGACACTGGCCCAGATCCGTTCCTCATTCTGATGGCGATGACAAGACCGACGAGTACAGCTAGCGCAATTACAAGCTGCGGCGCCGCCACTCGTTCGAGGATTGCAAACACCGGATCATTAAATCGGAAACTCTGCACATAAGTAGCGAGCGAGCCGATCGGGGTCCACTCGCCCTTTAGAAATGGGACGTATAAGAGTCCGACTACAACTATCGCCAGGATGGCGTCCCGAATACGAACCCGTTTCCAGTAAAGCGGGAGTAATACGATCGGCAGTAATTTCACTGAAACGGCGAGCCCAAATGCCACGGCCGCAACCGCCCGCCAGTGTCGGCCCAATGCGTAAAGCGAGACCAATAGAAGCAGAGCGCCGACAATATCGATGTGGCCGCTGCCGGCTACCTCCGTCGCCAGCAGTGGGTTCCAGGCATAAGCCAAAACCCAATGCATTCCTTGCCCGCGGCAACGCAAGAGGTCGAGCGACAGGAGTACAATTGCGAAATCGCAAAGCAGGAAGGCCACTTTTAGAGCAAAGGTGGATTCATGAATCGCGGTTACCGCGCGAAAGAAAAGCTCAGCTCCAGCGGGATATGGCGTCGGTACATCCGGATGGTTGAGCGTGCGAGTCTCTCGTGTATGCAATCCACTAAACGCGGGATCGCTGGGGACAATTAAGTAAGGGTTATAGCCGAGCCGCTGCACACGACCGTCCCAAACATAACGGTGAATGTCGTCGTCTGGGCCAGGTGGCATCCGCAGGAATTGCACATGCCACAGCGCTGCCAGCACAAGCCCAAAGACAACAACATGTCGCGGGAACCGCGGCGTCGAGAAGAACTCGCGAATCGCAAGGAGATAGGCAATGCCCGCTACGGAAAGCGGAACCAGGAAGGACGGACTGCCCGTCCGGTCGAAACTGAGCGCACAGACGACGAGCGACACGAACAAGATTGCGCCCAGCCCGTAAATCCTGTGCGATGCACTGAGCTTCATCGGAATGACAAATTACCTCGCCGCAATCACCCAATCACCAATCACTAATCACCAATCACCTTTCCGCCGTCACTCCCCCCTCTGCAACCGGGCCACAGCGTCCCCCCACTCTTTGAGCCAGCCAGCGGTTCGAGGCGCCTGGTCTGGAGCCAGCTGCAATTCCCTAGCAAGCCGGATCAGGTCGCCCGCTACATCGATGTCGTAAAAAGGATCTGTGCAGCCGACGGAGAGCTCAAGAACTCGCGCCTGTGACAAGAGTCTCTCCAGCGCGCTGCTGGTGCCCATGGCGCCGCCCGTGAAAAGCGTTGGATGGGCTGCATTCGCTCCAACCAGATAGTAGCCTCCGTCGTCGGTTGGTCCGACAACGATGTCATGCAACCCGAGAGTTTCGAATGCTGCCTCCAGCACCGAGCGCGGCAGATGCGGGCTATCGCTGTTGAAAGCAATAATACGGCGTTGATGATCTTCTGAGAAGTGCGCAAATACCGAGGTAAGACCGGCCGCAAGGCCTTCACCCTTCTGCGCGACTATGCACACTCCGTCACCGGCGAAGAGAGCTAATTCGTCGACATCGGATTTCGGGCACATGATGGCAATCTGCACATCGATCAATGACCGCGCCAATGACAGGGTGTCTTGAAGAACACAGCGATAGAATTCGGTAACAGCCTGGAGAGGGAGGCTCGGAATCAAGCGGGTTTTGACCGTGCCCGGCCGCGGTGCTTTCGCCATGATTACCAGCACGCAATCGCCTTTCGGCGGAGGCCCCTTGGTCCGGCATGCAAATTCCATAGAGGATCAAGACTCACTCACACTAATCGCGGGATTTCGCATCTTCCGATGCCGAAAATAATAGCGCACGGTTAGGCTGAGAATGAACCAGGCGGCACCGATCGTGCCCTTCAGCGTACCGCCAATCTTCGATTTTCCGATGCGTGGGTAGTAGCTCACAGGTACTTCAACCACACGAAATCCATTCACGGCGCCTTTCACAATCATCTCGACCGCCCAGCCGTAAGTGGTTTCTTCGAGAGCGAGTGTGCGCAGCACGTCGGCGCGCCCGGCGCGGAAGGGGCCGAGATCGGTGATTCTTAATCCGTACAGAAGCCGGATCAAACCGGCTGCGAAGCGGTTTCCGAATGCTTGATGCCAGGGTAACGCTGCCCGAATACGTTGCTGCCCGAGGCGGGAACCGAGCGCGATATCCGCATCTCCTTGGATGATCGGCTGGAGAAGAATCGGCAGCTCAGCGGGGCGGTCACTGTAGTCGCCATCGAGGAAAACGACTATATCGGGAGCATCCGCCGCCGCCAGACCCGTAAGGCATGCCTGGCCATACCCGCGGCGAGGCTCCTGAATGACCTGGGCCCCCATGCTTGCCGCAATTTCGGGCGTTCCGTCACTCGAATTGCTGTCGACTACGACGACCTCTGTGATGAGATCGGACGGAATATCTGCTAGAACCCGGCCGATCGCTTGCGCTTCATTGTGAGTAGGAATGATGACCGACACGCGCATGTGGATTGGTTAGTGCACTCAGTATATAAGTGCACTCCGTCACCACAACAACGAGGACGGCCAGCGTTGTGCGAGCCAGGCGTCAATTCCCCATCTCCGGCCTGCGCCTCCGAGAGCGAGGCCAAGGCAGGCGAGCACAGAGACCAGCAGTTCCCATATCCAGGACGTACCAAACTCAGAAATCCAAAGGCTGCCGAGAAATAGAAAAGCGACGAATGCGGCCGGACGGGTAAACAGACCGATGATGAGCAGGACGCCGAGAGAAATCTCCGTTATAGCCTGAAGCGGAGCAGCGATCGCCGCGTTGCTTGCCATTATCTCCATGACCGTCTTCCAGACAGCCGGCGAATGACTCGACTTGATGTAGTAATTAATCACTCCTGCGTAACCTGCGACTGAGTAAGTGCCTTTTCCCAAATTTTCGAAAAAGACCCACACAAACATCGCGCCGATCGTCACGCGCACGATTGCCAGCCCAACCGCCGCATCGAGCAGGCCTGCCGATCTAGTTGCCTCTCTTTGCATTGAACTTTCGATTTTTATCATTCGTTCCTTACTTTTTGGATTCTAGGGCTCGTCTTTTTATTCCCGGAGCGAGTCTCTATAGTGAACGAGCCTTTGCATTCCTGCAGCCAAGTCTACTGAAACGTGATGGGGAATCGATTATACGAAGGTATTAGTTCAGGCGCGGGAGCGCCAAGGCGAGCACAGTGGTCTTCTGCCCCGACTTGTCCGCCGTAGTTCAGGATGACGAAGGAGGAAGGGGCAAAAGACACTCCATCCCAAGGTCGGCCTCGCAAGCGAGGTGCCTGCATCTCCCCAATTTTTGTGCGACTATTTTTGCGAAGACCGTCGCAATCCTGATATCACGTACGGTTTCAAG
>JAFAIO010000026.1 GCA_019236675.1 Verrucomicrobiota bacterium
CGAGTTCACCAAAGAAGGGGCAACCGTCGAGCAGGTCCAAAAGATGGATAAACGGCAGCTCGCTTATGCGCCGCGCAACGTGGAGTCAGCCTACTATGTTAACTTCGTCTTTGAAGCAGACCCGAGCCTGATTGCTAAGCTTCGGGGAAAATTCAAGCTCGATCCCTTGGTCTTTTTGCAGCATTATCAGCAATTGCCGGTGAAGAACTCGACACCGGCACGTAAAGAATAGGATTACTCTTATGGCGAATCTGAACCGCGTTCTATTGATCGGTAACCTGACCCGGGACCCAGAGATCCGGTATACACCGAAAGGGACAGCGGTCGCTGAGATCGGCATAGCGGTGAATCGCGTATTTAGCGGCGAGGATGGTGAAAAACGCGAAGAAGTCACTTTCGTCGATGTCACTCTCTGGAGCCGGCTAGCTGAGATTGCCGAACAGTACTTAAAAAAAGGCCGTTCAGTGTTCATCGAGGGACGGCTGCAACTAGATTCTTGGGATGATAAGCAGACCGGTCAGAAACGGTCTCGATTGCGGGTGGTAGGCGAGAACCTGCAGATGCTTGGGTCTAGAGGTGAAGGAGAGCCCAGCGGGACAGGTGCTTCCACTGCGCCACGCCGTTCAGCTCCCGCGCCGGCGCCGAGACCAAATCCCCCACGCGACCCGGACCTCGATACCGAGCCGGACGATATCCCCTTCTAGGTTTGCATCGCTCAAAAATGCATCAGGCATTTTTGAGCGATGCAGGCTATGGCAGCAAAACGCGTCGGCTATGCCGGATCCTTTTGCTGCGGCCACTCACTGGGGCCATTGCTTTTGTAGACATCCGGGTTGTGACGCTGCATAAAGCTATCGGGTTGAGACAGCTCCGTAAAGCCATAAGCCCGATAGAGCCCATGGGCATCTGCGGTGGCAAGCATCCAACGGCGTAAGCCTTGCAGGTCCGGATGAGCCACTATCTCCTCCATCAAGCGCTTGGAGAGTCCTCGACCGCGATGTTCGGGCAGGATAAAGACGTCAGCCAGGTAGGCAAAAGTAGCGCGATCCGTTGCCACCCTGGCAAAGCCGACTTGGCGCCAATCCGAATCCGGATTGGTTTTGCCTGAAGCGTACACCCCGAAACAGAGCGAATTCGCGATCGAACGCACTACGACTTCCCGGGGAATGCCGCGCGCCCAATAGCTGTGCTCAGAGAGGAATTGGTGGATGAGATCCAAGTCAAGCTTGGTCGGATCTGTGCTTATCAGGTATTCCATGGCAGTGCGGAGCGTTATCTCCCCCGCAGAAACGATCCGGGATATTGCAAGACTTCAGGATCCGCAGTTACAAAGGTCAAACCGGCGGCTTTAGCCTGGGCCAGCATAATTCGATCGAAGGGATCTCGATGTAAATTGGGCAATTGCTTAAGTGCCAGCGTATGCTCAACGGTAATCGGCAATTCCTGAAAATTAGCAGCCGCAAGCTGATTAACAAGATCAGACGGCGCACGAAGCTTTCCTAGCGCGGCCTTTATCTCGATTTCCCAAGCCACTGCCGCGCTGACGAACACGATATTCGCGGGATCCTCGATTGCATCACGGGCAGGCTTAGAAAGTTGCTCTGGAGCAGAAAGAGCGCACAGGAGAACGTGAGTATCCAAGGATAAAATCATTTCCTTCTCGGTTTCCGGGAGCGTTGTCGTCGCGGCTTTTGCCCCAAAAAAAGGCTCTCAATTTCGGGCGACGGCACATCGAAGTCATCCGCGATCCAGACCTGGTTCCGCCAACCCCCGAGTTGCCGTTTTTTCAATTCTGGCCGCCAGGCGACGAGCATGGCCATCGGTTTACCGGCTTTACCGATAATGATAGTCTCGCCTGCCGCCGCCTCTTCGAGCAAACGGGAGAGCTGCGTTTTAGCGTGCTGAACGTTTACGGTCTTCACTAGACCGAGTCTGGTCTGGTCTGCGCACTTGTCAATTGGCGCAGCTGATTGTGGGACAATCAACTGCTTAGTAGCCCGAGCTAGTTTTCCCGAAATCAGATTGCTAATGTATGGCAGTCAATACATACTTTGGATGTATGAAGATCACGCTAAATATCGATCCGGCGTTGCTACGCAAAGCCCAAGAGATTGCGGGTACCAGTAGCAAAACCACCGCGATCGATCTGGCGCTGCGTGACTTCGTGCAAAGAGGCTCTCTGCTTGCCGCGCTGGACGATGCTCAAAAGCTTTCACCAGAGCAATGGGGCGCTGCCCTGGATCCCAACTACGACATCGTGGCCATGAGGGTCGCCGAAACTGGAGCTACCTATGCCGGCAAGACCCGTTCTCGTCGATAGCAGCTATTATATCGACCGGCTCCGGCAACGGAAACCTCTCATGCGGGAGCTACATACAATCGCGTCGAATCGACCACTAGCCACTTGTGGGGCGATTCGGTCTGAGGTCGGCCGTGGGATACGAGAGCCCGCAGCTAGAAGGCTTATGTACCAGGTTTGGTCAACGATGGTTTATGTTCCGACCGACAACCGGCTATGGGAGTCCACAGAAGCGCTATTGTGGCAATTGGACCGTCAAGGCGCGGTGGTGCCAGCCATTGATGCGTTAATCGCAGAAAGCGCCAGAAGAATCGGTGCAGTGATTTTGACGCTCGATCCCCACTTTCAGTTGATTCCCGGAATTATTGCCGTTGATCGGATCGTGTAGCCTGCGCGGCGGCGAATGCGCTATTGCATTCGCCGCCGCGCAGGCTGTGGCAGAAAAGTCCGGCTACGCCAGCTATATTCTACTACGGAAAACTGGGTCTTCTCCACGGAACGGCACAAGCCGCGGTGATTAAGGGGCCGTTCCAGGTCTTAATCACCGGAACCTCGCTCTCATACCCCAAGATCGAGAGCGTGCTCGTACCAAGCAGATAGTGACTGCCATGATTTGCGGAAAGGCCGATCCAACGACATACCAAAACCCTCAGGAAATGGCCGTGGGAAAAGATCGCCACATTGCCTTCGATCGAGCGAAGTTTTGCCACAACCCGGTGGGCCCGGAGTGATATCTGGTCGATCGTTTCTCCATTGGGACAAGGGTGTGTCCACACAGTCCAATCCGGTACGCGGTCCCGAATCTGCCGTGTGGTAAGCCCTTCGTAATCGCCGTACGCCCATTCCAACAGTTCCTTGTCCAGTTCCACCCGGGAACCAAGTCCGGCGAGTTTTGCCGTCTCCAATGCGCGTTGGAGCGGGCTGCTCAGGATGCGCGTAAATTTTACGTCGTCGAAAATCGGTAAAAGGAATCCAGCCTGCTCGCGCCCAGCGTCTGTCAGAGGAATATCGGTTAGGCCGGTATGCCGGCCACTCCTTGCCCATTCGGTCTCGCCATGGCGGATGAGATAGACGCTCAAATTCACGATTGGCGGTTGGGAGGGGCTAGGGGTTGGTACGCCATCGGCATGACTTGAATGGGACCTGTGGGACTCAAGGGACTAATGCAACGTATTGGCAAACTGCCAACTGGAAACCGGTAACCGTTTCCGGTTCGGCCTCAGGAAAGCCAAAAACGGACGCGCCATGTGCCAGCCGGGGAATCATTGTGGGGGAGAAATAAGATCGCCTAAAAAATGATTCACGATAAGTAATTGCTGATTGAAGCCAGGGAAAACGGGAGCAAGAATCTTGCATTTTACGAGGCGAATCGTGCAAGTTGATTGGAAAGGAGCGACCCTCCATGGTCGTTCTCATCTCCTATTCGAGTTTCGCTCTTCCAGAAGCACTCCTTTTCGCGACGAAACCGAAGCCGGTGAGACCCGGCACTTTAATCGCACTTCAATGTTTTACAAGCTAGTTTCATACCAAAACGGTAGGGATGAGCTCCTCCCTACCGCGCCTCACACCGGTCGCAAACGCGATTGGAACCGGCCACGGCTGAACCGGATGGAAAGCTCGGCACCAAAGGCTTCTGACAGGTTCTTGGCCGAAACAACTTTCCGGACCGGACCTTCAACCAAGACCTTCCCTCCTTTTAGGAGGAGCGCACGCGAGAAGCAGGGCAAAATCTCTTCCACATGATGCGTCACCAACAGCAGGTTTGGGCTGTAGTCCGTGGACTGGGTTGAGAGCCGTTGCAAGAACTCCAGAAACCGTTCCCGAGCCACGGGATCCAAACCGGCGCAAGGCTCGTCCAGGATCAAGATCTTGTGATTGGCCATTAAGGCGCGCCCAATCAGGACTCGCTGCCGCTCACCTTGCGAAAAATAGGCCCAAGGCCGGTCAGCAAGTTTTTGGCATTCCACCTGTTCCAGAAGGCGAAAAGCGCGCTTACGCTCCAATCCGCGTGGGGGTTTCCAACTATTGATCACGGCCTGCTCACCGCTAGCGACGATATCGAGGCCTAGTTGTTCGTCCGAGATCATTTGTCTGACGCTGGAACTGACCAACCCGACTTGCTTTCTTAGCTCACGCCAGTCCGTCTTCCCGTATTCCTGAGAAAGAACGCGGATACGGCCACTTGAGGGTGTGACGTAACCGGTGATACAACTGAGCAAAGTTGTCTTCCCAGAACCGTTAGCTCCCAGAAGCACCCAGTTCTCTCGCGGTTTGATCTCCCAATTAACATTTTGGAGGATCTTCGTTTTGCCGCGATGAACGGTTAGATCTTGGATGGAAACAATCGGGTTCACGGTTGGCGGTTAGCCTCAATAATGTTCGGCGCGCCGAAGGTGCAAAATCAATGAAGCCTAGGGCAACGCCCTAGGAAAATATCCCAGTAAAGCCGAGCGCTGAAAGCGCGTTATCAACTGTTCCTCCATGATCCTAATCAATCCCAAACATATCGTTCATCAAACTGGACCCGATGGCGCTTCAAGATCAACCGAAACTCGTCTTCGAATGTCATCTTGCGATGATGTTCCTCCTGGTTCTCAATATATGCCACAATGGCGGCGGCATTCGATTCGCTCACTGAAAATGCGCCGTAGCCGCGTTGCCAACCAAAACCCGCTATTCCTTGAGTCTTTATCCACTTCGACGAAGATTTCTTCAGATGTTCAAGGACGCTGGCGATTGATTGTGTTCTCGAGAATCGAAAGAACGCATGTACGTGGTCAGTCACGCCGCCAACGATAAGCGTGGGACATTCGAGATTCCGAAGAACCTCTGCCAAATAAGCATGCGTTCTGCGCCGTAAATCCTCCTGCACGAGGAATGGTTCTCTATCCTTGGTAGAGAAAATCAAATGGATCAGAACATTCGCGAGAGACTGCGGCACAACGACATAACATCATAAATTTGAGTTATTGTCACGCGCTTTCAGCGCTATATCTCGTTTTGGAATCGTATTCCTAGGGCGTTGCCCTAGGCTCCATTGAGTTTGCGCCTTCGGCGCGCCATCAGCGAACCGACCGCCAACCGCTAACCGCTAACCGCTAACCGCTAACTGCCAACCGCCAACTCCTCACTCGAACCGACAGTCTAGGGATAAGGCTTGATGCAGCATCCGAAGATATTGTCGCTTCGAGATTTCTATCGCGCCGAAAGTGCGCAGATGAGGCGTGATGTATTGTGTATCCAACAGCTTAAAACCGCGGCTTGTTAGTCGATCGACCAACGCCATCAGCGCAATTTTCGAGGCGTCAGTTTCTCGATGAAACATTGATTCGCCAAAAAAAGCCCCCTGGATGCTCACCCCGTAGAGACCGCCGGCCAGCTGTTGATCCTTCCAAGCTTCGACCGAATGGGCAAACCCGAGACCGTACAAATTCAAATAGCTCTGAATAATCTGCTCGCTGATCCAGGTTTCGGCGCGCTCCGCACAGGCCCGCACGACCTCTTCAAAGGCGGTGTCGACCTTTACTTCAAAAACCCCTTTTTTTGCGATCCGACGGAGACCATGAGGAACATGAAAAGTATCAAGCGGAATGATCCCTCTTGGGTCGGGTGAGAACCATGCAATCTCTCCGCCTTCAAGCGCCATGGGAAAGATCCCATTGCGATAGGCCTCAACCAGGAGTGATGCGGGGATGATGGTTGTAGTGGTTCTCTTGCGCACGGAACCTTAGATTAACGGCTGGAAGGTGCAGACGAAAGGGCGAAACAGCTTCATTGTGGAGCGCTGCCTCGCTTGCGAGGCCGATGCGGCGGGCTTCGTGCCTAAGCCGTGCGAAGGGCGAAAATTGCGACCCAGCGAGTGGAGCAAAATATGGTGAGCCGAGGTTACCGCGCTCTCGGAAGCGAGTTGCATCGCACGGCGGTGCCCGCCGCATCGGCCTCGCAAGCGAGGCAGCGCTCCACGTCTCGCCTCTTTGCGGTTCGGCGATTTCGTGGCATACTCCGCTCTTCTACCGATGAGCCTAGTCGATACCACGACTCACTCTACAATCGTCATCCTGGATTTCGGATCCCAATACACGCAGGTGATCGCACGGCGCATCCGTGAAAGCCGCGTTTACTCCGAGATTGTACCGTTCAATCTTTCGCCTGAACAGATCCGAAAACTTCAGCCCAAAGGGATCGTCCTCTCCGGAGGACCAGCCAGCGTGTTTGCCCCCGGCGCACCTCTGCCGGACCCAGCCATATTTTCGCTCGGGATCCCGGTGCTCGGGATCTGTTACGGAGTGCATCTGATGGCGCTGCAGCTTAATGGTTCAGTCGAATTCTCAAATCGCCGCGAATTCGGACCGGGGACCTTAAAGGTCACCACTCCGTCCCCGTTGTTTGACGGGTTGCCCTTGGAATTTGCAGTATGGAATAGCCACGGCGACAAGGTCGTATCTTTACCGCCGGGCTTCCAACCAGTTGGCACTAGCGAAAACAGTCCCTTTGCCGCGATTGAAGATCGGAATCGGAACCTCTTCGGCGTGCAGTTTCATCCCGAAGTGGCTCACACGCCGTTAGGAAAAGAGATCCTGGAGAACTTCCTCTATAACATCTGCAAGTGCCGGCCCGATTGGACCATGGGATCGTTCATCGAAAGGAGCTGCCGCGAAATTCGGGAGCGCGTCGGTCCGGACAAAGTCGTGCTTGGTCTGTCGGGCGGAGTGGATTCATCTGTGACTGCCGCCCTCATTCATCGGGCGATCGGCGATCAATTAACCTGCATCTTCGTAAACAACGGTCTGTTACGCTCTCGTGAAGCTGAAACCGTCCAGAAAGTTTTCGGCGAGGCGTTTCGTATCAAGCTTCAATACGTCGATGCCAGCAACCGCTTTCTGGAACGTCTGGCGGGCGTCACCGACCCGGAAAAGAAACGCAAGATTATTGGGGAAGAATTTATTCGGGTTTTTGAATCAACTGCTCTTGAGTTGAGAGCGCTGGATTCCAAAGACCATCGGTATCGTTACCTGGCCCAAGGGACACTCTACCCCGATGTCATTGAAAGCATAGCGATCGGAGGGAACCCGGCGGCGATGATTAAGAGCCACCATAATGTCGGCGGCCTTCCCGAAAAGATGGACTTCGAGTTGCTCGAACCGCTCCGGCAACTCTTCAAAGACGAGGTGCGCCAAGTCGGACTGGAATTGGAACTTCCGAAAGAAATTGTCTTTCGCCAGCCTTTCCCCGGTCCGGGTCTCGCGGTGCGGATTCTCGGCGAAATCACCCCAGAGCGGCTCCAAATTTTGCGGCAGGCGGACGAAATCGTGGTGAGCGAGATGAAAGCTGCGGACTGGTATTACAAGGTCTGGCAGTCATTCGCCGTCCTGCTGCCGGTGCAATCGGTCGGAGTTATGGGGGACCAGCGAACCTACGAAAACACGGTGGCGCTACGAATCGTGGAAAGCCAAGACGGGATGACCGCGGATTGGGTGCGGATCCCTTACGAGATCCTGGCTAAGATTTCCAGCAGGATCATCAACGAGGTCAAAGGAGTGAACCGGGTTTGTTACGACGTCTCCAGCAAGCCTCCGAGCACGATTGAGTGGGAATAGGTTAGCAGTTTGCGGTTTTCCGACCCGTCGTCCAGAATGCTAAGCGACACGATTCGTCGCATAAGTCCCATTAGTCCCATAGGTCCCATCCGCTCCAACGCCCAACTGCCAACTGTGAACTGCGAACTTTACCCCCATGCGCCTCGCCATTTATCCAGGAAGTTTTGACCCGATCACCAACGGGCATCTTGACGTAATCCATAGGGCCTGCCGGTTGTTCGATGAATTGATTGTCGCGGTGGCTTTAAACGATCAGAAACATGCCTCTTGCCTTTTTTCGGTCGAGGAACGGATCGCCATTTTGGAGGAGGCTTGCGAAGGCCTGGCCAAGGTCCGGGTGGCCAAGCTAAATGGTTTGCTCGTTAATTTTGCGCGTGTCTGCGGAGCCAACGCGATCGTACGCGGCCTGAGAGCGGTATCGGATTTTGAGTTTGAGTTCCAAATGGCACTCATGAACCGGAAGATGGAGCCAGATATTGAGACCATCTTTTTGATGCCCAAAGAAGAATACACCTATCTGAGCTCAAGAATCGTAAAAGAGATTGCTCGCCTCGGCGGCAATGTCGAAGCGTTTGTCCCTCGTTGTGCGGTAATAGCGTTGGCCAAGAAATTGTCTGGAAAAGCGTGAGAGGCGTGGTGGGGCTTCAGCCTCTGCTTCTGTCTTGTTTTCTGTACGGAATTGCGTGTTTTTGGATGTCGAGCAGGTGCTTCGTAGGAGCAAAATCTTTATAGTTACCGATGCCTGAAAAGGCATTTAGCTCCGGAGGAGCGACATCTGACGGGCGTATCTATGACAGCAGGTCCAGAGAACAATGTCCGTAGCAGGTCAGAATCGCCGGTACAGCTCCGCCCATAACATCCAATATACCGCTCCTAACGGAGCTAGCGTTCTTTCTACGTCGATAACTATAAATATTTTGCTTCTTACGGAGCACGGACCCTGATCCGGAGTAGCCTCACCTAAGCCAACGTAAAAAAAGCAGTAGAATCGTCCGGCGTAACCGGAGTATTCTACTGCCATAGCCCGGACCGCTTACGAGGGCATGCGCCTTAGGAGGCGATCCTGGCTCGGGAGAATTCGCCATGAAAATTCAAGTCAATCAAATCCCGGCGAAAGGTGCAGCGTTCGAAGGTAAGGAGCAGGACGACATACTCGAGCTCAACGACCCGGCTATTCGCCCCGTCGACACCTTGTCGTACTCACTCTTCGCGCAGTTCGACAAAGATACGCTTCTGGTGAGCGGTACGCTCTCGATTCTTCTGGAGCTCGATTGTGTCAGCTGTTTGCAACCTTTTCTCTACCCGCTTGTGGTCCGGGATTTCTCCGTAGAAATACCGGCTGGGCCCAACGACACTGTCGACTTGACGGCCTACCTTCGCGAAGATATTGTCCTGGCTCTTCCGGCGCACCCGCGTTGCGATTGGGACGGGAGCCGTGTTTGTCCCGGGCCAAAAATACCGCGCCAAGTGACGGAAGAAAAAGAGCCGAGCCAGCCGGATGCGTGGGCAGCCTTAGACGAATTGAACTTAAGAAAGAAGAACTAGCCAATGGGTGTACCAAAACGGAAAACGTCCAAGATGAGACTTCGGACGCGAAAAGCGGCCAATCGCTGGCACGCCCCGCAGCTGACCAAGTGTCCTCAATGCGGTAGCCGGGTCCGCGGCCACACCGCATGCCCTTCCTGTGGGTACTATCGCGGCCGGCAGGTTTTGTCGGTCGAGGTAGCGTAAGCGGTTCACGGTTAACAGTCATCAGTTTGCCGCCGGCGGTTTGCGTTAGAACTGCGGCAGGCTCTGTTGTCCGGCATCGAATAGGACCTATGAGACCGATGTGACTTATGTGTCAGTCAATTCCATAGGTCGCATCCATGACAGCTCTCCTTTGCGTTGTCCAGTCCACGGCAGTCGCCAAAACCGAAACGGTCGACCGCAAACTGCAAACCCGGCAGCGAATTCCTGTTGAACGGTCCTTTTTATTGCGTTAATCACGGGATCTAGGCTTTTCGGTTTCTGGTCAGTCTGAGCCTACACCTATGAGG
>JAFAIO010000038.1 GCA_019236675.1 Verrucomicrobiota bacterium
TGGAACCAGAAAATGGTGCTAGCGGTTATTATCACTAACGCGAGTCCGCCGGCAATAATCCCGAACTTCAGAGGGGCGCGAAGAGGCCGTTTGGACGGTGAAGTTTGCGCGACGCTTTTATCTAGCAGAGGCCGGGCTTCAGAGTGGTGTTCGCCCGAGAGGATGTTCTTAACTCTGTTGGTGAGAGTTTCCAGATGGCCTTCCATCGGTGGGGTTAACGCATCGAGCCAGTGGAGCTCATCCAGGTAGTATTTTAGACCTTCCTTCGGGGTTGCATCGACGATCCGCATCGGGATTACGGTAATTTCGTGATCGCAAGCGTGAGCGACTTCTCTGCGCACATGAGCCGAGGTGTTAGCGTTTTCGGAGAAGACCAGTACCATGACCTTGGAGGCGTCGATCCCTCGCATAATGGCGGCAGACCAGCCTTCGCCCGGGATGATGTCTCGGGGAGCGATCCAGCAGCGGATTCCGGCCGACTCCAGCCGGTTGCAAACCGCGTTTGCGGTTAGTCTGTCCTTGCTGGAATGGCTGATGAAGACGTCGTAGGGCATGTGCTTCGCGTGAGAGGTGAGAGGTGGGGGCGGAGTGATGGAGTAATGGAGTGGTCGTTCCCGGTCCCGCGGCCGCGGGAGCGATGTCGGCGTTAGGGCAAAGGGGTCACTCAGGGGCGTTGGGTTGGGTGAGTGCTTTGATGATGAAAGGGACCATGAGTCGGGCTAGTTCTTTGTGACCTTCTACGGTTAAGTGGATCTGGTCGGGCTGTTTCCATTTTGGAGACATGCGGTAGGAAAATTCGCGAACGATCTTGATGCCGCGGGCATGGATCCGGGCTTTGATGGCGGCGAAATTCTTTTCTCCCTGTTCACGGGTAATGTTGTTTCTTGAGTCGTTGTAGAAGCCGCCGCCAGTATCGAGTATTACGATCTTGGTTCCGTTCGGGATGGCAGTGTCGACGCGTTTTAGCATGCCGGCGGTGGTATCCCCGTTAATTCCGGCGTTGATGATGTGGACAGTGTATCCCTGTGCCTTCAGCAACTTTTCTAGCTGCGCGGGCCAGGCTTGTTGCGGTTCTACGCCGGCGCCGGCGACATTGCTAGCGCCAAAAGCGACAATCTGCGCTGAGAGCTGGCCGGCGAACGCAAGCGCCAGGTAGATGAGAATTAAGAGGCGAGGCATGCGCCGGTTTAACAAATCTGAGAGTCAAATCCAACCGTGAATCGAGGTTAAGAGGTTAACCCGTGGAACGGACTAAACCTGGCATTCTTCAACTCCTGTTAATTCCGGTTTTGCAGGCCGTTCGTGGTCCTGGTTTTGCGGATGGAGTCGGCCTGTTTTATAACCTGGTCGCGCATTTGAGTCAGGCCCGCTACGATATCATCGTATTGCGATTTGTATTTATCACGGGGAGTTAGGGCATTGGCATGGGATTGATCCCAAGTGATCACGGCGTCAATGGTTTTGGCGAGCTGCGGAATATCGCCAAACGCGTATTCGTTGATGGGGCGGCCTATTTCTTCTGATAACGATGCGAAGAGGGCGGGATCACCGCTCGGTTCTAGTTTGTCCTTGTTTACTATGAGGTAGACTCGATAACGAAGCTGGCCTGCATAAAACCAAAAGACGGCATCGTCTTTTTGTCCGGCGGTGAAAAGCTTCTGGGCAAGAATGTAAAAAGCAGTGGGATGTTGATTTTCGATGCCGTTCTTGAGCTGGTCGATAGTTAGGTTGGATAGGTCGGCTGCGGAGGCTTTGAGCGTGGATAGAGCGAGGGACGCTATGAGCAGAGCGGTACGCATGAGGCGGACTCTAGCGTGAGAAGTGAGAGGGCGAAACCGAAACGGCGAATGGGCGAGTGAGCGAGTGGGCGATGGGGCGAGGGGGCGAGGCCTGTGAGGTGGAGTACGGTCAAAGTCGAGGACGAGGACGACCACGAGTACGAGGACGAGTATGAAAGTCGAGTACGAAGTGTCGACCTCCTAGCTCCTAGGTTCTAGCTCCTAGCTCCTTGGGTTGCGGGGGAACAGGGTTCGAGTGAGGCTGTTTTATGAAGATCGTAAGGACGGCGGTGGCGGAGATTGGGTATCTCGAGAGCGGTCGAAACGATGGATTTCCGGTGTTGTTCTTGCACGGATTTCCAGATGATGCGCATACGTGGGATCGAGTTGTGGGTGAGGTCGAAGGTTTGCCGTTACGATTGATTCGGCCGTTTCAGCGTGGGTTCGGGCCGAGCCGGGTAACTGCTATCGCTGCGCATAGCGGTGAGGTGGCCGCATTAGCGCAAGATGTATTGGATTTGGCTGATGAGCTCGGGATCGACCGGTTTGGTTTGGTGGGTCAGGATTGGGGTAGCCGGGCCGCACACGCGGTTGCGATCCTGGCGCCGGAACGCGTGACTGGGTTACTCGTTTTGGCGACGGGTTATGGACCCGTCGTGGATGACCCTGAGGTACGGTTACGTCAAGCGCACCGGTTTTGGTATCAATGGTGGTTCCATACGGCGGGCGGCCGGCAGGCTCTGGAACAGGATCGGGAAAAAGTTTGCGAGTATCTGTGGCGAGTCTGGTCACCGGAATGGCGGTTTAGTCCGGAGGAGTTTGCTGCCATTGTCCCGAGCTTCGGGAATGAACAATTCGTGGATACGGTGATCCATTACTATCGGCATCGTTGGGGTGCAGCGCCGAGCAGCCCGTTGTATGAGTCCCAGGAGATCAAATTAAGTGATACGCCTCCGATTCCGGTGCCGGCCGTGTTTCTCTGTGGGATGAGCGATGCGTGTAATCTGCCGCAGAGCTCGCGCGGTAATACCAAGCTGTATCCGGCTGGGCTGGAGCGGGTCGAGCTGGCTGGGGTCGGGCATTTTGTGCAGCGCGAACGGCCGGGGGAGGTGGCGAAGCGCTTACAGCGCTTCGCGGAAGGTGATAGGTGATTAGTGATAGGTGATTGGTGGAAGAGGGCGCACCGGGGTTGTAGCGCGCAAGTGGGTGGCAGTGGACCTGGTGGACGGAGTGGGGGGAGCGTCTGTCCTATCTGCGTAGATATGCGTTCATCTGCGGTTCGGTCTTCCGCTCGCGGTCACAGTTTGCGGGCGAAATGGTGGGCGGTGATATCCATTCGGTGAGCTAAATAGAAGCGGTGAGCTTCGAAACGTTGGACACCGGAGTCGAGGATTAAGAATGAGCAGCCTTGGTCGCTAGCGTGTTCGCAAAGCCAGTCGATTAATTGGCCGGCGTAGCCGGTCCGTTTTTGATCGGCGCGGGTAACCAGGTCGTCGACGTAGAGGAATTTTCCGTAGGTCAGATTGCGGAGGATGCGGTAGCCAGCGACGGAACTCACTAAGCCGGCAGCTTCGACATAGGCTAAATGATAGCCGTCTATCATTTGTTGTTGTACCCGGTCGGTGATCTGGTCCTCGGTTAGGAAGGTTCGTAGTTCGCGTAAGGCCGGGGCGCAGCTTTTGATGTGGGACAGGTCGGTTGCGAGTTGGATGTGGGTCATGCTTATGGGCGAGGTGTGGACTTAGTAGAAGCTCTATCTGCGTCGATCTGCGGTTCGGGCTCCTGGGTCCACTCGTGGTTTCGGTAGACGATGAAACCTGAGTTTTCGGCTACTTGATCGTAGAGGCGGCGGGCGGTTTTGTTGGTTTCATGGGTATGCCAGTAAACGCGGCGGCATCCGGCATATTTGGCCTGTTCGTATACGCCGTTAATTAAGGCTCTGCCGATGCCTTTGCCGCGGGCCGATTGGTGGGTGAAAAGGTCTTGTAAGTAGCAAATCGAATTGATGTGGATGGTGCTGCGATAAAAAAGGTAATGAGCTAAGCCGGCCAATTGTCCATCGAACTCGGCGACTAACGCATGTACCGGCTCGTAGGTGTCGAAGAAGCGTGACCAGGTTGTTTGAGTGATCTCAGTGGGAAGTGCGGTGGGACCCGATCGCGCGTAGAAGGCATTGTAAGCGTCCCATAATGGGAGCCATTGGGCGTAATCTTGTTGGGCGACGGCGCGAATAGTGATGGACATTGAAGGCGATGGGTTCAGCTGGAACGACACCTGAAAGAGGTTCGATCGGAAGAGCCATTTATGGAATAAAGGGTAGACCACTCGGGGCGCTTACAGCGCTCCGAGAATAGCAAACAGCAGATAGCAAGGGGGGTTGCGGGCGCGGGAGTGGAGTTGTGAAAGGTGAAAGGACGGTGAAGCGGCGCTCATTTGCGTGGCGCACGGTCGAATCGAGGACGAGGACGAAGCGCTTGGGCTCTGACCGAAGGGTGGTTATTTGCGGATGGATCTGATTGCGGCTACGAAATTTTCTAGGGCGAGGTGGAGCGGACCTGAGTAAGCGTGATCAGAAGCGATCTGATTCGGATCAAGGGTTTTGCCCAGCAGGGGTAAGGTGATTGAAGCTTCATCGATCAAGCGAGCGGACATGGTCATCAGGACCAGTCTTAGTTGGGCTTGAGCTTCGACGGAGCGCGGGGATGTGTTGATGACGGCGACCGGTTTTTCCGGGAACTCGGAGCTGCTAACGAGCCAATCCAGTGCGTTTTTTAACGAGCCGGGTAAGCCGCGAGCATATTCCGGCGATGAGATTAATAGTCCATCGGCGATGCCGATTTCGTGGCGCAATGTTTTTACGGCAGGTGGTGGTTCACGGGTGTCGAGATCCGGGTTAAAGGCGGGGAGCTGGGCGAGGCCGGTGTAAAAAACGATCTCTGTTGCCGGCGGCGCGAGGATAGAGGCAGCCGTTAGCACCGCGGTGCTAAGCGATGCTGCTCTCAGGCTGCCGGAAATTGCGAGGATTCGGGGCATTCCGCGAAGCGAATAGCCAATAATCAATAGCCGATAGCCGAAGGGCACAAATAGGAAATGACAGATGACACATTGGGTGTTGGGCGTGGCGTCCTAGTAGACGAAGTGGACGCGAATAAGAGACGAAACAACCGCAGATGAACGCAGATAGGTTTCTGCGGCAAGACGCGGCTCCCGAACCGGCTGTAGTCCTGGATTCTACGTTCTAGGCCTCGTCACGATGCCTTTGTAACCTCGCTGCGTCGAACATCAAACTTTCCCCTCAGACCTCGAAACGGGCGTTCCGGCGGGCGATCTGTCATTTGTCATTTGTCATGCATTTTCGCTGGTTTAACCTCTGCTGCTATGGGAACGCAGAAAACGCGCGGAGCAGAGATCCTGCTCGAGATTTTGCGGTCGGAGGGGACCAGATACATTTTTGGGAACCCGGGTACGACCGAGCTTCCTCTGATCGATGCGCTAATTGTTAACCCGGATTTTCGTTACATCTGGGGATTGCAAGAAGCGACGGTTGTTAGTATGGCCGATGGCTATTCGCAGGCATCGGGTAAACCGGCTTTTGTGAATCTGCATACTTCCGGAGGGTTAGGACACGGGATGGGAGCGATTATGAACGCGAAGATCGCTAGGGTCCCGATGGTGATCACAGCGGGACAACAGGATCTCCGGCACATTCTGGCGGACCCGTTGTTAGCAGCTGATCTCGTCCAGATTGCGGCTCCGGCGGCTAAATGGTGTTTTGAGCCGAATTCGTTAGACGATCTACCCTTGATACTTCGCCGGGCTTTTCATAGTTCGGTGACTCCGCCGCGCGGTCCGGTGTTTCTATCGCTCCCCATGAATATTTTGGACGAGGTGGGTTCGCCGCGGGTTCTGCCCCCAAGTCGGATTGAGCTTTCCAGTGTCGGTGTTGGGGTGAAAGAATTGGCTGCCGGGCTCCTGAAATTTGACAGGTTCCGGACGGTTATTTTGGCTGGGAATGATATCGCTGAGCTCGGGTTAGGAAAGGCGGCGGCGCGAGTGGCGCAACTGCTCGGTGCGCCGGTATATGGCGCTTCCTGGCCGTCAGTTAACAATTATCCTTCGATTGATCCATTCTGGCGAGGGTCGTTGCCAACTACCGCTAAGGGAATTTCGGAAATTTTAGGACGATACGATTGTCTGTTAGCGTTAGGTGGAAAAAGTTTGATCTCGATCGTTTATACGATGCGGGATCCGATCCCTGAATCGATCGAGTTTTATCATATATCAGAGGATGCTAACGATCTCGGGTATAATGATGCTCCTAAACTTGGTATTTTTGGTAAAGTCAGGGCGACATTGGAAGCGTTGGCCGATGAGTTAGAACTCAAGGTATCCTCGGCTGCGGTCAAACAGAATGTCGAGATTGCGCAAAAAGAGAAGGAAGCGATTTGGCGCACGCTCATGGATCAGGCTGACGCTGCGGTTGATGATGGTGACAAGATCGCGCCCATTGTTGCCGCCAGAGAAGTTTTACGTCCGTTGCCTGATGGGTTTTTGCTGGTAGACGAAGCGCTCTGCGCAAACCCGTTTACTCAGCCGATGCATCGCTCAAGCGGTGGTCGTCAATATTTTCACAATCGAGGAGGCGGCTTGGGCTGGGGGATGCCGGCGGCGGTGGGGGTATCATTGGCGCGGGATCATGCACCGGTGCTTTGCTTGATTGGTGATGGGTCAGCGATGTATTCGCCGCAAGCGCTCTGGAGTGCGGTGCACGAAAATGTGCCGGTTATTTACGTGGTGTTTAACAATCTCGAGTACGGCATCTTGAAAAATTTCATGGTTAACCAGCCGCAGTACAATTCCAATCAACATGGTTTTCTGGCCATGGATCTCTGCCAACCAACAGTTGATTTTCCGTCGTTAGCGAAATCAATGGGCGTAGAGGCGACGGTGGTAAGCTCTTACAAAGAGATTAGTGGAGCGGTTGAGGCAGCGATCAAGGCTGGGAAACCGCATTTGATCGAGATTCCGGTTAAAGGGATCGGGGGGAGGTGAGGAGGTGAGAAGTGAAAGGTGAAAGGGTGAAAGGGTGAAAGGCGTGAGCATGTCGACGGGGGGTAAGGGGGCAGCGTGCCTAGCGATCGGTAATCGATGGGTTAGTCCGTGCGTCGAGGGCAGCGACGGTCTTCCACCTGTCACCTCTCACTTTTCACCTTTCACCAGGGTTTTCAAGGCACAGGGGCGTGACGATTTTCTGCAACGGGATTCGTGTGAGCGGGGTTTTGGTTAACAGAGATGGTCTCTGTATCACATGAATTTTAATCATTGTTTTTTACTAGGAGTGCCAACAGTTCGACAAGGCGTTGGCCGCACGATTTTAGTTTTGGGTTTTGGGTTGGGATTGGTTGTTGGGTCGGCCCGAGGGGAGTCGGTTTCGGGGTCACCGAGTCCGGGCGAACAGGCGCCGGTGGCGAGCCCCTCACCGGAGGGCAAGATTAATCTGGAGGCGACGGCGCGGAAACGGTTACCGAATACCGCCGCGGATGTGGTCCTGGGTATTCAGGTGGATGGGCGCAACGGCGATGCGGTTTCGAGTTCGCTTGCTCAAAAATCACAGACTTTGGTCGAATATCTGCGCAAGCAAGGAGTGGAGCGGCTTCGGACCGAGAACGTGAATTTTCAACCGCAAGTCGAGTCTCCGCCAAACGGACCCGATAAGATCGTGGGTTATACGGGGACGGCCAATGTTTCGTTCCGGACGACGGCGGATAAGTTAGGGACAGTATTGAGCGGGAGTTTGGAAAATGGCGCAAATACGGTGAGTCAAACCCAGTTCACTCCTTCCGAGAGTGAGATCGATGCGGCGCGCCGCGACTTGGCAATTGAGGCGACTAAAACGGCGTTAGCTCGAGCCGACGCTATCGCTGATGCCGCCGGGCTGCGCGTGGTAAAGGTCGAGACAATTAATGTAGCCGGGGAAGAAAACGTTGTACCCATGCAGTTTGCGGCCAAGGCCGAAGGGGGGATGCGGGCGGCACGTGCGGTCCAAACAGTTTCGGGAGAACAGGAAGTCGCGGTAAGGGTGTCGGTGCAGGTAGGGATCGCGAGGCGCTGACACGGCGCTTCGCGAATAGCAAATAGCAGATAGCAGATAGAAAAGGCGCGGCGTGGATGCATCGGGTCATGGAGCGCGCCTCGCTTCCGCCGCCGCTTCGCTATGGCGCGACTGGTCCGCCGCCGCTTCGCTATGGCGCGACTGGTGCGAGGGCCGACGGGTTTAGGGGGGATAATGGAGTGCGGTGTGAGGCCTAGGAGTATCGCCGGAATCGATGTGGTAGGTTGTTTTATCGATTTCAGATATCGGCGATCATGGGTGATCGTGGTTGGCATGAGAACAGAAGCGATTCGGGGTGACGACGGGGCTGAGCCGGCAGTGACTGTGGGCCAAAACCGTCGCAAGAGGAGGTTTTGGGTTCCTTTGCTCTGGGCTGTGGTTCCGACCTTGTTGGTCACTTTGGTTACCTGCTTTTATTGGAAGCCTTATGAGTTCCCAGAACCAGTCGTGGGTGTCTTGTTTTTTGCGTTGGTAATACCGGCGGCGGTGATTTGTGAGAAACTTGGGCTTGGGCAGTTCAGTATTCTGGGGGGGAGTACGATCCCGGATTGGTTGTTCTTCAGTGTCATGATCGTGCTGGTTTATCTGTATTGTTTCGTCTTGGTGATGGTGTGGAGAGGGGTGGTGCGCCTCGCCTTACAGGCTCGGCGCACCGTGAGAAGTGAGAAGTGATTGGTGATCGGTGATTGGTGGAATAGGGGGCGCGGGGGAAGCGGCGCGTCGAGCGGGGTGACTAGTGGACCTAGTGGACGGAGTTGACTCAGCGGAACTGGTCCGGGTGCTGCGATGCCTGTTCCCGCGGTCCGGCGGCTGCCGGAGCGAATGATGGCGTTTCCTTGTCCTGAATGGGAATGGTTGTTCGTCGAGTGGGTGAGCAGGGAAATAAACAGAAAGGTAAACAGATGATTACTGCACCAAAGGTCGTTGAGCGTAGTGAGCAACCGTACGTGGCTGTGAAGTCGGTGGTTACGATGGCGGAGATCGGGGTCGCGGCGGGGAAGTTCTTGGGAGAGATTTTCGGATGGGTTACCGGGCATGGGTTAACGCCGGCAGGCGCGCCTTTTTTTAAGTATAACGTTATCGATATGGAACACGGGCTCGAGATCGAGTTCGGTATTCCGACCGCGAGCCTGGTTGCCGGGGATGACCGAGTGTTAGCCGGGGTGCTTCCTGCGGGGCGGTATGCGTCATTGATCCACCAAGGACCTTATGAGCAGCTTTACGAGGCTAATGCAGCACTCCTGGATTGGATCAAAGAACAGGGACTTGAGATTGAGGTTCAGGGAAGTCCTGAGGGGGACAGATTTGGATGTCGATTGGAAATTTATTTGACCGATCCTGGAGCAGAGAAGGATCCGGACAAGTGGGAGACGGAAGTGGCGATTCGCTTGATTTGACGCTGCGCGAAGAGAAAATTTCGCCACAGAGACACAGAGTTAGGAAAATTGAAGCGACTGGTTTTCGCAATAATACACTTGCAAAGGGATCGCATCCTGGGAACCCGGTCGCATAGGGATCAAAGGTCGATTTCTAGCGTGAGCTAACGGACAAATCTAAGATCGTCCGACCTCTGTGTCCTCTGTGTCTCTGTGGTGAACTAGGTCCTTAATAAGCTTTGCCGAAGAGGACGCGGCGAGGGCTGGGGGCGCCAGTGAAGATGCATTTGCCGGGAGTCTCGTCTTTGAACGAGGGATCAGTTGGGATGCAACGGATTGTGACCTTCAGGTCTTCTTTGATCTGAGCTTCGACAGCGGGGTCACCGGACCAATGGGCAAATGCGAAGCCGCCATGGATCTCAGGGCGATCGGCGTTCTTCGGAGTAAAGAAATCGTAGAAGTCGGCTTTGGAATCGATTCTGACCGTGTGTTGGTCACGGAGTTCTTTGGCGCGCTGATACAGGCCGGCCTGGATCTCCGATAAAATTTCGGGGATTGTTTTGATCACCTCTTCGACCGGTTTAAAGGCTTTTTCTTTGATGGGTCTATCGCGCCGGGCGATGGCGACCGTTCCTTTTTCTAAATCACGGGGACCGAGCTCAAGGCGGATAGGGACGCCGCGTTTGATCCAGTCCCAGTTTTTTGCGCCGCCGCCCAGGTCGCGTTTATCGACTTCCACGGTAACCGGCTCATTTGCATAACGCTGGTTACGTATCTCAGTGGCCAGGTCATCGGCAGCCTCGAGGACGGCGGAGCGGTGTTCGGGTTTCTGGATCACAGGTAAGATGACGACCTGACTCGGGGCGATTCGAGGAGGTAAGATAACGCCGTCGTCGTCGCCATGAGTCATGATGACGGTTCCGACTAACCGGGTGCTGGCGCCCCAGCTTGTGGTCCAACCGTATTCCTGGGTACCGTCGCGGGACAGGTATCGAATATTCGAAGCTTTCGCGAAGTTTTGACCCAAAAAATGGGAGGTACCGGCTTGGACGGCTTTCCGGTCTTGCATCATCGCCTCAATGGTCAAGGTGCTGACAGCGCCGGGGAAGCGTTCACTCTCGGTCTTTTCACCGGCATAAACGGGCAGAGCGAGAAACTCTTCGGCAAACGTCTGGTAGACCCGGAGCATCTGATTAGCCTCTGCGACCGCTTCTTCAGCGGTTTCGTGGACGGTGTGCCCTTCTTGCCAGAGAAACTCTGAGGTGCGGAGAAAGAGGCGCGTGCGCATTTCCCAACGCATGACATTGCACCACTGATTGATAAGGATGGGCAGATCGCGATAGGACTGGACCCAGCGGGAGAAGGTTGCGCCGATGATGGTTTCTGAGGTAGGCCGGATCACTAAGGGTTCAGTGAGCTCGGCGGAAGGAGCGGGACGCATTTTCCCGTCTGGACCGATCTCGAGGCGATGATGAGTGACCACGGCGCATTCTTTGGCGAACCCTTCAACGTGGCTGGCTTCTTTCTCGAAATAACTGAGAGGGATCAGTAAGGGGAAATATGCATTCCGGTGTCCGGTATCTTTGAACATCCGGTCGAGATGGCGCTGGATGTTTTCCCACATGCCGAAACCCCACGGCTTGATCACCATGCAACCTCGGACATCCGAGTTTTCCGCTAGATCGGCAGCGCGGACGACCTGCTGGTACCACTCGGGGAAATCTTCGACGCGGGTGGGAGAGATGGCGGTCTTTTGGGGTGATCCAGACATGGTGAGAGGTGGTGGAGAGGTGAACAGTGAAAAGTGAAAAGTGATTGGTCGTTCCCGGCGATCACGGCGTTCCCGGCGATGTCGGCGTCGTTCCTGAGGCCTAGGTGAAGGAATTCAGGAAGGAGCGGAAGAAATCGGCGCCGCGTTCCAGGTCGCGGATTTCGATGAATTCGTCGCAGGTATGGGCTTGCTTAATGGTGCCGGGGCCGATGGCGATGGCGGGGATGTTTTGTTCCGAGAAAAACGCGGCATCGCAGAACCAGGGGACTCCGATGCGTTGGGAACCAAGAGCTACAAATTTCTCGATGATGGGATGAGAAGGGTCGGTGTAAAGGGGATGAGAGACTTTTAAGGGAGTGGCTTGCACATCGGGAAAATGCTGGGCCAGAAACGACTGAATCGCTGACAACATTTCTTCCTGACCGGGAAGGGTGCGGATGTCGATCTCGGCACGGCTATGGTCAGGGACGATGTTGATTTTCACGCCGCCGGTAATGGTACCGAGGCTGATGGTTGGTTTGCCGAGGGTTTCATTGGTGGGAGCGGGGCAGAGGTTGGGGAATTCTTTTTTTAAGGCGGCAAAGGCCTCGGTCAGAAGTTCGATCGCGTTGATACCGGCGTCGGGGGCGGCGGCGTGGGCCGCTTTTCCGCGAGCATCGAGTTGCATCCAAGCGGTGCCTTTGTGGGTGTAGACAACGTTTAGATCGGTGGGTTCGCCAACCACGACGAAATCGGCCTCGCGTCTTCGGGCACTGACCTTAGACCCGAGTTGATCGGCTTCTTCGTCGGCCAGCCCGGCGAATCCGACGGCGACATTCAGTTTTGAAAGATCGGTTGTGGTGAGTGCCCATAACATTGCGGCCATTGGGCCTTTGGTATCGGTGGCGCCGCGTCCAAGTAAACGGCCATCAACGATGTCGCCCTTAAATGGATCAATGGTCATCCCACGCGCCGGCACGGTGTCTAAATGAGGAGCGAACAGGATGGTCGTCTTGGCAGCGGGCGGTCTAGGGAACCAGCCGTACACATTGGGGCGGCCTTCGGCGATATATTCGAATTCGACGGAAGCGCCGTGAGCGCTCAGAAATTCGCCGACGAACCGGCCAATCGCTTCTTCGCCCGGGCTTTCGGGCGCGCCGGAGGGGTTCTCGCTCGGAATACGAACCAGGGCGCGACACAATTCGGTAACGGACTCGATCGAGCTCATAGAGATAGGAGCGCCCGACTACGCCCCGTCGTCTGAAACTCCGGGAGGCTACGTCGGGCAAGCCGAGAACGACCTGAACGCAGGTGTTTAATTCTCATAGTTTGGTGGTTGAGTGGAACCAATCTACGAAACGAGGGATTCCGTCTTCGATTAGCGTGGTGGGCCGATAATTAAGGAGGCGGCTAGCCTTAGAAATATCGGCGTAGGTTTGGGGCATATCGCCGGGAGCGGAAGGGTGATGCTCGATCACGGCAGATTTACCTAATGCCTTTTCGATCAGGCGAATGACCTCGTTTAGCTCGACCGTTTGGTTTTCGCCGAGATTAAAGATTTCAAACGGGGACCCTTCAAAACCGATTGCGTTTACGACTCCTTGGATGGTGTCATCAATGAACGTAAAATCCCGGCGGACGGTGCCGTCTCCATAGACTTCGATCGGCTTTCCGTTCGCGATCAGGCGGGTGAATTTGTGGATGGAAAGATCGGGGCGCTGTCTTGGTCCGTAGACGGTAAAGAAGCGGAGGCAAACCACTTTTAATCCGTACAGATGAGAGTAGTTGGAGCAGAGATGTTCGCCGGCGAGTTTGCTGCTGGCGTAAGGGCTGAGGGTTTGCACTAGCACCTGGTCTTCGCGAAATGGGAGTTCAGGGGTGGCACCATAAACCGAAGAACTGGAAGCAAAAACGAACTTGCCGATGCCGGAGCGTTTAGCGGCTTCGAGCAGGTTGAATGTGCCAAAGATGTTGGTCTTAAGGTACAGCTCCGGGCACAAAACAGAGGGACGGACCCCCGCGCGAGCGGCTAGATGAACGATGACATCGGGGCGCTCGGTCTGAATAATGGAATTGATCTGTTCTGCGTCACAGACGTCGGCAGCCAAGATTTTGGCCGTTGTTTTTCGGAGGTTGGAGCGTTTGATCTCAGGATCGTAAAAGTCGTTGAAATCGTCGATTACAACGACTGAATCGCCACGAGCGATGAGCGCATCGACCAGGTGCGAACCGATGAAACCAGCACCGCCTGTGACCAAGATTTTCATGAGTGGTTGAAAGGGAGCAAGCTGG
>JAFAIO010000133.1 GCA_019236675.1 Verrucomicrobiota bacterium
CAAGGTTATTATCATCTTAGCGGCGCTATAAGTGTTTATACAGCAGCAGTTTATGACTCGGATGGCGAGTTATTAACGAGAAGAATATTAATAGTTTTGGGTAATAGAAATTAAGGACTTCAGAATAACGTTGTGAGTAAGTGTAAATGAGCGCGTTTTGTAGGCGGCAATTGGAGGAGAAAAGTTGGTGCTCGTCGATCACAGGGAAACGGAGGGAAGCCGCATTCCGTTCTCTACTACCGCCGGGGTTGTTCTAAAGCACGGCGCTTTGCGTCCCGACGGCGTGTTAGCTGCGGCTCCCTAGATAGCGCGACCAGACGACCAAATGTGCGACCTCAAGCGGCGTGTTACCCGCTCCAGGGGGGGCACCGCTGTGGCGCAGGAAAGACGTTGCGCTCACTCTTAGGTCGCGGACACGCTTCGGCGTAGCAACCCTTAATCCGACGCCCCTACGTTGGCTCCGTGTGTATTCTGCTGGTTCGGTGACAATAGACCAGGGCGCACGATGGATCGCGGCTCGGCAGTTCTGCGGCCTTAATCCATAACAGGGTGTGCGTAAGCGCATTTGCGCTCTTCGCACGGGACAGACGTGCGGGAGCCTCGCCCCAGCAATGGCGTGGAGCGCTACCTTTTCAATCAGCAGTGATCTTGCCGAGGGCTGAAGCGATATCCGGGATTAGGGCCTATGGACTTTCGATATTCTTCCTAAATATGGATAGCATGGCCAAATGCATTTCCGACAGCCTCGTGGACGGCTTCGCTGAGCGTCGGATGCGCATGAATGGTCTCTTCCAATTCTTCGTGTGTGGCCTCGAGGTTGATAGCAAGGCCGAGCTCGGCGATGAGCTCGGTGGCTTCGGCTCCAATGATGTGAGCGCCGATGATCTCGCCGTACGGCTCCGCAAATAGCAGCTTCACGAACCCCTCGGGCTCGCCTGCAGCCAGGGCTTTCCCGTTAGCCAGAAATGGAAATTTGCCGACTTTGAACTTGATTCCCTTGTCTTTCGCGGCGCGTTCGGTAAGTCCAACGCTGGCTACTTGGGGTTGGCAATAGGTGCAACCCGGGAAACTCTTTAGGCGTTTAGGGGTTGCGGCAGAAAAGATGCCGTTTACAGCCTGAATTGCCTCCCACATGGCGACATGAGCTAGCCAGGGCGGTCCTATAATGTCGCCGGCCGCAAAGATTCCCGCCACATTGGTCTGGTAACGGTCGTCGATCTGGATAAAACCTTTTGGGTCAAGCTTGAGGGAGACACCTGCAGGTACCAGCGGTGAAACCCCGATTGCAACCAGCGCGCAATCCGCTTCGAACGTTTGTTTCTGTTTGGACTCGACGGTAACACGTACGCCGTCCTTTGTGGTGGCCGTCTCTGTTACTTTCGAATTGGTCAGGATCCTAATGCCTTGCTTGGTTAAGGCTCTTTCGAGCGCAACACTGATTTCGGTATCTTCAACCGGTAGGGCGTTTGGTAACATTTCGATGAGGGTTACTTCTGTCCCGAATGCGTTAAAGAAATAGGCGAATTCGACGCCGATTGCGCCGGCTCCGATAATGATGAGCCGCTTTGGCTGCGGATCGATGATCATGGCGTAATGGCTGTCGAGCACAGTCTTGCCATTAACGGGTAGGCCAGGCATAGGTCGCGACGTAGCTCCAGTAGCGACTAAGATGGAGTCGGCTTCCAAGATCTGTTCTTTGCCGTCAGCGCCCTTACAAGCCACGCGCCCCGCTTCGGGAATGGAAGCAGTTGCCTTAATGTTATCGATTTTGTGTTTCCGAAAAAGAAATTCGACCCCACTGGCTAATTTGTCGGAAACAGCCCGGCTGCGGGCGATAATCTTGGACCAGTCGAATGCTAAATTGTCGAAGCGAAACCCCAGGTCAGAAGCGCGGTGTCGAAGAAGATGATAAAGCTCGGCGTTGCGTAGTAGAGATTTGGTGGGGATACAACCCCAGTTCAGACAGGTGCCGCCGGCCCGCTCCTTCTCGACGCAGGCTACGCGTTTACCGAGTTGGGCAGCGCGAATCGCACCTACATAGCCGGCAGGTCCGCCACCGACGACAATTAGATCATATTTCATACACGAAGACAGATTACACAGAAGCGCACAAAGGTCACAAAGAGTGACTGCAGATCCTTTAGAGAAGCAAACAAAGAGAAGAATTTAGTCTTAGCGATCTTTTTGTCCTTCTGGGAGAAAGGACTGGTGTAAGTCAGCGACCGCGAAAACGGTGCGCACTAAACCAGCATGAGAGCCGGGGTTTCTATCAGTCTTTTTAGCTCAGCCAGGAACTGGGCTCCAATAGCGCCGTCAACAACCCGGTGATCACAACTAAGCGCGAAAATTATGCGCTGCCCCGGAACGATGGCCCCGGCGGCGTTTACCACGGGTTTCTTGAGGATGGCGCCGACGGAAACGATGAGAGACTGCGGGGGGTTGATGATAGCGAAGAATTGGTCGACGCCGTAGCTGCCTAGGTTAGAAACGGTCAAGGTTCCTCCCTGATACTGTTCCGGCTTTAGCTTTTTGGAACGTGCCTTGGCAGCTAAGTCTTTAATTTCGGCGCTGATTTGGCTCAGGCTCTTGGATTGGGCATCTCGAATGACGGGTGTGACAAGGCCGTCATCAATGGCGACAGCGCAAGCTAGATGAACTGAAGCGTATTGAACGATAGCATCGCCGGAGAAAGAAGCGTTGGCTTTGGGTACGTGAGCGGCAGCAACCGCAGTCGCTTTTAGGATAAAATCGTTGACTGTGAACTTGGGAAGACCGGCTGCCTCGTTAGCAGAATTTAACTGTTGGCGCAACTGCACCAGTGGTTCCGCATCGACCTCTGCTTGCAAGTAGAAGTGAGGGATGGTGGTCTTCGCTTCTAAGAGGCGGGCCGCAATGGTTCGTCGCATGCCGCCTAGCGCAATCTGGATGTCCTGCTGAGAAACAGGCACGGGCGGTATGGCAGCTGGCGCAGCCGGTTTTTGAGTCTCAGCGACGGTCTGGGGACGATTTTGATGGGCGGAAATGACGTCGTCGCGAACAATGCGACCGCCAGGCCCGGAGCCGGGCAGGGTCTCAAGGTGAACTCCGAGTTCGGCAGCAACTTTGCGGGCTAGTGGAGATGCCTTAACCCGCCCTTCGGATTCCGCATTGGCCAGCTTTAGGGGCTGAGGCGCAGGAGCAGGCTCCGATTGCTTGATGGGAGAAGATTTTTTTTCTGTGTCCGGTTTCTTTTGAGCGTCGGATTGTTTTGAAGCGCTCGGTTTGGATTCAACAGGTTTAGATTCTCCGGCGCCGAGCAAAAGAGCCAATTTCTGGCCGACTTGTACGGTCTGGCCCTCACCGACGTAAACCTCGGACAAGGTCCCCTCATCGAAGGCTTCCATCTCCATGGTCGCTTTGTCCGTTTCGACTTCTGCCAATACGTCTCCCACGGCAACATTATCGCCAACTTTCTTTACCCAGCGAACCAGAGTTCCCTCTGTCATGGTGTCGCTGAGTTTGGGCATTTCGATGGTAATTGACATGGCAAGGGTTGGTTAGGAAAGACGAAGAACCTTTTCGATGACGCGCTGGGGATCGGGAAGCTGGCGTTTCTCAAGGGGAGGGCTATAGATCGCAGGCGCGTCCAGTGAAGCTACCCGTCCGATCGGAGCATCGAGATCATCGAAGGCCTTTTCTTGAATCATCGAAGCCATTTGAGCGCCGATGCCGCAAAAAGGTTTGCCCTCTTCAACGACCACAGCGCGATGTGTCTTGCGAACCGAATTTAGGACCGTTTCTTCATCGAGCGGTCGGATAGAGCGAAGATCGACGACCTCGGCATCAATATCATGTTCAGCAACCAAGAGTTCTGCAGCCTTTAGACACGTGATAACAGCACGGCCGTGTGCAATGAGGGAAACGTCGCTGCCGGCTCGTTTGATATCGGCTTGTCCGAGCGGGATAAGATACTCAGTATCAGGTACATCCCACTTTTCTCCGTAAAGCAACGTGTTCTCCATGAACATGACAGGGTCGTTGTCGCGTATGGAGGTTTTTAGGAGACCTTTGGCATCGTAGGCAGTCGCCGGTGCTACAACCTTTAGGCCCGGCATATTGGCAAGAAGGTTTTCAGGGGTGTGCGAATGGGTAGCGCCGACATTCGTGCCACCATTTGCCGGTCCGCGGATTACAATGGGCACGTTGAGCAGACCGCCTGACATGTACCGGACACAGCCAGCATTATTGACGATCTGGTCAAAGGCAACGTAGGCGAAACTCCAGAACATGAGTTCGATGACCGGACGCAGGCCGAGCATGGCAGCGCCGATCCCCATGCCCACGAAGCCGGCTTCACTGATGGGAGTATCGACTAGTCGGGTGTCGCCATGGGCGGCCCAGAGTCCTTCGGTGACTTTATAGGCTCCATTATATTGAGCGACCTCTTCTCCGATCACGACAACGTTTTCGTCGCGAAGTATTTCTTCGTCGAGAGCGGTGCGGAGGGCTTCTCGGTAGGTAATCAGTGCCATTGAGTGATTAGGTATTAAAGAAGTAGGAGCCGTTTTTCGCTGCGTCGGTCTGGTTATCGACTTCCCAATAGACATCGGCGAGGATGTCACTTTCCTGCGGGAGAGGGCTTTCTTCGGCAAAAGCGACGGCTGCATTCGCTTCCTCTTTAGCTGCTTTGTCGATTTCTTGAATGTCGGCGTCGGTCAGGACTTCTTCGTCAAGAAGGGCTTTTGCGAATATCTGCAGAGGATCGTGGTTACTTTTGTAGTCTTCGATTTCTTCCGAGGTCCGGTACTTCTTGGCGTTCGCGTCGGCGACGGAGTGACCGTAATAGCGATAAGTTTGAATTTCGAGCAAGGTCGGTTGCTGGGTCTTACGAGCGCGTTCGATGGCAATGTTCGTCCGGTTACGCACCTCATAGAGGTCTTCACCGAGGAAAACATCCCAAGCCATGTTGTACGCCTCGGCGCGTTCGGCCAAAGAGCCCTTGTAAGCGGACGAACGCTTTTGGCTGGTGCCCATGGAATAGCCGTTGTTCTCGATTATATAAATCACTGGTAATTGGAACAGGGCGGCAAGGTTAAGGGCTTCATGAAAGGCGCCTTGATTGATGGCGCCGTCTCCAAGGTAACAGAGGCAACAGCCGGGGATGCGTTTGTACTTCAGGGCGTAAGCGATTCCGGCTCCCAGCGGGGTTTGGCCGCCGACGATACCATGACCGCCCCAATAGCGTTTGTCCGGGGCAAAGAAATGCATCGACCCCCCTTTTCCTTTAGAGCAACCGGTCGCTTTGCCGAACAGCTCTGCCATGCATTCGTTCATGGACATTCCGGCGGCCAAAGCATGGCCATGATCACGGTAGGCTGTGATTACGTGATCGTTCTCATTGAGAAGGGAGATGGTCCCGACAGCAACAGCTTCCTGACCGGAGTACAGGTGCAAGAAACCGCCCATGCGACCCAGGTTGTAGTACTTAAGTGAAGTCTGTTCAAAGCGACGGATCCGGTACATGTCGCGTAACAGCCGGATCTTGTCCGCTTTAGTAAGGTGATCGTTGATCGTCGATCGGGATTCGCCGGGAGACTGCAATACGGTTTGCATACTTAGACAGTGGGATGGGTGAAATGTCCGGGGAGATCCGACGACGCGCGCTGCGGCCGGAGAAGGGCTTGGGTGAGTACAAAGAGGGAAGTGAAGAGCAGGTCGCTAAGCAGGGTATTACGAAGAAAAAGATAGGTAGGCGGGAAACCAGGGTGACCTACGGTGAGCGCTTGGAGCCAGCCCGCAAAAGTTTTGGCATACAGCGGGACTGAAAGAGGGATAGGGGTGTCAAAATACCAGTCGATTGTGTTAGTCACCAGGTAGAAGAGGATGGACGAAGATACCGCGGCTAACAGAACCGGGATTAACCTCTTAACGTGGTGATGCCGTAACCAAGTGCCTAGGAGAAAGATGACCCCGAAACAAAAATACCCGGGAAGCATCCGGATATCGAGTAGGGCCGCATGAAAGTGGGCATTAATGAGTACGTCAGATACGAGCAATCCCAGTGCAGGCAAGAGCACGGCTCGTTTGGCCGAGAAGAAAAGCCCGGAGCAAAGAAAGAGAGAAGCGAGCGGAGAGAAATTAGCCCAATCGACCGGTGCACCGGCGAGGATGAAAAGAAGCCGGTAGAGCAGAGCGGCAAAAGTTAAGAGCAGGGCAGGCACCATGACGGCGAAATAGATAGACAACCAAGTAACGAAATCAACGTGAATAAAAAAAGCAAACCGCAAAGCAGAGCGTAACGGTTAGGAAAGGTGTTAGGGAAGGAGCTAGGAGCTAGAATCCAGGAGTTTGGAGGCGGCGTAGCTTTGGTGAGGGACTTTTGGTGGGGCGAGGCTCCCGAAACGCCGGACAGCTCGCAGGGATCAGGACGGTCCGCTGCTTTTGCATGCGAAGAGATCTAAGCGCGTGCCGAGCCGTTATGCGTGACGTGCCACCATTCCGAACGGGATTACATTTCAGACGGGCGTCTCGGCGCCTCTAGCGACCTCTACCGGTCAATAACATCGAGACATCTTTGACCCTGTCGTTATTTCTCGGTCCTTCGGGAGCCTTCCCCTACCAAAGCCCCGTGCACGGACGCCGCAGCAAGCATTTAGATTTGTATTTTGTGGCGCGTGTGGAACGCATCGAACAACGTGCACGTGGACGGAGATAGACAGTGGGCAGAGAGGCAGAGCGAACGCTCACCAATTCTCGACCATTAAATTGAGCTCGTCGATGAGGCTGTCGATTTTTTTAAGATCTTTGCGCCGGCCTTTTTCCGGTTTGATGTCGAGGGTGCGACATAGAGTGATCATGTCGCGCAGGTCGCGGATCGTGTTTTGTGAAAGGTGCGCGGACTGCGTTTTAGCGAGGGTGACCTCTTTAATATGGCCGAGTTCAGCTTCCACTCGTGTCGCGTAGACATCGAGGCAAGCACGGAACGACTTCCGGAGAATCTCGACTTCTTCGGCGAACGAC
>JAFAIO010000139.1 GCA_019236675.1 Verrucomicrobiota bacterium
TTTTTTTATTGGAACGGGACAGGCGTGGTATCGTCTATCGTTGTCGCCCGCCCAAGTTAAGGCAACGCGGCGACATGCCGGAGGGGAGCCGCATTCCGCTGTGCCTAACTCAGAGGGGGTCCTCGACATATAGCGTGTTTCGTCCGATTCGTTGTCTTAGCCGCGGCTCCCTTGAGGGTGTTGCAGGCCAGGAAACGGGCAAACTCAACCTGCGTGGCACCATTCTCCGGGCGTCGCGGCTGTAGCGACCGGAATTCTTTGCGCTCAACGATCGGCCAGGCAAAACGCCCAGACGCAGCACATGTAATGCGACGCCCCTCCGCTTCAGACTTCGGTACAACTCTAATAACGCTAGCCAAGGGAAGCGTCCTTCTGGGTTCGTGCGCTCCATGCTCCCCAAAAAAAAGCAGTAGAATGCTCCGGCGTAGCCGGGGTATTCTACTCGCAACCCTTACCACTTCCGAATCAAGACAATTCCAAAGTGATACGGGCTGCAGAAAGGATTGAGACCAGTGAATCGATCGAAAGAGGCAGCAAAGGAGCGCTAACTCCTATGGACTGGCTCAAGTTTTTCGTTCTAGTCCTTTCCGGGGTGTTTGCGGTCTACCAATATGCGATGGTCAGGCACGACCTGGTAAGCCATCATTCGACCCCCGATTTACCTAGTCAGCATGAGCCGTCGAACCTGGATACGATCGTTTATGTCCTGCTGCTGGGGGGAGACCTTTTGGCGACTGTCATCTACGCGCTTCGGTTCGGTACCGGCGGCGTAGCTAATGCAACTGCCTGGGGAGCAGTATTTTGTCTCGGCGTTTGTCTGGTGATCGCAATCTGGTGGGTTATCCCGTTCCGGGATCTGCCTCCGGAACAAGACTGGAGTGGCATCCCTTTTCCGGTTTCCGTTGAACAAACTCTCCGGATAGTCCGTATCACTTCCGCGGTGTTCTTTCTCCTCGGATTTCTGTTGCTCTGCGCCTCAGTCTCAGCTTAACCGGCCTTTCCTATTGAACAGTTTATTCCTGGATCTAAGGAATACAGGATATGATTACAGACCTTAGCGCTAAACGCGCTGCCTTTCGTGCTCTGCATCGAGAGGGATGCTTTGTCTTACCCAACCCATGGGATCTAGGTGGGATAAGGCGCTTGGAGAAGGCTGGGTTCAAAGCTCTGGCTTCGACTAGCGCTGGAGCCGCCTGGGCTTTGGGATGCAACGATGGTGAGTTGTCTCGTGACGAAGTGCTGGAGCATTTGCGTTTTCTCTGTGCCGCCACCGATCTACCAGTAAACGCCGATTTTGAGGCGGGCTTCGCCAACGAACCAGAGGAGGTTGCGGCAAACGTAACTCTCGCCTTGGATACCGGCGTGGCAGGCCTCTCGATCGAAGATCGAACCGGGGGTTCACTTTACGAATTAGGCCTGGCAGCGGATCGGATCAAGGCCGCGCGAGAAGCAATCGCAAACTCCGGCCATGACGTTATTTTGGTCGCCCGGTCGGAAGGGTTTCTGATCGGACGCACCGATCTTGCCCCCACGATCGAGCGACTTGTCGCGTACGCGGATGCCGGAGCCGACTGTTTATATGCTCCTGGGATTCGGGATCTTTCAGCTATCGCTAAACTGGTTTCGGCGCTGGCACCGAAACCGGTAAACGCGCTGCTGCTCGGCCCTGAGCTGCACGTTGCCGGCTTGGCAGACGTTGGCGTCAGGCGCGTCAGTACCGGCGGCGGTTTAGCCGCCGCGGCCTGGGCAGGGTTTGATAACGCACTGCAGCTCCTGATCGAAAAAGGAACGTTGCCCAAGCGGCAGTGAGCGAGTCGTTTCTCGGTCCGGAGGCGATATAGAGGTGCCCAGATCGTTTTGCAGAGGTCACAGACCGTGGAGCGTTGCCTCGCTTGCGAGGCCGATAGTGATCGCCACCCCCTCACGGTTTACCTTCCCCGCCACGCATTCCGGATATGGGAAAACACAGCTCCACGGTTCCGACCGATTCGGCCTCGCAAGCGAGGCAGCGCTCCACGGGCTCCGCCTCTCACCAAGGCACATGCAGAAGCTGGACCAACCCGGTGACGATCAGGTAAAGCGCAACGATATAGTTCAAAAGCCGCGGCATCATCAGAATCAGGAGGCCGGCTATCAGGGCGACGACTGGCCCTAAAGAAAATGAAAGGGTCACTGCGGTTAGCGGAGTGAAGTTTTCCATAGACCTTTTCCTATCTTAGATCGCCGTGCTATTAGCAGATGGTCGTCTGCAACACAAGTCCAGCTGCCAGTTTATCGGTCAGCGCACCCGGTCTTCGGTAGGGATGAGCTCCGGCTTATGCGTTTGTTCCATAGCGCAGAGACACGCGGATGAGCAGGCCGCCTTCGCTTTGCTATGGCGCGTCCTAGTTGTACGCAGTTTCAAAGTCATAGACCTCGGCCGCGACGTAGGCTTGGCGTAGTCGGGAGCTCATCCCTAACGGAGACCAAACTTGGTGCTGTTTGGCTGGGCTTGAACCTAGGAACACCCGTGGGAATAAATTATTGCCGGAAGCGTTTACATACGTGAGCACTTGAGCAGAGACACAAGGAGGGCTAGCCATGCAAACAGAGTCTATTCGAATCCCGGATCTAGGGTTAATCGCTTTGTACATCAGTCTCCGAAAATTCGCTTCTTTCACCTTGGTCCTAGCTTCGTCCGCGATCTTACCGATCGCAGCTAAGGCGGACGAAGGGAGTTCTCCGGTCGGGCGTTGGAAAACCGAAGATGCTCAGGTCGAAATTTTTGAGGTGGATGGAAAGCTAAGCGGGAAAATCGCCGCGCTGAACAAGGAATACACTTTGGACGGGATTGAAAAAACGGACATCTCAAACCCGGATCCGGCAAAAAGAAGCCGGCCGCTGATCGGGCTGGTTTTCATGACTGGTTTCACGCGGGAAGGATCAGGACGATGGGATCATGGAACCATCTACGATCCGAAGACTGGACATACTTACGCGTCGTTTTTGGAGTACCACGGCGGCGATACCCTAAAATTGCGGGGCTACATCGGAATCTCGTTAATTGGTCGGACGGCTGTCTGGACCAAGGTAAAGGAATAACGCGGAAAAAGAGCCGAACGAGCGATCAATAGCGAACAGGGGAGACATGAGAACACTCGTGGCATTCCTGTTGGGGTTAATAATTGGTGGATTAGCGATGTTGTTCCTTCCAGATCCTAGGAGAGACGAACTCAACGCTGAGATTCGAAAACAAACTGACGGTCTACAAACGCAACTCCATCAGTTCGGTGACCAGCTTAAGACTCTTTCGCTGCCTAAACCGGAGAATGCTTCTCCGTCGCCGTCTGCAACTGGAACACAGTAATTATAGCCATAGCCCGTAATCGGAACTCGATTAGGATTTCAGGCTACTCTGAGTCTAGCTGAGGTTAATTTCGGGTTTTAATTTGGCGTTTGTTCTCGGTCTGTCACTTCCTTAGACCCGCGGACGCGGGCCAAGGCTGGCCATTCGCCGTCTGGCTTTGTTTATGACTGGCCTCACCAGGATTGTGCCCGTCTCCGGTCCGCCGCCGCGGTGCACCCGTCCTCCCTCCGTCTCTCCATAGCTCCCAGTAAACGCTGAGACGCTCCACAAACCGAGCCGGCTTTTCGACGTAGACCATACGAGCGCGATTCAGGGAGAACAGCTTAAGCCGGTGACGTCGTCGATCGATCGCCCGTAAAAGCCCTTGGCGAGAGTTTACCTGTACTTCGGTATCAGTCGCCTCGAATGGTAGCTGTAAAATCCTCTGCTGGATCAAGGCAAAATCATGATCATCGCCCAAGCCGTCAGAAAGCTCATCTAGCGCGTCGATCCAGGCATGGAGCGCGGATGGCCAAATCTTCCTGAGTAACCTTAGCTGATATCCCAGCGCTTTGGCTTGTTTACGGATCTCGTGCCACAGCTCATCGGTCGCATTCTCCATCCCAATCGTCTCGACAATCCGGTAGTGTTGCCGTCCGCGCCGGTATGTATGCTCCAGTCCGGCTGCCAGCAGCATGCTCCCGCGCTGGATAACGCCGGTAGCAAATACCCAATCGGGAATCCGGGTACGCATACTCGACAACATCTCTGTCACCGTTCTTAGCTCACGTTGGGTGAGTGAACGAACGGCTTCGCTCTGCAGTTGGTGTCTGATGCGATCAACGATTTGCCCGCCGATGGGTTGGGCCGCGTCTCCTTTAGGATGCTCCTGAGTGCCAAAAAGCTTTTCCAGAGCGTCCAGTAACGCTTCGGCGTCGCGACTGCTGGAGAGGGTTCGGCCAGCGTCACGTAAGACCAAGTTTTCCTGGCCTCGGGTGGTCTTTACCAAATGCCCACGAGCCAGCTGGAGCAGAGCGCGCAAGCTCTTTAAATCTTTCCTGATCTCGTGTACATCTTCGGGGCTTGGCCGCGGCTTAATCCCAGCTGCAGCGATTGCTTGCTCCAGGCGTTCACTCGCTATTCGTTTTACTCCATCAATCGGCGTTTCGTGATTTTCAAAGCGAAATGCCATAGCGAACCAAAGTCTAAGTCTAGCCTTTCTCGGTCAAACATGCCCAGGCATTTCGAACCGTCCAGGCCAGAAAAAATGATAGGGACGAGCAAAGGCTCGTCCCTATCGAAGATCAAGGGTTGGTTGTGTAAGGCGAATCGAGGATCACCCGCGTTCGATCTGCCGCCGGGCGAACCCGCTATTTTAGGGCGTCGAGCATCTTTTGGTTGCAGGCCTGTACAAACGCTAAGTACTTAGACTGTTCGTCAGTCTTTAACTTGCCGCCACTGGCTATCTGAGCGGCTTTAGCTTGCAGTTCCGGCGCCTTCGCCTGCAATGCGGTGGCTTTACTGTTGTCGCCGGCCTTGGCCGCCTTGTAAGCGTCAATGATATCGTCAACAAACTGGGCGTAGCTCTTAACAAAGCCGGTGACATCCGGGTCGCTGAATGTTGGAATATCGTCACCAAGAGCTCGGGTGGTCACGAAACTGCCCACCGCGATCAGGGCCAGGGCCAGACAGAGATTTCGTAGAGTATTAGATAAATTTTTCATGTGAGTTTGGCGGGGGTCCTGATGACTAGCCAGTTCTACTTCGTGGCGTCAATCATTTTCTCGGTGTAAGTCGCGATGAATTGCTCGTACCTTTTGATTTCCTCCGGTTTCGAGCGCAGCTTTTCCGCCACTTTCGCTACCTCATCTTGCAATTGCTTGACCTGCGTTTTTAACTGATCGAATGCAGCCGGGTTGCCGGCTTTCGCCGCTTGATAGGCCTGAATATACTTGGTGACGAAGTCGGAATACTGGCTCACGAACTGATTCACTTCGGCGTCGCTGAACTTAGGTAGTTCATCCGCCCGGCTTGGCACCGCACTCTGCGACAGGAACAGGGCCAAAACGAGAAAAGTGAAGCGGGAACAGATCGAGAATTTCACGGTTTGAGGACTCGAGTCGGTGTCAGTTTGCTCCGGCTTGAAGGAAAGAGCTCCCACCCCGGATTCTTTCGCAAGAGAACCATAAAGTCGCGCAGCCAGCAAAGCCCAAAAGGCAAAACAATTCACAACAAAGGCCGCAAAGACTTCGGCCTGAGCTCAGCCAAACGCCCACGAAGATGATCCTTACAGGGGATCTAGAGTCTGCTCTAATATCCGTGTCCTACCGGTTCTTTTATCTTCGCGGCCTTTGCGGCCTTGCTGTGCAATGAATTTCTTTTGTGGCCAAGGCGCAGATCTAGCCTTTAACCGCTCCAGCAGTCAAACCTTCAACAATCCGATATTGGAAGATCAAGACCAGGATCACCAAAGGGACCGTCACGACCATTGACGCAGCCATGATTTCGCCCCAAGGGAACTGCCGCGGGTCCACGCCACTGAATTGCGAGATCACCACCGGAACCGTCTTCATCGGCTCCGTGATCATAAAAGTCAGGGCAAACAGAAATTCATTCCATGCGGCGATAAACGCTAGTAGGCCGGTCGAGACCAGCCCTGGCATTGTGAGCGGCAACAGAATCTCCCAGAAAACCTTCAGCGGAGAAGCGCCATCCACGTAAGCCGCTTCCTCCAATTCCTTGGGCAGGCTGCGAAAATACTGAGTCATCACCCAAATCGTGAATGGCATGGTGAAGATCAGGTAGGTGAGAATAAGTCCCGGCTGGGTATTAAAGAGACCCAGCGTTTGCAGCATCATAAAAAGCCCTGATAGCACTGCGATCTGCGGGAACATCGTCATCGTCAGCACCAGGTACAAGACCGGCCCTTTGAAGCGGAAGGGAAGCCGCCCGAGTGCATAAGCGCAGATACTCCCTAACCCCAACGCGACAAGTACGGTCGCGCCAGAGACAATGATAGAGTTGATAAGAGCGGCAACGAATCGAGGGTCTGCGAATATGCTTCGAAAATGATCGAGCGTGAGACCGTTGGCGATCCCGTAGCCGAGGTCAAACTGTCCGTCGTGGGAAAACGGCGGCAGTATATCCGATGAAAAAAGTTGGTTGCTGGGGCGGAACGAAGAATAAAGGGACCACAAAAATGGGAACAGGTTGAACACCAGGAGAAAAACCACCAGCAAATAGAACAGGCCGCGGAGGGCAATGGATTTGGTGCTTTGCTTTTTCATTCGAAGCTTGTCTTACTCAAACGTGTGTACAGCACCACAAAAGTCATGATGATCAGGAGAATGATCACCGAGACTGCCGATCCGTACCCGGACTTACCAAAAAGGATCAGCTGAATCTGATTGTAAACCGCCATGGTTTGCAGACCAGCTTGTCCCTGAACCATGACGTAAAAGATGTCAAAAACCCGGAGAGCATCGAGTGTGCGGAAGATCAACGCGACCAGCAAGGTCGGCAGCACAAGGGGAAAAGTTACCGAAAAGAATTTCTTTAGCGGTCCGGCGCCGTCAATCGACGCGGCCTCGTATAGGTCTTTAGGTATCAACTGCAGGCCGGCAAGTAAAAGCAGGGACATGAAAGGAGTCGTCTTCCACACGTCCACCGCGATGATCACCGGAAGAGCGGTAGCTGGGGCGGCCAGCCACGCGATCTTATCTGTCTCCGGAACGATGTGCAGAGACACCATGATGACGTTTACGACGCCGTAAATCTGGTTAAACATCCAACGCCATATCTGGGACGAAACCACCGTCGGAATAGCCCAGGGAACCAGAACCGCAACCCGAAGCAGCGTCCGCCCCTTGAACTTAGAGTTCGCCACCAGCGCGACTCCCAAGCCCAGCGCAGCCTCGATGCCGACCGAGAACACTGTGAAAAGGAGCGTCACCCGCACTGCGCTCCACCAATCCGGATCGGCAAGAATATTGGCGTAATTGTCCAGTCCGACGAACTTCGGCTCTACTGACCCGTCGAGTTTTGCTCGAAAAAACGAGGTATAGACAACTTGTATTAACGGGTACGCGACGATCAGTAAAACGATGAAGACAGCGGGTGTAACCAAGAACCAGGCAAGCCGCTTCTGCCTGGCGTAAAGATCAATCTCCTTGGCCATTTCGTCGGTCCAGGAAAAAGCCGATTATTGTAAGATCTGTTTCCCAACCCGCTCGATGTTAACTACAGCGTCCTGCCCGGACTCGCCGCCATTTAAGACCTTATTCGCATTCTGATAGATCGCGGCCGAGATCTGTCCGTAATCGGAGCCGGTGACCGTCGAGGGGCGAGAAACCGCATTGTTCAGCACGTCGAGCATCTTCGCGAAAAATGGATTTTTGCCGATTACTTCTGAATCCTTGTACAGCTCAGGACGCGTTGGCAACAGGCTAATATCGACCGCGTGCCTCTTCTGGATCTCCGGAGAGGCCAGGAATTTCACCAGATCTGCCGCCACGTCCGGGTTCTTGGAATAAGAGGCAACCATCAAGTTCCACCCGCCTAAAGCGGCAGCATTCTTGCCGCTGTCTCCACCCTTGGGAAGGACCGACACATCAAACTTATTAGCGATCGGACTGTCTGAGGCTTGGCCCAGGCTGTAAGCGTACGGCCAATTGCGCATGAAGGCGGCGTTGCCCTGTTGCCAGACATTGCGGGCGTCATCCTCACCATAGGTAGTGACGTCCTTCGGAGAAATCGTTCCTATCCAGCTCTTCGCGTTGTCCAATGCTTTGACCGCATTGGGGTTGTTTATCGTCACCTTACCATCGGGGTCAATCACTGAGCCGCCGTTGAAGCTGTAAATCCATTCGACCGCGTTACAAGTGATGCTCTCACTCGCTGTGCCCTCGAAAACGAACCCTTGAAAATCATTTTTTCCATCCTTCCGTTCGCCGTCCTGAATTTTCTTTGCCATCTCCGCCAGCTCTTCCCAAGTCTTTGGAGGATCGCTATAGCCATACTTCTTTAGCAAGTCTGTTCGATAATAGAGCAACCCGGCATCGGTGAAGTAGGGAATGGAAACCAGCTTGCCTTTTACCGTGTTGTTTTCAACGATTCGCGGAAAGAACTGCTTAAGATCAGCGTCTGTATAATATTTTTTCAGATCAACAGCATGCGGTGCGGCGATACCTGGCCAGATGACGTCGATCATGTAGACATCCACGTCGGGGCTATGCGCCGCCCAGTTCTGCTGACACTGCCGCAGTGTGTCAGAAGCGTCTTTGGGTCGGTTGACGTATTCCAGGGTATTGCCTGTCTTTTTGGCCCACTCTTGGCAGACAGCCCGCATCCACTTTCCACCGGCTCCGACATCAGAATCACCGAGAATTCGAATCGTGACTCCGGCCTGCAGGGTCACCGGCAATACAACGGCAAGAGCCGCCAAGAGGAATTTAGGCGCAAAGCACCTTCCAATGAGATGTGAAGCGTTCATTTCGGGGGGAGATCTAAAAATTTAGATGTTATTACGACTTAACCGTCATCCCGAGAATGTGTCAAGCTTAGGTCGGGGTGATCGACGCGGCCGTTGCGGCGCTGTACAAGCCTGCGGCGGTTAGGGTTGCGTGGTCGCCGAAAATGGCCAGAGTGTTCGTTTCCAACTAGTGGCGACCTGACGGGATCTCGCTGATGTTTGGCTGGAGTAGAGACTAAGGGCTCTCGCGTATGCGTGTACTAGTAATTGATGATCAAAAGAATATCCGGCAGGCATTTGCCACGGCGATCGAATCCGCAAATCACACAGTCTCAGCAGCGAGCACGAGCGCCGAAGCCTTGAAGCTGCTTAATCATGAACAGTTTCATGCGATTCTTTTGGATCTAAAATTGCAGGAAGAAAGCGGGCTGGATTTACTGGCCGAGCTTCTGCGCTTGGCGCCTAATACGCCGGTGGTCATCGTTACCGCCTATGCGTCGATCGAAACGGCTGTGGAAGCGATGCGACGCGGCGCTTTCGATTTCCTGGCCAAACCTTGCACTCCCGAACAGGTCCGCCAGGTCCTGGAGAAAATAGAGCGAACCAGACGGCTGCAGAACCGGGTTTTGGAGCTCGAGACCCGATTAAGCGCCGAATCGCCCGAGGTCGAACTCGAGTCAGATTCGCCAGTGATGGAAAAAGTGCTCAATATCGCGGTGAAAGCCGCCGCCAGCGAGGCCACGGTTTTGCTCCTCGGCGAGAGTGGCACTGGCAAAAGCATGCTCGCCCGAGCCATGCATGAGCGAAGCTCCCGGGCTAAAGCGCCGTTTGTGACAGTCAGCTGCCCGAGTCTTTCCCGGGAACTATTGGAGAGCGAGCTTTTTGGTCATGTGAAAGGTGCTTTTACCGGCGCGCTCGCTGAAACCGTTGGTAAGGTGACCGTAGCCGAGGGTGGGACCTTATTTCTTGATGAGATAGGTGATTTGCCGCTGGAAATCCAAGCCAAGCTGCTGCGGTTGCTTCAAGAAAAGGAATACGAACGAGTGGGGGATACGCGTTCGCGCCGAGCTGATGTGCGCATCATTTCCGCGACCAATAAAGACCTCGGTCCGGCTGTGACCGAAGGACGCTTCCGGGAAGACCTTTTTTATCGTTTGAATGTGATTTCGATTCAGATTCCCCCTTTGCGTGATCGCAGCGTGGACTTGCCGCGGATCGCAGAGAAGCAGCTCCAGTTCTTCTCCCGGCGGTCCGGCAAACCCGATCTCACTTTTTCGCCAGAGGTAATGCAAGCGATGCGCGCTTACTCATGGCCAGGTAACTTGAGGGAACTGCGGAATGTTATTGAGAGAGCGGTGATCCTGGCGGAGAGCGATCGCATCGAACCTTCTGATCTGGGTGACATCGCTGAAGGAACAACCGAATTCCGGCTAGGTGGCAGAGCGAGCCTCG
>JAFAIO010000383.1 GCA_019236675.1 Verrucomicrobiota bacterium
GGCGCATCGTCGATATTTCGTGTGTTCGGCAGGACGGATGCGCCGAGCCGGGGTCTAGCGGTGGTCACGGCTCGGCACGACCTTTGGCCTAGTTCACCTTGTAGCGGCGGAACATCAATCTCTCTGCTTAAGCCCTTCGGTCTTTCGGGAGCCTCGCCCCACCAAAGTTGGGTATCTTTCTTTGCGTTCTTTGCGCTCTTTTGCTGGCTATTCCTCTGCTTTAATTTCAGGTTCGCAAAACGCGCGAAGATCATCCGGCAGTGGAGAACTAAAGCTGAATTCTTCGGTTCCCACCGTAAACGCCAGGGAACTGGCGTGCAGGGCCTGGTGGTCGATTAAGAGCTGCGCGGCGAGGGCGGGTGTCCAACCGGTCTCGATGAATTCCAAGTAACAGTTTTCGTCGGGCCCATAGATTTTGTCGCCGACAATCGGGTGGCCAGAGAATGCTAGGTGAACCCGGATCTGATGGGTGCGACCGGTTAACGGTTCGCACTCAAGCAGAGCAAACTTGCCGTGCTCGTTCTCGAAACGGTTCTTTATCCGGAACTCAGTGCGTGAGGGGTAACCGGACGGATCAACCGTCTGTTTGAGCCAGATTTTGCTGGGTGCAATGGTTCCCTGGCGCAGAAGAGGCTGATCCACTTCGAATTCGTTATCGGGAGGCCAACCCCACACGATTGCGAGATAATGTTTCGTCAACTGTTGCCTCTCGATCAGGGTATGAAGATCCCTGGCTGAATGGTGCGTTTTAGCGACGAGCACCAGCCCACTCGTCTCCCGGTCTAATCGAGTGATGACCGAAACTTGGCCGCCATTTGCAATTTCAAATGCAAGCAACCGAGTAAGCTGATGCCAGAGCGTCACTGTCCCGTCCGGCTTGGTGGGATGGATTAAGAGATGAGCCGGTTTGTTGCAGACAAGGAAGGCAGTGTTTTCGTAGACGATACGACTGGTCAGAGAGGTGATTGATGATAGGTGATTAGTGATTGGTCAAAATCTCACGCAAAGACGCAAAGAAACAGACAGCAAATTTCACTACAAAGACACTAAGAGCACGAAGCTTGGAGTCTTATAGAAATCGTTTGTTTTCAAAGTCCTCTGTTGCGCGCACACAGACCTCGAAATAAAGGCCTTTGGCTGTAAACCTTCGTGTTCTTTGTGTCTTTGTGGTCAATATCCTGCTTTGCGTTGCGTGAGTTTAAATCCGTTCTACGTCTTAGGGCAAAATGATTGAGCTACGCAGGATCACGCGACGTTATCGACAGGGTGAAAGTCCGGTTGTGGCGTTGAGCAACGTGGATTTGCAGATCCAAGACAAAGAGTTCGTCGCCGTCGTGGGTGAGTCGGGTTCCGGCAAAAGCACGTTGTTGCATCTGCTCGGTGGCCTGGATAAGCCGGATGATGGGGAGATTTTGATAGATGGCTGGTCGCTTACCTCGGCTAATGAACGCGAGCTTACGCAATATCGGCGTACCCGGCTGGGATTCGTGTTCCAATTTTTTAATCTACTACCGACCTTGAATGTGTTGGAGAATGTTTGTTTGCCTTTGCAGCTACAGGGCCGCAACGAGAAGGAGATCCGGCAACGCGCGCTGGAGCTTTTGGAGATGGTCGGCCTCCAACACCGGGTCCGTCATCTTGTGCACCAGCTCAGTGGAGGCGAGATGCAACGGGCTGCGATCGCTCGTGCCTTGATTCATCGGCCCAGTTTGCTTTTAGCGGATGAACCGACCGGCAACCTTGATACAGAGAATGCGAACCGGGTCATGGAAGCGTTTCAATGGATCGGTGAACAGGGGTTAACGACACTATTGATTGCGACCCATAGCTCGGCGATCGCAGCCCGTGCACACCGGGTTATCCGGCTGGCGAATGGTGCGGTGGTGTCGGGGGTGAGAGGAGGAGCTAGGAGCTAGGAGGCGGTGTGGCTGCAGCTTGTCGTAATCGTTCTCGATTGGTGGTGGCACGTTAAAACGATGTGCGATTGCCCATAGCCTGGAGGGGAGCCAGACTTCGCCCCGTCGGCGAGACTCCGGGTGGCTACGTCGGGCAGGCCGCTTTGGCGCGTGCCCCGCTGACCTGGCAAATTTCGCCTTAAGACTGATCCCGCGGAAACATGTGAAAGCAGGCGGCTCCTGTGAAGGTTTCAACGGTTTCGCATGTCTATGGCTAATGCGCAACCAATCCGAGTCAGGGGCGAATTATCGCGTCGAGACGTTCGCGGGAGCCGCCTGTTTTCGCACTTTTACGCGGGATTAGCGTTGAGGCGAAATTCGTGTGGTCGGCGGGACGCAGGCCAAAGCGGCCTGCCCGACGTAGCCTCCCGGAGTCTCGACGACGGGGCGAAGTCTGGCTCCCCTCCAGGGCGGTGGGAATAAACGCGCCCTATCAACGTGCTATCCTAATCGAGGACGAGGACGCTTTGTGCCTGTGGTGCACCCCCTCCTAGCTCCTAGATTCTAGCTCCTAACTCCTTTCTCTAGCGAAGTTGCCTCGAGGGCGTGAATATGGTACTTCCCACGTTCCGCTATGGCTTTTACAAACCAGCGTACGCTCACGAAAGCGGCTAGCCTCGAGGGAACCTCTCTCCATACGGGAGAGCAGGTCGTGGTTACGCTTAAACCGGCCCCGATCGATTACGGCATCAAATTCAGACGAGTTGATCTTCCGGACGAACCCACTATCGACGCGAAGATCGAGTTCGTGAAACAAGTGGAAAGGGCCACAACGCTAGGGGAAGGCAACGTAAAGGTACATACGGTCGAGCATGTTCTTTCTGCCTTACATGGGATGGGGGTGGATAATGCGATCGTTGAGCTGAACGGGAATGAGCCTCCGATTTGCGATGGGAGCGCGGCTCCGTTCGTCGAGTTGATTCACAAATGCGGGCTGGAAGAACAGCACGCCCTGCGCAAGGTGTTCGAAATCCGTGAACCGCTCCATGTGGAAACCAAAAGTGGTTCGTTGCTGACCTTGGTCCCCTCGAGCGGGTTCCGCATCTCGTGCACCCAAGTGGGACCGGATGGGCGATTTACCCAATATTTTTCGACCGAGATCACGCCGGAGATCTATGAAAAGGAATTAGCGCCCGCTCGGACTTTTGTGTTCTACGAAGATGTTCAGCCTTTGATGGAGAAAGGGTTGATCCGCGGCGGCAGCTTAGAAAACGCGGTCGTCATTCGAGGCGATTCGATCATGAGCAAGGAACCGCTTCGGTTCCCGGACGAGTTTGTGCGGCATAAGATCCTGGATATTCTGGGAGACCTTATTTTGGCGGGCTGCCGAATCGCCGGCCATGTGATAGCGGTGAAGCCCGGGCATGGACCGAACAGCGAACTGACCCGGGCTGTATCCAAGCGTTACGCCCAGATGTTGGCCATGGTTCCTCCGCGAGTGATTCCACAAGGTTCAGCGGTCATGGATACCAAAGATGTTCTGGCTGTTTTACCCCATCGTTATCCATTCCTGATGGTGGACCGGATACTCTCATTTGAAGGCGAAAAGAAAATCGTCGGCATGAAATCGGTCACCATCAATGAACCGTACTTTCAAGGCCATTTCCCCGGTCATCCGGTCATGCCGGGTGTCCTGCAAGTCGAAGCCATGGCCCAGGTCGCTAGCATTTTAATGTCGAAGACGAATCCAGGCGCGAATGGCATCGGATATTTTATGAGCGCAGACGAGGTTAAGTTCAGGAAACCGGTGGTGCCTGGTGACACGTTGATCATTGAAGCTGAGTTGCTCCGGGCTAAGGGTACCATTGGTAAAGCCAGTTGCCGTTGCTTGGTTAACGGAGAAGTCACCTCGGAAGGGACTCTGATGTTTGCGTTCATGCTGCAATGAGCATTCATCCGACCGCGATCGTTGATCCGAAAGCAGAGTTGGGGACAGAAGTGGTGGTCGGTCCTTATTGTGTGATCGGGCCGGACGTTTTCATCGGTGATGGTTGCTGGTTACAGCATCACGTCACGGTTTGTGGTCCGACAAAGATCGGTGAACGAAATCGGTTCCACGCTTTCTCTTCGATCGGCCAACAGACCCAGGATCTGAAGTATGCCGGCGAACCGACTTATTTGGAAATCGGGGATAACAATTGTTTCCGCGAATTCGTGACAGTGAATCGGGCGACCTCGATCGGGAATGTCACGATCGTTCGTGACAACGGGAATTTCTTGGCCTACTCCCATATCGCTCACGATTGTGACGTGGGAAATGATGTGATCTTTTCCAATAATGGAACCTTGGCCGGCCATGTCGTGGTTGGCGAATGTGCGGTGTTAGGTGGGCTATCGGCAGTACATCAATTTTGCCGGATTGGAAAACATGCCATTACCGGTGGCTGCACGAAGATCGTCCAGGATGTCCCGCCTTATATGCTTGCGGACGGTAACCCGGCTGAGGTCCGGGGAATTAATCTAGTGGGACTAGAACGGCGTGGATTTTCGTCTGAAGCCATCCGGGTCCTGAAAGAAGCGTTTCGCATTCTTTACCGGGCGAAGTTGAACACCAAACAGGCGCTGGCTGAAATCGGGCGTAGCCTCCCGGAATCACCGGAATTGCGAGATCTTATCACGTTTATCGAGACGAGCGAACGGGGGATAATTCGGTAGGAGCTAGGAGCTAGGAGCTAGGAGCTAGGAGCTAGGAGCTGGGAGCTAGGAGCTGGGAGGCGCCGCGGCTGTCGTAATCGTCCTCGATTTGGGGTGGCACGTCCATGTGATGTGCGATTGCCCACGTCCTGGAGGGGAGCCGCTTTGGCGCGTGCCCCTCTGACCCTCACAAATTTCGCCGTAACGCTAATCCCGCGGAAACGTGTGAAAGCAGGCGGCTCCCGTGAACGTCTCAACGGTTTCGCAGCTCTACGCCGGATGTGAACGAATCTGAGCCAGGGGTAAATACATCGCGCTGGGTAATTCGCTCAATCCGCCAAAACGTGTGAAAGCAGGCGGCTCCGTGAACGTCTCAACGGTTGGCATGTCTATGGCGGTGCGCGACGAAGCCAGTCAGGGGCGAATCATCGCGCCGAGACGTTCGCGGGAGCCGCCTGTTTTCGCACGTTTCCGCGGGATTAGCGTTAAGGCGAAATTCACGGGTTCGGCGGGATGCAGGCCAAAGCGGCTCCCCTTCCAGGCCGTGGGCAATCGCAGATCATATGAACGTGCCAGCCCAAATCGAGGACGATTACGACAGCCGTGGTACGCCCCTTCCTAGCTTCTAGATTGTAGCTCCTAACTCGTGCTTCCCCGCGTTCTGTCTGAACAACAAATCAACCACGTCGCGGACGTATTGTTCGTCGCTTAGGCCGATTGTTGCGGTTTCAGGGAAAGTAATCAGGGACCGGAAATGCTCGGCCAGCGTGGCAAAGAGTTGTACGCGGGCGCCGGTCTCGAGCTTGTCGCGGCGAAGGACGGCTTCCAAAGCGATCTGGGCTTCTGCCGGATCGACGGATTGCCGGAGACGGGCCGCCAAGTGCGGAAACGCGCGTAACGAGTTATAGCTGTCTCCTAAGATCGGGGTTAGATCGGGTCGTAAACCGGTATCGATGCGGATAACGACCGTGTTCGCGGCCAGATCTCCTAAGCGTTGCAGCTTTGGCGAGAATACCAGGAATGCCCCGCCGACGGTGTAACAGACTGGGAGCAGATCCACCAACCGGAGCAGGTTACGGATGACAATTTGGGCTGAGGTGAGGCGTAAACCGTCGGCATCGACCACGCGCAGTTTTAATACGCGTTTACCAATGGTCTGGCCACGCCAGACCCACTCGAAGAAAATGGAATAACCGAAGGTGAGCGCGAAATAGGCAATGAATTGAGCGGCTACAACGAAGTCAGAACCGAACGCACCCAGTAGATAAGAAAGGCTGGTGACTGAGGACGAAAGAAACATGACGGTTGCCACGTCGATACTGACAGCGAGGAACCGGGCTGCCGGGCCAGCTAACCGGTAACGGAAGCGGACGCCCTCGGGGGTTTGTAGGATCAGCTCGTTGGATCTATTCATGGCGCTGCGCGATTCGTACTCGTACTCGTACTCGTCCTCGTCGTCGTCCTCGAAAGGCGTGTGGTGACACTAGAAAATCGGCGTGCCCTGGAAACAGGAAGCGCGGCAGCGCCATTAAAACATTCATTCCGCCAGCCATAGTTAAACCATCGAGGACGAGGACGACGACGACGACGAGGACGAGTACGAGAGTGCGCTGCTGCTCCGGCGTCCGGAAAAGCCCAAATAGAATGTTAAAAGCGCCAGTTCAAAAATGCCGAAGGTGATTTTAAGAAAGTAGGGCAAAACGGGGGCGTGGTATTGAGATAGGAACGATTCCACAATTCCCGCCCAAATTAGTAGCAGACAGGCTCCACACACTAACGTGACCAAAGGATTTGAAATCTGGCGTAGCCGCTGGCCTATAGTCTGGTCGGATCCCCAACCGATCAAGGCTTGACCTAAAAGGAGGCCGGCCTGACTAGCAATCAGAATCGCAGGAATCTCGATGACTCCGTGAGGTAACAGCCATCCGGCGAGAAAGACGGATTGACCTGCTCGAATATAGTCGATGATGACGGCACCAAGAATCACGCCATTGTAGAAAACCAGAATAATGGTGCCGATGGCCCAGGTCATCCCGAGGGCTAAAGAAGCGAGCGCCACTCGAGCGTTGTGAGTCATCAGATATGCCGAAAACGTCGTGTGTTCTCCTTCGAGTGAAGAATTGGTTGAGTGTTCCTCTTCGCGAACTCGGTCTGCCGGATTTCCGAGCAGGTGCGGAAATGTGCCGAGCAAGGTCGATTTTGCCCGCGCATCGAATGTTATCGCAGCCCCACCGAATAATGCACCGACCGCGGTCAGCAGTAGAGCAAACCAGAAATAACGTTGATACTGACGAAAGGTGCGCGGGAATGTCGTAAAAAGCCAGGTTCTCACCCGGAACCGGGTGGCACGCGCTCGATTGTCGTTGAGCTCACTGTAGGCGCGAGCCACTAGCGCTTGCAGAAAGGTGATTAGAGTCGGCTCAGCCGCAAAAGTGGCAATTCGCACCAAGGCAGAACTGGTCCGTTCATAGAGATAATGGGCCCGTTCAGCATCGGCCAGAGTAAGCTTCGCGGCCGGATCGTTTTCCATCCTGCGCAACAGCTTATCCAGCTCATCCCAGATTGGGCGTTCTCGCTCAATAAACTTTCGGAGATCCAGAATCATTTCCGTTTGGTGTTCGGCGTTCGGCGTGTTAGCGCTTTCTACTCAAAAACGTATTGTGTCTGCGGCTTTATAAACTGGTTTAGTTACGTGTCGTGTATTCCCGGTCCCCACGCTGAACCCCAAACGCTAAACGGATTCATAAAAGCTGGCGGCGCTTGGTCGCAAGATACTCACTGACTACCGTTAAAGTGAAGCTTTGGGCAGGGGCTAGATGAAATAGCACGCCTGCCTGCAGGAGTTGCTTCCGGAGTTCTTGTAGTTTAGCCCAACGCAGATGCCCAGCGATGTTCTCGTAGATCTGATCGGTGTGCTCAACACCCGGGGCGCTGAAAAGTGGTTGTGTGTCCGGGGGTAAAAGCATGATCGCCATCACCAAGTGGCGCCGACTCAAAAACCGGGATGCAAGTAAGAAATTCTCACCGGTTACTGAGTCATCCAGAGAGGTCAAGAAAATCAGCAGGGAGCGTTTGGTTAATCGATTGAGCAGAGTTGCTGCGATATCTTCAAAGTCGGGAGCGACCAGCCTGGCTTGAAGATTAATCAAGAGATCACGGCAATGATTGAAATGGAGTGAGCCGCTGCGAGCGCGAGCCATTTGATCGACTTTGTCGCTGAAGGTGACGAGGCCGAAGAGGTCGCCTTGCCGTTCGGCAGTAGCGCCGGACAGGAGTGCGGCCGCGATGAAACGCTCGAGAATGGTTTGGCTGCGGTAGGAAGGAGCTACCGCGTGAGGGGGGGCCGTGTGTTGAAAATGATCGGAGACGTGGCCAGCGCTGGGGTTGAGAACTGTCGATGACGAGGACGACGACGAGGACGCGGACGATATGGGGATGGACGATAAAGTTCGGCTGCTGAGGCGAGAAGAGTCGATGGCGAGATAAACCTCTTGGGATTTTTCCACCTGAAAGACTTTGGTGATTGGTTTGTGACGCTTCGCGGCTGCTTTCCAGTGGATCGAATCAAAGCTATCCCCAGGTTCATATTCTCTCAATTTCTCAAACTCGCGGCCGCGGCCGATCTGTCTCTGACGATGAACACCGAACCCACCGCGATCCAAAAAATGAGCGATTTTTCGGCCCTCCAAGGCAAGGTCGGGGTAAACTCGGAGCTCAATCTTAAGCGGACGTTCCTCACGGAAAACCCAGAACCGCGCCGGCGACATCCAATCGAAAAACAATCGGTTGATCGTATAGGTACCGCGGAGCTCTGCGACGGCCTTGACCGGGATCAAGAAATTCACGAGGTCGTCTTTGATTTGGAGTGAGATGCTAGATTGATCAGGCTTAACCGTCGCAGGCAGATCGAGAACCAGACGGATGGTCCCGCGGCGAAGTCCGGTTCCGTTCAGCTTAAGATCGAGGTTGAAATCGCGTCCAGCGGTTACGCGGTTCACCGGTGAGATTTGCAATTCGAGTTGCCGGTACTTTCCGAGACCGAGGAGTAAATCGACTAAACTAGCCAGGGCGAATACTACGATTCCAAGAACACAAATAGGGCGCAGACCGGCCACCACGCCCGCCAAAATCGAGAGAGGTAAAATGATAGCGGCTGCCCACACTACCAGATTGGTCCGCGGCGCA
>JAFAIO010000552.1 GCA_019236675.1 Verrucomicrobiota bacterium
CGACCGCGCTTCCGCGGAGATACCGTTTTGCCCATTGAGTCGCGTCCCGTCCGATCTTGACCATTTCTGTGGGCTGCAAGTAATCGAACGAGAAAGGCAGGGTCGAACTGAGGATTTGACGGGATTCTTGAACGCTAAGGGCCAGGCTCTGCTCGGGCAGCGGTAACCGGGTTGTGCTGACCACGGATTCACTCTGGATCACGAGGCGAGAATGCCGGAACGGCAGTGAAACAACCGATACCTGATTTCCAAAATAATCTTCGTAATCGGAAGGCGTCACAGACGGTTCCAAATTCAGCGTATGCCGTTTGACGGCTTGGTCCCGCCGATTGAGCGGTGTCAACCGCAACTCCAGATACGCTTCCGCGACCGGCGCCGTGTAATGATAATCGGTAACATGAGAAACGCGGAAAAGCATGCCCTGGACGGTTGATATGCCATGTGGCGGTAGGAACGCAAGCGGCCGGGACGGCGAATCGGCGAAACGGCGAGGGGGCGAGAGGGCGAAGGGGCGAAGGGCGACAAACTTGGTGGGGCGAGGCTCCCGAACGGCCGATAAATCTCACCAGCGCGGTTGACTTATCTCGACACATCGCGAGCGAGGCCAACACGCACGCCGAGCCGTCAGTGACCAAGCTTTGATTCCGTTCTCCAAAAGTTTCCCGCAGCCCTCGAGAGATCATTCCCCGTTGTAAGCATTGCGTTGGGCGATGGCACCATGCTCGCGGTTCGGCTCGTCTTTTGGCGCAGGGGCACCAGCAACGGCAATCGATTGGCACCGCTGCGAACCGGTTAACGACATTCGGGAGCCTCGCCCTACCACGTATGTCGCCCAATCGCCGGTGCGCCCATTCGCCCTTACGCTTCCGACTGTCTCCGGATAACCTCCCGGATCGCTTCCAGCGCCACTGGGTCCTCGAGTGTGCTTAGGTCTCCGGTCTCCCGGCCTTCGGCGGCGGCCAAGATCGCGCGACGTAGAATTTTACCTGACCTGGTCTTAGGCAGTGCCCGGATGATGTGAATTGCGGCTGGCCGGGAGAAAGCGCCAAGATTAGAGACCACGACCGATTCGATCTCTTTCTGCAACCGGGTCTGGCTATCGGAGTCCGGCAAATCTTGTCTGGCCACGACAAAACAATGAATCGCCTGCCCCTTGAGCTCGTCACTTGCGCCGACCGCAGCCGCCTCGGCGACTTGGGGATGCGAGCAGATCGTCTCTTCGATCTCGCGGGTTCCTAGTCTGTGCCCTGCAACGTTGATGACATCATCCGAACGTCCCAGGATAAAGAAATAGCCGTCTTCGTCCCGGATGGCGTAATCGAAAGTCGAGTAAAGGTGAGCCTCGGAAAACCGGCCGCAGTAATGGTTGGAGAACACGTCATCATTCTTCCATATGGTTGGCATGCAGCCCGGAGGTAAAGGCAGACCCAGAGCTAGGATTCCTTTCTCATTGGCCGGCAATGGTTTGCCCGTAATCGGATCGACAATTTTCGCCTCGTAGCCCGGCATCGCGATACCGGGCGAACCGGCCTTGATCTTTGGTGGTTCGATCTTGGGCAGAAGCGCCAGGACAGGCCACCCAGTCTCCGTCTGCCAATAATTATCGATCACCGGGATCCCGAGTGCTTCGCTGATCCATGACCAGCTAGGTTCATCCAGCGGTTCTCCAGCCAGATAAAGGCGTTGCAGACTGCTGGTATCATATCTCTTTAGAAGCGTTGGATCTTGTCTCTTTAGAGTGCGTATCGCGGTGGGTGAGGTAAACATGACCGAGGCCCGGAAGCGCTCCACGATCTTCCACCAGATACCGCCATCCGGTCTAATCGGCAGACCTTCGTAGATAATCGTGGTCATTCCATGGATTAACGGTCCATAGACACCATAGGAGTGTCCCACTGCCCAACCCACGTCGGCGGCCGTGAACATCACCTCGCCGGGTTCACCGGCAAAGAGGTATCGCATGGTGGTTGCCAGAGCGACGGCATAACCGCCGGTATCACGCTGTACGCCCTTGGGTTTAGCGGTGGTGCCAGACGTATAGAGAAGATAACTCGTCTCGGTGGAGTCTAGCCATTCGACCGGGACAACCTCTTGTTGGTGAGCCTTGCGCAGAGTGGCGTAATCGACGTCGCGACCCTCAGTCCACGGAATCTTCGGATCCAGTCCGCGGTTACAGATCAAGACACTTTTCGGCGGAAGTGTCGCCAGGGCCACGGCTTCGTCGGCCAGTCGTTTTAGGGGAACGACTTTACCGCCTCTCAATCCAATATCCGCTGTGATCAAGACCGCTGCCTCGGCATCATCGATTCGCGTAGCTAAGCTGGCTGGCGCAAAACCGGCAAAAACGACGGAGTGGATGATGCCAAGCCGAACACAGGCCAGCATGGCAAACGCCGCTTCTGGAATCATAGGCAGATAGATCACGGCTCGATCACCGCGCCGAAGACCGAGAGACCGGAGAACGCCAGCGAACGTGTTTACTTCGTCGTAAAGCTCTCGGAATGTGAAGGTTTTCTCGGTTTCTACTTCCGTAGAAATAAAATGCAGGGCGGGCTGGGTGGATCGAGCCGGTAAATGCCTGTCGACGGCATTGTAGCTAAGGTTAGTTTTACCGCCAACGAACCAGCGCGAGAAAGGCGGCCGGCTAAAGTCGCAAACCTGATCGAACGAGTGTTCCCAGTGGATGGCTTTGGATTGTTCAGTCCAAAAGCTGTCGCGATCGGTTAAGGCACGTTTGCAGAATTCCTTGGCTCGAAGACTGGCGCTCATTTTGGGGGGTGAGGGAAGGATACAGGAGCTAGGAGTTAGAATCTAGGAGTCGTTTGGGGGTAGCGTTGTGGCAGTTTTCGTGCTCGTCCTCGTGCTCGATTGGTGTTTGTTCAGCGCTCATGTAGACGGGTCAGCTCCGTTCCGCCACCAGCGAGAAGGAAAGCCCAAAGGACCGGGAACGCGTACCAATCGAGGACGAGCACGATTGGCTCCCGCGAATGACCCAGCGTAACGTTTTTGGCCAGCGCGTCGTCTGGTTCGGACCGTCGATACGCGCATTGGCGATAGAACTGCGCGACCACGAGACGTTATCGGGAGCCGCTTGTTAGCAAAATTACAGAGCTGCCTCGTGATGAAGCGGCCCCCCGCCGTGGGTGGTTTGTGCGCGCTGCCTGTTTCTGAGCTCCAACTTAGAACCTAAAACGTAAAACCTCTAGCCGAACAACGTCGGTTCGGGCTCGGAGATAATGCTTTGGTGGGTCAGGAAGTTGTCGGCGATGACGTAGTGGACTTGTTCGATTTCATCGAACAAACGATGGGTCAAGGCTACGAGCTCATCAGCCTGGAGCACCCGGCCGGGGCTCTCTTCCGATTCCAGGAAGAATGAGTACCAGTCTAGTCTGCGGATCTGCCGAACCAAGTCTTGCAGAAAATTGAGCGCGACGCTCGCTTGAGCAGAGTTCTTCGGGAGCGATGCGCTCAGCAGCGTGGTGCAGCGTTCTAGCGCATACATCACCGAGCGAGGCATCGCCGGGTTTTGCCAAAGGAACTCCAGTACGGGTGCCGGTTCGGAGCGAGTCTGGTAGATGCGGCGATAGGCGTCGCGGCAACCGAGTAAACGTAAGAAGACGGAAAGCTCAATATCCAACGCGGGACGAGCCTCGTGGGCCCGGCGGACAGAAGAAGCCACGCTGAAGGCGGCATTGGCGGTGGTGATCGCCCGTTCGACGTACATCCCCAGCTCACAAAAACGCCAGCCGTCGTCGGCCAACATCGTCTGCTGGGCGGTCGCGAAAAACTGAGGGATATAAGCGAGGACTGCATCCGAGATCCGGCGAGTAGTTCGTCGAGCTTCTGCCTCGGGTGCGTCCTCTGGCAGGCGCCGCCGTTGAAACTGGGCTCGGAGTAACGAAAGGACGGACCAAGCTTCCGGGCTAAGCACTTCGCGGAGGGAACTGGCGTTGGCTAGTCCGCGCCGGATCATGTTTGTGACAGAGCCGATTTGCTCCGGATCAAGCATGAGGTAGTACCGCTCCTTAACGCTGTTGATGCCGCGGCGTCCGCGGCGTCCAGGGGTTTCCAAGGGAGGCAAGAGCTGATTCCATATCGGACGATAGAGCTTCCGTTCCGCCAAGCTAAGCTCTTCCATCTCGATGGTCTCGATGTATTGGATCATTTTGGACACGTGCAAAGCCCGTTCGAGATAACGGCCTAGCCAGTAAAACCCTTCGGCGACCCGGCTGGTGACTTGGCGAGTCGGCAATATCCAAGGGCGCCGAAAGGCAGGCACCACCATCGGCTCCGTCGGATGCGGGCTTAACACCCAGGTGTCTTTTCCGCCGCCACCGTGCTCCGACTCGGTACGGCCTTTGGCCGATGACGACAGACGAGTGAGCGCACCCGGAAAAACATTGAAACCGGTACCTTCGCGCATCCCGTAAACGATGTGGTCTTGGAGTCGCTCAACTAATTTCCCTTTTACGCTGCAAAGTGTCCGCGCGTTGTCATCGACCGGTTGAGCCACATAGAGGTGCGGCGCCTTGCGCACTTCGCTCTCGATCTCCTGAGCGCCTTTCTCAGACTGGTGTAACGAGAGGAATCGCTCTCCGGTGAGGACTCGAATTTGAAAAGAGTCAAGATTCTCCAGGACCATCTCTCGTTGATCCAGGTCCCCGAGCCAGTAGGTCGTCAGTGTTGGCAAGATAGGCCATTCACCGAGGTAAAACCGGATAATGGCGCTACCGAAATGTAAGAGGCTTCGATCATCAGCCAGCTGGGAGCCGACGGCATTCACGAGAGTAACGGTCCCTTTGCGGAGACAATGGACCAGACCAGGCACCCCTAGCCGGCTATCGGTACTGAAAACCAACGGGTCCAGCCAGGGATCGGCGACCCGCGAATAAACGACATCGACTCGTTCCAGGCCCGAATCTGTCTTAAGAAAAAGGCTGCCATCGAGAACCAGGAGGTCCTCGCCCTGTACCAAGGGGATACCCATCCTTCTGGCGAGAAAGCTGTGCTCGGAGTAGACGGCGCTAGCTACCCCGGGGGTAAGCAGCACAACTGCCGGGTCAGCGAGATTGGACATAGCTCGTAGCCCCATCAGAATTTCGGTGGGTAATTGGGCAACCGATTCCACCGGATGATGCTCGAACAGATCCGGTACGACTCTGGCTAACAGCCGCCGGTTCTGGACCATGTACGAGAGGCCCGAGGCGTGGCCAAAGTAATGATTCTTTACCGTCAGCCGTCCTTCCGAGTCGCGGCAGACAGCGAGCCCGCTCAAATGGAGGTACGAACCCTGAGGTGGACGCAGGCCCACGGCGCTGCGGTGGTAGTGAGGGCTGCCCAGGATTATGGGAATAGGGAGGACGCCTTGGCGCAGGATTTCACGCTGGCCGTAGACATCCTGCAGGAACAACTCAAAGGCGCGAATTCGTTGTTCGAAGCCTTTTTGCAGCAACTCCCACTCGTCCGGCAGGAAAACGTGGGGGAGCAGGTCGGAAAACCACGTATTTTGGTGATTGGATTTGGAGCCCTCAAATGAGATGCCCAGTTCGCGCAGAGTCGCCTCCAAGCGCTCCTCGAGCTCTTTTAAATCGGCCGGCGAATAGTAGCTCTCGAGGTGTTCAAGCAGTGGCTGGTATTGCTTCCGTGCCCGCCCGCGCGAGTCGAGGATTTCATGCCATGGTCGAGCGTGAGTTTGCACGGAGAGAGAGCGGTTAGTGGTCCGAGCGAGGGTAT
>JAFAIO010000565.1 GCA_019236675.1 Verrucomicrobiota bacterium
ACTCCCGTCGCTTCGCCCGTGGCGCGAGGACTATCTGGAAGCATAACCGCTTCGAGAAATAGCAAATAGCAAAGGCGCGACGCCCTGAAGACCCATGATGTGTTCACGGTTCCGGTTTACACGCGATCGGTTCACGAACCGAAGGGAATGCATTTTGGGCCTTTCAACCCAAAAATGGCGAACCACGCTCCCCCGGGCGTCGCGTCTTTCCGGACGCCATATCTGCCACGATTCCAGGCGGCGACGCACGTGCGAGCAAAGAACGCCGAATGCAACGCCCCTCCGATTGGTTGGCCACGACTAATCACCAGCCGGCCTAAAGGTTTTCGCACAGATCGTGAAACGTTGGAAAACACAATCCTCAGTACAGGGGATGAAGATCGGAATCAGAAAGGCAAGGCCTTAGGCCGATCGAAGTAAACAAATACACGACTAACAGAAAAATTTATGTCTCCATTCAAAGATAAATCACCTACAACTCCGGGCGGACTCACAGGGCTTATGCCAGATGCCTGTAAGTGCGAGCGGGTTCACAACGACACTGGCGATGAGAAAGTTCTGGCTCCGCACACACGTGCTGCGGCAGACCTTGCCCGAGCCCAAGGGTTAGTACTCACTCCGGGAGGTTTCCGGCATCCGTCGCAGGTTCATCGACTCAAGCCCGGTGAGGCAGTGACGCGCGCAGGCGGAACGTCACGAAAGCTCAACCTTGCTACGGGTGTCGCGGTGGACATACCAACGGCCGGTGCGGGGGCAAGCCCAGACCCCGGGCTCGGGACCGGGTGGATCACCGACACGACATTCGTAAAGGCCGCGACGATGCCGCCATTTTCTTTGTTCACAACCACCTGGAAAGTTCCGCCTGCGCCGACTTCACACGACGGCCAGACGATTTTTCTCTTCAACGCTTTCGGAAATCTCAGTTCCTCGCAGGAGATCCTGCAGCCGGTGCTGCAATGGGGGCCGTCGAAGGCCGGCGGTGGGGAAAACTGGGCAGTCACTTGCTGGTACATCGACCCCAGCGGCCATGCGTTCCACCAGGAGCTAATCTCTGTAAATGAAGGCGACATCCTAGTCGGCGTGATCTTGCTGACAGGCCTGTCTGGCGGCACGTTCAACTACGACTGCTTGTTCGAGGGAGCCGGCCTCGGAGCTGCGAGGATCACCGTTTTGAATATCCCCGAGCAGAACGTGGCCTATGAGACACTCGAATGCTACGGCATCCAGACATGCGTCGACTATCCGGATACCTACCTCACCGCCATGAAGTCTATCGAGCTTAAGGCGGGCGACGCGGATATCAGGCCGGCCTGGGACGTTCAGAATCGGGTGACGGACTGTGGGCAGCATACGATCGTCATCAGTGACGCGTCTCCCGGGGGAGAGGTGGACTTGTTCTACAGCAAAAGGGCTCCGAGCTGGAACCTGCAGCGTATAACGGGAGGCATTGCAGCGACCTTCGGTCCTCCGGCTACGGCGGTTCCGTTCGTCTGCGACTTTCTCAACCAACAGCATTTCGCCTTTAGGGACGCCACGGAAACGATTTGGGATGCGTGGTACGATGGCGTGAACAACAAATGGAATCTCCAGCAGATCACCGGCTCCGCCGGCTTAACTACGGGCACCGGAGCCAGGGGTGAACCGTTCCTTTCCGTTTTCGGTCAGCAGCTGCACTTCGTCTACCGGGACGGTATGGGTATCATCTGGGATTCGTGGTACGACGGTGTGTTCGACAACTGGAACCTGCAGCAGATTAATCTCGCGGGGCCGATGAACAGCGGCCGGACCAGTGGTCTCGCGGCTGTGGGCGACCCGTTCGTCTCGGTCTACAATAATCAGCAGCACTTCGTCTATCGCGGTCCAGCGGGAACAATCTTGGATGCCTGGTACGACGGCGCGACGGCCACCTGGAATCTGCAGCAGATCAATCTCGCAGCGCCAACGAACAACGGCCGGACAAGTGGCCCCGCGACGGTCAGCGATCCGTTCGTCTCGGTCTACAACAACCAGCAGCACTTCGTCTATCGAGACGCCACGGGAGCGATCCAGGATGCTTGGTACGATGGCGCGGATGCCAGCTGGCAGGTGCAGCAAATTAACCTTGCGGCGCCGGGGAATAATGGCCGGACCAATGGTCCCCAAGCTGTGGGTCAGCCGTTCGTTTCGGTCTACAACAATCAGCAGCACTTCGTCTATCGGGACGATGGGGAAACAATCTGGGATGCGTGGTACGACGGCGCGAATGCCACTTGGAACCTGCAACAAATCAACCTCGCGGCGCCGACGAACCACGGCCGGACCAATGGTCCAGGAGCGGCGTCCGACCCGTTCGTTTGGGTGTACGGCCAGCAGCAGCACTACTCGTATAGCGCGGACGGCGGAATCATCTGGGATGTGTGGTACGATGGCGTCACTGACAAATGGAACCCTCCTCAGCAGATCAACGGACCGACGGGGCTCACCACCGGTCTGCCGGCGGCTGCTGGTCCATTCGTCTGCGTGTTCGGAAAGCAGCAGCATATTGTGTATCTGGACGGTAGCGAAACGATTCTCGACGCATGGTACGACGCGGCGAAGAACACATGGAACCTGCAACAGATCAATGCCGGTGGTTTGACCAATGGCCCTTCAACGGTGAACGACCCGTTCGTTTTTGTTTTCGGCGAGCAGGAACATGTCGGCTACCGCCATGTAGACGGAGCTATCTGGGATGCATGGTATGACGGCGCGACCAATAAATGGAATCTCCAAAGGATCAATGTCGGCGGCGTAACCAGCGGTCCCCCGGCAATAGGCGGCCCATTCATCTGGGGCTACAATCAGCAACTGCACTTCACCTACCGGGATGCCAATGAGGGAGTCTGGGACTCGTGGTACGATGGTGCGGCTAACAAATGGAATCTGGAAAAGCTAAACGAGGGTTCGCTAACCAGCGGCCGTCCAGCGGCGAGCGACGTCTTTGTTTCGCCCTTTGGTCAGCAGCGGCATGTTGCGTATCTTGACGGCGGCGGAACCATTTGGGACATCTGGTATGACGGCGCCACCAACAAATGGAACCTTCCTCTGCAGATCAACGGACCCGGTGGGCTCACCGCCGGTCTGCCCGCGGTTTCGGGACCGTTCGTCTGCGCGTTCAACCAGCAACTGCACTTCGCGTATCTTGGCGGCGGCGGAATCATCTGGGATGCGTGGTACGACCGCGTGACCAACAAATGGAATCCTCAGCCGATCAACGGACCCGGGGGCCTGACCACCGGTCTGCCCGCGGCTGGGGGCCCCTTTGTCTGCGTGTTCAACCAGCAACTGCACTTCGCGTATCGCGACGGCAGCGGAACCATCTGGGATGCCTGGTACGACGGCGCGACCAATAAGTGGAACCTGCAGCAAATCAACGCCGGCGGCATGGGTGTGACGAATGGTCCGGCTGCCGGTAGTGATGTATTCGTCTGCGTTTTCAATCAGCAACAGCATTTCGCCTATCGGGACCAGGGTGAGACCATCTGGGACGCGTGGTATGACGGTTCCGACAACAGCTGGAATCTGCAGCAGATCAACCTCGCGACGCCAACGAACAGCGGCCTGACCTTCGGTCCCGGAACCATAGGGGTTCCGTTCGTCTGGGTGTACATTCAACAGGACCACTTCACCTACCGAGATAGCCTGGGAACCATTTGGGACGCTTGGTACCAAGGCAACTAACGTTAACGCGCCTTCAGCGCTGGCCGCCGTTTTTACCATAAAGGTAGGGCTGGCAGGATCATCATAGGCTGAAAGCTTTGCACCGCTTCCGACTTGCTCGTCGTCCCATGGATTGGCAACTTACTCCGTCGTTAAAACTATGGAGGACACGTGCGAGGCCGACAGGCGCGTAGCCGCAACCCGAATCGGAGGGGCGTTGCATTCCGCTCGACCTGCTCAAGCGCAATTCGACGCCTGAAAATTGTGTGCAGGTATTACGTTTGGAAAGACGCGACGCCCTGAAGATCCATGATGTGTGCGCGGTTCCGGTTCACGCCGTTTCAATACGCCACCCGTTCAGGAACCGAAACGATTGCAAATTGGCCCTTTCAATACGAAAACGGCTGACCTCGCTTCCCCCCGGGCGTCGCGTCTTTTCGGATGTCATATCTGCCACGATTTCAGGCGGCGACACCGCGTGCGAGCAAAGAACGCGGAATGCAACGCCCCTCCGAATTGAAACGCCGGCAGCGCGCGGGATCGCCGAGATCGCCAGGACCCAATCACCAATCGCTAATCACCTTTCACTCGCCCCTACGACCTCTTCCTCCTCAAGGGTGTGATCCTGCTCTGGACCGTGCTTAGACCCATCCTTCCCTCCAATCCTTCCTCCAAACAGCTTCATCAGGACGGAGAAAAATATTGGCGTGAACAACACTCCGAAAAAGGTAACCCCGATCATACCGGCAAACACGGCGGTTCCTAGCGCTTGATCCATCTCGGCGCCGGCTCCATTGGCCACCAACAGCGGTGACACTCCCAGGATGAAGGCAAAGGATGTCATGAGAATCGGTCGCAATCGCAGTCGAGCGGCTTCAGCCGCGGCTTCAATTCTGGGTTTACCCGTCTCGATCTGTTGTTTCGCGAACTCGACAATCAAAATCGCGTTCTTACAGGCCAGCCCAACCAAGACCACAAACCCAATCTGGGTAAATATATTGTTGTCTTGCCCACGAAAATAGACGCCGGCCATCGCCGATAGCAGACACATCGGAACGATTAAGATAACGGCTAATGGCAGAGACCAGCTTTCATATTGGGCGGCGAGCGCCAGAAATACAAACAAGACGCACAGCGGAAAAATAAAGATCGCCGTATTACCTTCGGTAACCTCTTGATAGGTTAACTGAGTCCACTCAAAACTGAATTGGCTGGGCAGAACACTCCGGCAGATTCGCTCCATCTTCTCGATAGCCTGACCCGAGCTGATCCCGGGTTGAGTCGCACCCTGTATCAGAGCGGAAGGATAAACGTTGTAATGACCAACCGTATCGGGACCCGTGACGTGTTGAACATCCAACAAACTTCCTAGTGGCACCATCCCGCCCGAATTATTCCGGGTGTATAGTCTGCGGATCTCGTCAGGACTAGCACGGAATCCGGCGTCAGCCTGAAGGTTTACTTGATAAGTTCGACCCAGAAAGTTGAAATCGTTAACATAGTTCGTACCGAGATAACTCTGCAAAGTGTGAAACACAGAACTGATTGGCACATCAAGGGTTTGCACCTTCTCTCGATCGATATTGAGAAAGAGCTGAGGCACCGCAGAACGAAACGTCGTAAAGACGTGGCTCAGGCCCGGTTCCGCGTTAGCCGCGGCAGTAACCGCGTCTGTCACTTGTTGCAAAGCGGCAAGGCCGGCATTTCGCCGGTCCTCAATTTCCAGTTGGAAACCGCCGGCGTTGCCCATACCACGCACGGAAGGAGGTTGGATGGCGATGACAAAGGCATCCTGAATTGACGAAAACGCTCCCTGTAACTTCTTGACGATCGCGTTGGCGGACTGCTCAGGGTGCCCAATTCGTTCGCTGAACGGTTTCAACGGGAAAAATATCGTCAAAGCGTTGGACTTGGTCGTGTTGTCGAGAATCGATAAGCCTTCGATTGCAAACGTGAGCTCGACCCCCGGCATGTCTTTGCCGATGGCTGCGATTTTGCGCTCGACGTCGTCGTTTCGCTGTAACGAAGCGCCATCCGGCAATTGAGCAAACACGATCAAATAGCCCTGGTCCATGGTCGGGATGAAACCGCCCGGCACCGTCTTGAAAAGGGTGCCAGTCAGCACGATCAGGCCGAGATAGACCACAAGTGCTAACCCGCTCACTCGCAGCAAACGCCGCACGACTTTACCGTAAGCGCTGATCCCGGCGTCAAAGGTCCGATTAAACAAGCGGAAAAACCATCCCAGCAAGATATCGATGAGCCGAGTAAAGAGATCCTTTTTGGCTTGCCCCGGCTTGATCAGAATGGCTGCTAAGGCAGGGCTTAAGGTGAGCGAATTGAATGCAGAGATTAGGGTGGCGATCGCGATAGTCAACGCGAACTGGCGATAGAATTGGCCGCTGATGCCGCTTACTAAAGCGGTGGGAACGAACACCGCGGTGAGTACGACCGCAATCGAGATGATAGCGGCGCCCACTTCGTCCATTGCTTTTCTGGTTGCTTCTCTGGGCGAAAAGCCGTGCTCGATCCAGCGCTCGACATTTTCTACTACTACAATGGCGTCATCGACCACGATACCGATCGCTAAGACCAGTCCAAACAGGGAAAGAGAATTGAGCGAAAAGCCCATTAAGGCCATTAACGCAAGCGTCCCGATTAACGAGACCGGTACCGCGATCAACGGGATCACGGCGATTCTCCACGACTGCAGGAAAACCATGACCACGATCACGACGAGAATGATTGCGTCTCGCAATGTCTCGTAGACAGCGTCGATCGATTGTTGAGTAAAGAGCGTTGGATCGTAGGGAATGGAGTATTCCATTCCGGGCGGGAACGATTTTGCCATCTCCGCGATCGCTTTCTTCACCAGGGCTGCGGTTTTTAACTCATTCGATCCTGGTAGTTGGAAAATTCCAATACCGATGGCAGGGATAGTTCCGTTCTCGTAGGTGCTGCTGGTATAACTTTGGCCGCCAAGCTCGAGCCGGGCTACGTCTCCTAAATAAACTAACTGGCCGTTGCTTCCTCGCTTCAAAGTAATCCGGGAAAACTGTTCCGGAGTGATGAGACGCCCTTTGGTGTTGAGAATCAGCTGAAACTCAGTCTTGGGATGTGCCGGCTCGGCGCCAACGCTGCCAGGGGCAACCTGAATATTCTGAGCTTGAATCGCGTTGACCACATCGTCTGCGGTCAATCCTCGCGAATACATCAGATCCGGATTTAACCAGACGCGCATGCTGTACGGTTGCGCTCCGAAAACCTGCACGTTGCCTACCCCTTCGATCCGCTTCAGACTGTCTAAGATCTGGGTATAGGCATAGTTACTTAAATAAAGTGGGGTGTAGGTGTTGCTTTTCGATGTCAACCCGATCGCCATCAAAATATCGGGCGACTGCTTCTGCGTGGTGACGCCTATGTTTCTTACTTCGGCCGGCAATTGGGGCTCCGCGATTGCGACCCGGTTCTGCACCAGAACCTGCGCGATATTAGGATCGGTTCCTAACTTGAAGGTAATCGTGAGCTGCATCGTGCCGTCCATCGCGGAAACGGAGGACATGTAGAGCATGTTTTCGACACCGTTTACTTGTTGCTCGATCGGCTCTGCTACCTCCTCCGCCAACGTCTTCGGATCTGCGCCCGGGTATTGGGCTTGCACCACCACGGTCGGCGGCGCGATCTCAGGGTACTGGGCAACTGGTAAGCTCGTATAACCGATCACCCCCAGGAGCACGGTGACGACCGAAACCACGATGGCAAAAATCGGGCGGTCTATGAAAAAATGAGACAACTTCATCCTTGGTT
>JAFAIO010000017.1 GCA_019236675.1 Verrucomicrobiota bacterium
CAACAAGAACGGGTGTCAAAGGCTCAAGAAATCGACACCAAATATTTAGCCGGCTACCAGGCGCTCTTTAAACACCTCGTCGAGTTAGGCAAAGCTTACGCTACCAAACACCATATCAAGGTGGAATGGCAGACGTGGTGAATGGGAGGGAGGAGCGGAGTAGTGGAGTAATGGAGTAGGGGAGTGATAATGGGAATGAGACGGCACTCCCTCTCAGAGCAGCTTGTTGCACTCAATCCGAATGGGTAAATCAACCGCTCCCTTACTCCAACACTCCATCACTCCATCACTCCGCTCTGCTTTTTACGTTTCCCAGTCCGCGCGACCACGTACCCCATCAAGAGAAAGGATCCGATGACGATGGGTACAACAATGGCGCCAATGGCAGCATACCCGAAAAGGGCAAGAAGCGAGTCTCGAAAATCTGTTCGCATCATAAAGACTGCAATCACGGAATAAGGTAGGACGAGTATTGCCCCCGATAAGGTTCCCGGCACAAGAGCTCGTCGTTTGAGTGATAAGAAGCAATGGCCGATGCAATTGAGCGCGAGTCCGATGATTGCAATCTTGGATACCATTAATAAGAAGTCGTTCTGATAAAAATAGGTCCCCAACGCGAGCGCCGTAACTGCCAGCGTCAAAAGTAGCGCCGCCCAGCCTACCACCTTGCGAGTGAGTTTTTCGGCTAACCAGCCCGGGTAAGAGCGAACGAACTCCTCATATCCACGGTATTCGTCGATATTATGAACGGCGACCACGATCGGAAATAGAAGATTAAAGACAGCAAAAGTCATGGGGGATCGATCACGAACCAGAATAGCCGCAAAAAGGGACCGCGAATGGATCCGCCTCCGCGAGGCCTACGGCGCGACAGGCAACGAATGAACGCGAATAGAATTTCACGCAAAGACGCAAAGCTAAAGCGGAGAACAGATTTAATTCACAACAAGATTACAATGGCCACAAAGATCGGAATCGAAAGGCGTAATCATCCATCCCAAATCGCGTTTCAGTTTCGCTCCGCATCTGCGTAAATCTCCGTCCATCTGCGGTTGAATTGTCTTCCCTTCGCGTTTATTCGTTGCCTGTCGCGCCGTAGGCCTTGCGGAGGCGGATCCATTTATTCGTGGTTTTTTCTTTGCGTACCTTGCGTTCTTCCGCCTCCGCCAAGCGACTCGACTGAGCTCGCCGAACGTCCTATGGCGCGACAAGTTTTTGCGGCTATTTCTGGTTTACCGTTGAATCGAGTAAACGTGGGACTCTTCAACTAAAGCCATCAAGAGCTCATGGTAGGCCCATCGGGGTAATTGGCATCGGATGATCCAGAGCTCGCGGTCGTCTGCTGCCGGCTGTCGTTCTACTGCTTTAAACGGAATATGGAACTGTTCAAGCAGGTCTTCCAATCTCACCTCCGTTTTGCCTTCGGCCGGATCGACTAACAGACGAATCACGGATGCGCGTGCCCCAGCCAACTTACTAGATTCCCATCGGTTAACGAAAGACAACACTCCGCGAGCGAGTAAGGCGAGACCGACTCCGGCGCCGGCATGGCCGGCGCCAATGGCCATGCCCATGGCAGCGACCAACCAAATAGTAGCGGCGGTGGTCACGCCGCGAACCCCAGTGCTTCCTCGGAGTAACACGCCGCCTCCGAGAAAGCCAATCCCGGTAACGATCTGGGCAGCTACGCGGCCGGAGTCACCCGTGCTACTGGTAAATGAATACCCGATCATAGTGAAGGTAGCGGACCCAAGGGCAATCAACGCCATGGTACGGATCCCAGCCGGCTTCTCTTTCCGCTGCCGTTCAATCCCGACCGAGGCTCCGCAGATCAACGCTAAAATGCTAAGGAAAATTGATCCCCATGGGTAAGGGAACAGTGAGTGCCAGTTATCGGTTAACCAATGCATCCGACAATGGAATGAAAAGCAGAGCTAAAAGCAAAAGAATGTCCCGTAGGGAAGCCACGATTGTAGCAAGGCAATTTATTTCCTGGAAATTAGACCACCGCGAGCCGTCCCGTGGGGCACGGTACGAATATTATCGCTAGCGCGCATAGCGACCGAATCATACATCGCGGGTGAGTTCCCAGGGACACAGAGGCGTGAAACCGTTTTGAGACGAACCAATCATACCGTGCCCTGCGGGACGGGTCGCATTCTCACATATCCCAAGCAATAAATTGCCTGGCTACTATCAATTGTACCTACGGGACCAGGCGCTTGGCGCCTTTCTTACGTTATCAGCGGACCCTCACTTCGATCTGATGCTCTCGTTTATCGTCCACCAACGGCACGGTATCATCGGTAATCTCTTTCCCGTCCAAGAGAGTCTTCGTATCCGTCGACCTTCCGATGTTGATGCGATAGGGGGTATCGCCATACCGATAGGTAATCTTATATTCCGTCCACGCCTTTGGAAGACGCGGCAACAAGCGCAATTGGTTCCCTTCGGGCTGGAATCCTAATAAGGTTTCGATCAAAGTCCGGTACATCCAACCGGCGGAACCGGTATACCAAGTCCAACCGCCGCGACCAGTATGGGGAGGAACCCAGTAGACATCGGCGGCGATAACATAAGGCTCCACCTTATAGGTCGCGATATCCGCCGCCGTTCTCCCATGATTCACGGGATTGAGCAGCGCGAACAACTCCCATGCTAGCTCATTGTTTCCTTCTAAAGCGGCGGCAAGGACCGTCCAAATCGCTGCGTGAGTATATTGGCCACCATTCTCGCGCACGCCGGGAACATAGCCCTGGATATAACCGGGGCTCGGTTTCGAACGATCGAACGGCGGGTCTAACAGCTGAATTAGTTTAGCGTCACGTCGAACCAATCGCTCGTTCAACGACTGCATCGCTTGACGTGCGCGTTCCGGGTCTCCCGCTCCCGAGATCACCGACCAGCTTTGCGGCAGACAATCAATCTGACACTCTTCGTTTAGATGGGAACCAAGTGGTTCACCGCTATCAAAGTAAGCTCGACGATACCATTTTCCGTCCCAAGCATGTTTTTCGATGTTCGATTGGATTTCTTTTGCCTGCGCCAGACAACGGTCTGCAAAGGCAATGTCATTGCGTTCGCGCGCCAGTTTCCCGAATCGCTGCAAAACGTCGTAGAGAAAGAAGCCTAGCCAGACGCTTTCACCGCGTCCGTCCTTTCCGACCAGGTTCATTCCGTCGTTCCAATCGCAGGTGCCCATCAAGGGCAACCCATGTTGACCGAATCGCAGTCCGTGTTCGATCGCGCGAACACAATGTTCGTATAAAGAACCTGATTCATCGGATTGTTCCGGCCGAAAATAAATATCAGCTTCCTCCGGTTTTGGGAGACGTCCCTCGAGGAAAGGTACCTTTTCGTCGAGAACGCTGGTATCTCCGGTTCGAGTGACATATTGCCAGGTGACATAAGGTAGCCACAGGTAATCGTCGGAGGTATGGGTTCTCACACCTTGGCCGGTGGGTGGATGCCACCAGTGCTGCACATCTCCTTCCCGGAACTGTCTGGCGGCTGCTCGCAGTAAATGTTCTCGAGTTAAACGCGGCTCAGCATGCACTAGCGCCATCACGTCTTGTAGTTGATCCCGAAAACCGAATGCACCTCCGGATTGATAAAATCCGGTCCGGCCCCACACGCGGCAACTGAGAACCTGATACAAGAGCCAGCCGTTCGCGATCACATCAACCGATGGATCGGGAGTTTCGACGTGAACACTGCTCAGCGTTCGAGTCCAATATTGTTGGACCGCCCTTAGCGCGGTTTCACTGGCATTGGGCTCGCGAAACCGCCGAACTAACTGCTGAACTTCGGTCAGGCTTTTACCAGCGCCCAACCGGAAACAAATTTCTTGTTCCGCTCCGAGCGCCAGATCGATCGTTGTTTGTATGGCTCCGCAAGGATCCAATCCAGCTCCCACGTTTCCCGAAAGCTGTTCCCGACCAAGCGCTGCCGGTTGGGCCAGGCTGCCGTTGCGACCGACAAATTCGCTCCGGTCCCCGGTGAATGTCCGGTGTGCGCCATCCACATCGATGAAGGCGATCCAGTCGGTAAAATCGTTGTTATAAAAATTACGAGCCAAGAATGCGCCGCTGTCACCATCTATCTCAGTTTGGATATGTAGTGCCGTTCGTTGCCGGAGATCGCTGAAGACCCACTCCCAGTAACCGGTGGCCGATATTCGTCGGGCGCGTTCCGAGATATTTCGTAGTTTTAACGCAGCGAATTTTACGGTCGCATCGATTGCCACATAGACGGTCAGCTCCGAAGAAATGCCGTATTCCGAGTGCTCAAACACTGAGTAGCCGAACCCGTGCCGGACCACATAGCGATTGTTGCCTCGCGCTGGCAATAGTGTCGGAGACCAGATTTCGCCGGTTTCTTCGTCGCGAAGATAAAATGCTTCACCGCTGAGATCAGTAACGGGATCGTTGTTCCAGGGCGTGAGACGAAGTTCATGAGAATTCTCGGCCCAGGTGTAAGCACCACCGGTCTCAGAGATCACTGTCCCGAAATTTGGGTTTGCCAGGACGTTCACCCAGGGAACAGGCGTGGCGACCCCGGGTTCCAAGGCGATAACGTATTCGCGACCGTCTGGTGTGAAGCCTCCGGCCCCATTGTTAAATAGCGTCCCGGTAGGGTTGAGATCCCGCTCTTCCGAGTCCGCTTCTGGCTGATTTTCTCGTCCTCGGATGAGCGGGCCTCCGTGGCTATGCTTTGGCCTACCCTCGCCGATAGGTTGCACAACACTTTGGGCTTGGCCGCGACGAAGGACTTCGGCGTGCTCAGTCGAGTCGCCTGGAGAAGCCTGGCGCTCATTCCTACCGGGCGCCTTGAGTTGTTCGGCCAGTGTTCCTCCTCGATCCGTAACAACAACGCGAGCCACCGATTGGAATAGAACGTGTTCTTCGGGTGAAAGTTGCGCCAAGTGCCGGATAAAAATCCCGCCCGGTTTTTCCAACGTCTCCGTTTGCCGGCGAGTCGCCAGGAGATTTTCGATCCGGTCCTTTAGCTCTATTCTGGTGCCGGATTCCTGTTCGATCAGGATGACGAGGTCCGCGGCTAGTCCTTGCTTGCGCCAGTAAGCATGCGCCCGAATCAATTGCTCTATCAGGTCGAAATTCGGCGAGCTTGTGCTGGTACCTAATATTCGCAGCAAAACGATGGGTAAATCCCCGGAGATACCGTGGCGCCAAAGCGCGCCTGGTCCGAGCTTATTTTGAGTTAATACTTCGGGGGGCGCGCGAAATGTAGAGCTGGGATAAATGAGAGCACTCGCTAACTGTCCATAAATATCCGCGTCGCCGTCCTCTAATTCTAGTTGCGCTGATTGCTTCTCAGCTAGCTCCTGCGATACCGCGATTGGTTCGGGAGAACGATATTTGTCGGCCAACGCTAATGCGGCTTGCTGGTCGGGAGCTAACCCGGTCACAAGATCAACTGAGACGGAGGCATCCGGTGCAAGCTGGAATGTGCGCCGTAACGAGATCACGGGGTCGAGTACCGAACCAACGGTATTCGACAAGGGCGAAACCTCCTGCAGAGCTGCAGGATTAGCCACTGTTCTTCCTCGTCCGATGAATCTAGCTCGATCGGTCTCGCAAGATAACTCGCCGCCGTCATCTCCCGCCATTAGATGCACCATCCAAGGGTGTTCCGCTCCTTCGCCCCGAGGTCGCCGGTTGCAGAGAATGGCGGACGCCGTTCGCACGAGCTCGGTTTGAATAAAAAGATTACTGAAAACAGGATGAGCCAGGTCGGCTGCGGGAACTGCTAAAACGACTTCAGCGTAACTGGTGAGCTCGATCGCGCGCGCCTCGCCGGAAAGGTTTCTGATCACGACTCGACGAATCTCAACGTCGTCCTCCGGTGAAACCCAGATGCGGGTGACGATTTCAAAGCCGGCATGACGTTGACGAAATTCGGCCTGCGATAGAGTGAACGTCGCTTTATACTCCTCGGTCACAAGGAGGGTGGGTTGATAGCCCACCGACCAAAACTCGCCGCTGGCAGGATCCCGCAGATAGATAAAGCTGCCCCAACAGTCACGAGTTGTATCCTCACGCCACCGTGTGACTGCCAAGTCATGCCAACGGCTGTAACCCCCTCCCGCGTTCGTGACGACAACGTGATAACGGCCATTCGATAGAAGTTGAGCCTCCGGTGCAGACGAAAACGGGCTGTCGAAGATGCGCATGCCTATCGACCTTAGAAAGGAGTTTAAGGAGTTCAAGGAGTTCGAGGAGACGAAAGTGCGAAACGGCGAAACGGCGAATGGGCGATACGGCGCATCTTTCGGCGGCTACTGAATGAGCCCGTGGAGCGCTGCCTCGCTTCCGCCTTCGCCAGGCCTACGGCGCGACGGGTAGCGAGGCCGAAGGGGTCGCCACTCGCGGAACGCCGCCCCGGAATAATAGCCGCGAAAAAGCGCAAAGAACGCAAAAAAAACCGAACAAAAGCGGAGCCTAGTAGAGAGCTGCGAGCGGCGAAATATTGTTGCCTGGTCCGGCGGGTGCCGGATTGAAAAACGCGATTCGGTTCCGGGATTGATGCAGCCGTTAGTGCGGCCGGCTCCCTAGGAGCAAAATCTTTATAGGCACGCAAATCATAAACGCGACCAGCCGCCTTCGCCTCGCTACGGCGCGCCTGACTAATTAATTGGGCGCGACGAAGCCTTGGCGGAGTCGGCTGCGTTAGGAGCGACATCGAAGAAGGTTTTCTGCGACTAGCCAGCGTTCCCAAATCGAGATGGCGCTTCTACGGAGCTCTCTCCTTTCGTTTGCGCCGCGAGCTATAAAGATTTGGCTCCTACGGAGCCCAGTACCAATGGCAACCGGTACGGCAGAATTAATCGGTCTTTAATCTAGTCGCCTATTTCCGGAGCTTGTGCTTCTTCAGGTCCAAGACAAACGAGTCGGCCAATCCTGGGACAACTTCAGGGGTAGCTCCGGAACGGAAAGCAGTGAAGAACTCGCCGGTTAAGGTGTTCTCATTGATATCTACAGTAATCCGGGCAAAGCCGAAATCAGTGTCGTTATAAGCGACTACCTTGGCGATATCGCCGTTGGGCAGATCTGAGCCAGGTGGCAATACCAAGTCTAAAGGCGGCGGTCTGCGTTCAAGCTGACCTTTGGTGCAGGTTTCAAACAAGTTTTCGACCGGTGCATGACCGCCGCTGCCTACGATCATATAAGGGATCTCCCGTCCGTCAGCGTGTTGGTACGTGATCCGTTGATAAAGATGGGCGTGCGCAGACAAAACCAGATCGGGATATTGGTTGGTCTCGGCATAAGCTTGCCGCAGTAGAACTGCCAACGGCTGAAGCTGGCCTCGGCGCGGAGTCGGGCCGAGGTTAGGGTTACCGCGTTCATGGAAGTTAGCGCCTCCTGAGTAAGGCGGATAATGAAGGGCGAGCACTAACGCCTTGCGCTCGGTTCGCTCCTTGATTTCCGCCAGCGTCTTTACTAACCAATCGTATTGCGGCTTAGCGTCGCTCATCGGATCGTCGAGCTGGCCAGCGTTGATGTCATTCGTGTAAAGCCCGATGATCGTTGTAATGGGAGTTTCCAGCCTCCAATAGGGATAAGGCTGGCACATCGCCTTTCGACGATCCGTTGTATTGTCCGGGCTGCGCCCGCGATTGGGATCGCAGAAGTTCTCCTGAAAATGGACAATACCCGCTTTCGATTGATGTTTGGAGGTCTTCCCGTCGTGGTTACCGGGAATCGCAAAGATCTCACGAGAATACTTCGTGTATTGCGCGTAAAATTGGGCGTTGTAGATCAGTGCTTGGTCTTTGGCCGCAACATTCGCCGGATCCTCATCTTTGTAGGCAAGATCGCCGAGATGAAACAAGAAAGATGCCGGCACAGCATCGTGCGTCCCACCGTAAACCTCGGGTTTTGAGATCTGGTCAGCCATCGCTCCGGCCACGCGCTTACCCGGCTCCTGATTTTGGTAAAACCCTGAACAACCAAGCGCATGAAAGCTCATGGCGCCCTGCTGTTTAACGGTGCGAGACTCATCTGGATCGATATCCTTCAGACGAAGCCGCAGCTCATCATCCGGCGGAGCTGTCGGAATCGGAACCCATACTCCATGTTCCACGCATTCCGGATAAGCAACTGAACTCGCCGGGGCCTGACTCATGCTGGTATTTTAGCCGCGTTCGTGGAGCACGCCAAGAATAAGGAGCGAGGACCGCTTGATGTCGTCACTCAAGGACGCCCGCCCGCTGCCAGTACTATAAGGATGAGCATTGCGTTAATTAAGAAGCCAATCGTTCCAAGAATCAGTCCGATCCACGTTAACAATTCTCCCGAGCGATCCATCTTACCACGAGACATTTTGGTTAGATCAACGATTCCTTGAACGAGAGCGGCGAGTCCCAATATCCCGAAAAAGAATCCGAGGATTCCAAAGACTAGGATAAGCGTGCCGTGATGCGCGGCAATGGCAGGTTGTCCAGCGACTAACCTGCCCTCCCGCGAGGTCAACTCGAAGGTGTTCGAGAACAAACCCATTTTCAGTTTACAGTCCAGGTGAACGGTTTCGCCTGGAACAAACTCGATGGAATTTTGAGCACTAGGACTGCCGCCTAGCCAGGCGCTTAACACATGTTTTCCCGGCGGCACTTCAAGCGTTACGGTCTTACCCACACCGACGTTGGCGATGTCGGCGCCGTTCATTGTGATCCGCGCCCCGCGGGCAAATCCAATCAAGTGAGGGCCACGAGTGATCTGAAGCTGTGCATTCATGTTTTACTGTAGAAATGCCGCGGGAGGGAGGTGGAGTATCTCCGATTAGCGGTTGGATTGGCGAGCACCTTTTTTGCCTGTCGGATTTGCCGCGAAGCGGCTTCAGAGTACAGCCCAGGGTTTTAACCCTGGGTCGAGAATGTCGCGATATTCGCCCCGAAGGTGGCGGCCGAAAGTGCTTGTTCGCGATTGCGACCAATTGGACTACTAACCCCTAATATGTAGTGCCGCTCGTGAGGCACATCGTTCTCCCGACTTCGCTCATTTACAGAGCTGCCAACCACAGAGCGTAAAGCTTCGTCGGGCAGGCTGTCCTTGTCGTCGTCCTCGTCCTCGAGAGGGCTTGTTGGTAGGTATGCGCGCCGGAATTGTAGCTGTGTGCCTTTTCCGAATTGCATCCCGTGTCCGCGGGGTTGGAGATGCTTTCAGAGCACATCGTTTCCAATTCACCGCCCAGTCTGCTAAATGGAACTCCACCCCCGCGCACACGATCGAGGACGAGGACGACGACGATTACGATTATGCTTAGGGAGCTTTACCACCAAGGGTTCCAGGGTCCCCAGTAAGGTCCCCAGTACGTTCGGTCGTAAAGAGTGGCAGACTCGTTGATCTGGGCAGCTTGCAGTTGGCTGTCCGCGATCGACTTTTGGAGACCCAGCTGTTTATACCTTTGATACTCAGCTTCGCCTCCAATGTAGGCTAGATGCTGTTTTGTATCGGTGTAGACGTAGAGCACTTTTCCGTTCCGTTCATGGCGTTCTACGGTGTAGGGAGTTATCCGAGCAAACATTGCCTCCTGTTGCGGGGTTGAGGGTGTCCGCGTCTTAAATCCGGCTGCAGAAAGCAACGATTCTTGACTTGCGGCATCCCAGCTGGCACAGCCGTCAAAAAGAGCGAGCAAAAGAAGGATAAAAACTGGAGCAGTGATCAATTTGCGCTTGTTCATAAAACTCGAATTTTGGGGGAACAACTGGCTTACTCAGCACATCGAGCAGCTGCTCGACAGTAGCACATGATGGGAGGAAGCAGAAATGATCGACTGGAGTTTTCTCTATCTGTGCAGTGAATGGGCAATCCGGTTAACCATGCTGCTTTATGTTCCCCAGCGACGGAGCGCCTCCGCCGCTCGCACCTGGTTGCTCTTCATTTTCTTGCTTCCATGGCCTGGCCTGGCCATCTACGCACTGGTCGGACGAATCCGCGTTCCCGCTTTCCGGCGGAAGCTGCAGGTACAAGCCTCTGAACAAATCGAGAAAGCTCAGGCCCAGATTGGCACGCAGATCGTTGCTCAACTTGATCTTCCCGCCCAACTCCAAATCATTCCCGAACAAGCCAAGCGATTGGGGATGTTCGAACCATTCGCCGGGAATGCGTTCGAGTTCTTACGCGACTACGAAGAGAGTATCGATCGTTTGATCCAGGACATCGATTCCGCCGAGCGACAAGTCCATCTCTTGACCTACATTTATCGAACCGACCGGACCGGAAGAAAAGTTACCGACGCACTTAAACGAGCCGCTCGCCGCGGGGTGGCTTGTCGAGTCTTGTTAGATGCGGTCGGGTCGCGGGTTGCGCTGAAACAATTCGGACCCGCACTTCGCCAAACCGGGGTGGAAGTAAGATCGATGTTGCCAGTCGGTTTATTTCGGAGAAAGGGTGAACGTTTCGATTTGCGAAACCATCGCAAAATCACGGTGATTGACGGAACTATCGGTTATCTCGGATCACAGAACATTGCTGACCCAACCTTTGTTAGAAACTATCCAAATGAAGAACTCGTGGTGCGGGTTACTGGCCCGGTCGTCTCGCAACTCCAAGCGACCTTTTTAGGTGATCATTATTTGGAGACCGAACAGGTATTGGATCGAGAAGAACTATTTCCCTCGCTCAAGCCTGCCGGAAATTCTGCCGCTCAATTGCTACCGAGCGGACCTGGTTATGGTCAAGAGAATGGGCGCGAACTGATTATTTCAATGCTCTACGAGGCTCGCCGGCGGGTTGTGATCATAACGCCTTACTTCATTCCGGACGAGCCGTTTCTTAATGCCATCTGCGCTGCCGGCGAGCGTGAAAATGTGCAGGTACACTTAGTTGTTTCGAAGCATGCGAATCAATTGATCTCTCAATTAGCTCAACGGTCGTATTACGACGATTTGCTGGAGGCCGGGATCCAGATTCATCTGTATCGGCCACGTTTTTTGCACGCGAAATTGTTGACGATAGACGACGACATTGCCCTGACTGGGTCAACGAATATGGATATTCGTTCGTTTGCGTTGAACGCAGAAATCAATCTGCTGATTTACGATCGTCAGATAGTCGAGCAACTAAAGGTAGTCCAGGAAGATTACTTTAGAAACAGCGACCTACTTACCCTGGAGCAATGGCGAAAGCGTTCCGCGCTAGAAAAAGTGGTTCAAAACACTGCTCGTCTGATGGACTCATTTCTTTAGCACCGGCGTAGCCCGCGAAGCGAGAGGCGGTAACCGAATGGGTGCTCTGGGGTAGCGCAAAAGTAATCAGTAATCAGTAAGACAGTAATCAGTGGGAAGTCCGTTGGACCGTCCGGAAACCTTTACTGATTACTGACCTACTGATTACTGATTACTTTTCCCTGGCACGCGGTACCTCCCGCTTCACCTTTTCGGCGATCTGTGGCTAATTAACGCGACATGGACGAAAAGCGCCCTCTTGAAGGCGAGCCGATGATCCGCGCGATTGCCATGCCGGCCGACGCCAACCCTTCTGGCGACATATTCGGCGGCTGGTTGATGTCGCAAATGGATTTAGCCGGAGCCAATGCCGCCAGCCGCCGTGCACGTGGTCGTTGTGTAACCGTGGCTGTTGACGGCATGGTATTCCATGAGCCCGTATTCATCGGGGATGAGGTCAGCCTTTATTGCACGGTTATCCGGGTAGGGAGAACGTCGATGACGATCCGAGTCGAGGCCTGGCGCCGTAGCCGGACCAGCGACACTCGCAACAAAGTCACGGAAGCGATCTTTACCTACGTTGCCGTTGACGAGAACCGGAAACCGAGGCCGGTGGAGGTGGAGGCGGACGTGAGAAGTGAGAAGTGATTGGGCCGTGGAGCGCTGCCTCGCTTCCGCCTTCGCCAGGCCTACGGCGCGACGGGTGGCGAGGCCGAAGGGGTCGCCACCCGCAGAACTCGTCCCGTAGTGAGAATCGAAGGCTCCCCCGTCGCCTGCTTGGCCGACATGCCCCACATCCCGCCGTTCGGCGTCCCCGACCGGTCGGCCTCGCCACCCGTCGCGCCGTAGGCCTGGCGAAGGCGGAAGCGAGGCAGCGCTCCACGGCCCCTTATACTATTTCTCCAGCTGAGCTGCGCGGTGACTCAAATACGCGTTCCTTACAGCGATATACGGGTCAACCGCTGCCTCTTTCATTTGTTCATAGGTACGGACGCTCCCGGGTGATCGGACGACGAATCTGGAGGCTGAGACCGAGTAGCCGACTGCCCTGCTGATTAACCCGTAGTTAGTAAAGATCAGATACCAGTTCAGAGGGTTCAGGGCAAAATCGCCAGCGTACCCGGTTAAATCGCGAACGGTTGTTGGACCCAGCAGCGGGATCACCAAATAGGGGCCGCTGGAGAAACCCCACCGTCCCAGCGTTAATCCAAAGTCTTCAGCTGGAACATCGGCCAGGGAAGAAACATGATCGGAGACGCGAAACAGGCCGCCAATACCGGCCGTCGTATTCACGACGAACTTACCAACCTCTTGTCCTGATCGAACAAACCGGCCTTGCAATACATTGTTCCCGAACCGGATAGGAAAATCGAGGTTGTCGAAAAAGTTCGAGAGACTGTTGCGAACCCCTTGTGGCACAATGTGCTCGTATCCGCGGGCTATCGGTTTGACAGCGTGGATCGTCAACGAGTCGTTGAACCGGAATGTGGTGTGATTGAGGCGCTCCCAAGGATCATTGACCTTCTCAACCGGTTCGTTGGCGAGCTCATCCCCTGAACTTGTAGCCGGTTTCGTAGTCTTTTGGGACGACTTCCCGGGTTTCGTTTTTCCCGCGGCTGCGGGGCCACGGCGGGGTGGGGTCGGCTGGTTGGTTTCATCAGCAAAACCGGAAACGCACGTTAGAACCAGCAGCAAGGTAGGGATAAGGTAGTTCACGAGTTGGGATTGATTGGTTCAGCAAGTTTAGCTTCAAGAGTTTTAATGACGGCTGCCGCTCCGCCGCGTCGTACTAAGTCATCGAATTGGGCTCGATAATTCGCGACGAAGCTCACACCCTCAATCAGGACATCGTAGATACGCCAGCCGCTAGGAAGATTGATTAGGCGATAGACCACTGCATATGGTTTATCGCTGTTGGGCGCAGTAACCCGGGTCGGGACCTCGCACCGGTCGGGCGTCAGGGTAACCGTCTTACCATAAGTGATAGTGGGCTTTTGGGTCCCAACCACGCGAGCGGCGTAGATCCGGATCACTAACCGGCTAAAAAGGTCGGTAACTTTTTGCTGGTCGCCGGCAGCAAATTGCCTCCAACCCGGCCCGATTGCTTGGCGTGTCACCAACTCAAACGAAAAGTCTTTCTCCAACAATGGCCGTACCCGGTCGGCCAGCGTTTCGCTGCTCTGCCCGGAATAGGCAATAGACAGAACCTGGTCGATTTCGCTACGAAGTTGACTAGCTGGATCCGGCGGGC
>JAFAIO010000074.1 GCA_019236675.1 Verrucomicrobiota bacterium
CTCGAAATGCGGTGCTCAGGCGTAACTTCGTCTGGCGAAGTGAGGTTAATTCCGAAGCATTGGCGGTATTTAATAGCGTGCTACGGCGGTATCGCAATGATACGGCGCTGGCAAGCGAAAGGGTAGCTTAGGGGGAGGAGTTAGGAGCTCGGAGGGGCGTCGCCGCACGAATCGTCCTCGTCCTCGTCGTCGTCCTCGATCGTTGAGCGTTACGCAGCCTCTGGAGCGGTGCTATCTTGCGAGCAGATCAGCAATTGTCAAAAACCGGCCGGACATCGAAAAGACGCTTGTGTGTTGCTCAATTCCGCATTGAGCGCTCTGGGTAATTTCCGCAGTTCCGGGACGTTTCACACCCGCAATCGAGGACAGCTTGCCCACGTAGCCTCCCCGAGTTTCAGACGACGAGGACGATTACGAAAGCGACCATGCCCCTCCTAGCTCCTAGCTCCTCCCGCTATCACTCGCTCCCTCTCTTGCTCCGTTAATTCGAACGGCCGGAATTCGGAGTCTACAAGATGGGCGTGACCGTCGGGGCCTTTTATAGCAAGGGCGCGGTCACGCGTGGGTCGGGTGAACAATGGGTCTCGGTCTTGTCTCCAAATGACGTTGGCCTCATGGCGCCGTTGGTTTTGCCATTCATAGCGAATGTAGTGGCGGCGGCGGTAGAAACGGCTACGGACGATGGTCACTTCGATCGGTTCGGGATGATCGGCAGCGCGACGCAAACTCCGACCTATAGCAGCTACGCGGAAACAGCCCACGATGGCCATAACCACGAAGCCAAGCTCTATGGCCAGCGAAACCGCTAAGGTGATTTCCCGGTTCAACAATAGATCTAATGCGTAGGAAACCGTGGCGATCGAAGGAGCATTCTCCAGGTAATAGATTTGGGCCTCCTTCGATTCATCCAGGTCGCCAACAAAGAAGATGTCTTTGTTCCGGCTAAAGGAAGTGACGCCTCCGTTGTGGCTTCGTCCGGGTATCGTGTAGTCCAGCTTAAGATCGCCCCAATTGGTAAACAGCCGGCTTCTGATCTCGCCGCTCACAGTTCCGCGCGACGCAAGTTTACCTTCCTTGGACAGCCGTATGTCTTCAAGAACACCGGGCCCTAGAACCAGAGCGAAAATCAGGAAACAACCCGCGAAAAACAACCCGCTAAGCAGGAGCACCAATATTTTTCGCCCCGTGCCGGTGCCCTCGGCCAGTGCGAGAGGGCGCTTTGGAAATGCGGAAAGGTTCACGGTGGCGGTTCGCGGTTCTCGGTTCACGGTTCGCTGTTTGCAGTTCGGTTTCGGCGTTCAGGGTTTACGGCAAATGAGAGCGCTTGTCGATGCGAACGAATGTACGGGTTTGCTGGTTGCTGCTATGATCACAGGTTTCAGAAAATTGGATCGCGGTGTCGGCCAGGACGGATGGGCTTGGCCTCGGCCAAGCGACTCGACTGAGCTCGCCGAATGTCCTACGGCGCGACAGGCTCTATGGGATTGATGGGACTTATGTGGCGTGAGTACGAACTGCGAACGGCGAACGCCGAACCCGGAACCCGTTAGCGATGAACCGTTCGGCGCCAATAACGTGGGGCTAGGCCGACGTGGTGCTTGAACTGCCGGGACAGGTGATAAGGAGAATCGAAACCGAGAACTAATGAAATCTCCTTCACGGACATCGGGGTGTTCAACAATAGGTCTTGCGCCTTTTGGATCCGCGCCTGGAGCTGGTATTGCTTGGGGCTCAATCCAGTTCGGCTTTTGAAAGCTTGGCGAAAACGGGAGTAGCCGACACGCAAACTGGTGGCGATTTCCTGCATCTGTATCCGTTCCTGGTACCTTTCCATGATCAGTCGCTGAGCATCCTGGACGAAGTCATCTCCGCGCAGATGAGCGCTGCGACGTAGCCGAGCCGACTCAAGCACGAGGGATAAAATGTGTATGCCCATGGTCGAAAGCAGTGTCTGGCTCCCGACTGACACTCGTTGGGCCAAACCATGGCAACGATCAAAACAGAGCAGCAAATCCGGGAAAAAACCGATTCGAAGAACGGGGCGCTCCGGAGCGATCTGTCCTTCTCTTCTGGCCCGGTCAAAACATCCGCCGCTGCATTCGATCCAGTGTTCGGCCCAGCCCGTTTTTTCGTCCGGTGCGTAACGATGCCAGACCCCCGGAAACAATAAGAGGATGCTGCCGGCACTGACCCGCCGGCGTTTCGTGAGACTTTCCGACTCAAAGACCCCTCTCCCTTCCGATATATAGATGATCTGGTAGGCTTGCAGGACCCGACCATTGGCCCACGTAAAATGATGGTCCACGGGGTGACGCAAAGGCGGATAATCGTGATGTGGCAGGATCTTGGAGTACCCCAACGAAGTCGCCACGCATTCCCATGGATCGTTCGATTTTCGATTCGGAAGATAGATGAAGTAGTTCTTCATAGCCGGCTACAGCTTTGCCTGATCGGGGTCACGCAAGACGCCGGCGAAAATAAGCTGGCCAGATTGGTCGTCGATTATCGCAAATAGGAAGGGGCGGTCGAATACCAAGTTGAACGGTTTCTTGGTAGGCCGGCGAATAGCGGTAGCTTCTATCTGGACCTCCGTTGCCGCGGCGGCTTCACTTCCGTTCTCATCGACCCGGAGATAGGTCTGTTGGATAATGTTCGAGACGTAGAACTTGCGGGCATCTTCAAACATCGGAGTGAAATCTTTGCTGGGTTCGAAAACGGCTCTGATTCCCAATTCAGTCAGAGCAGCAACCAAAGAATCGCGATAGGTAGCCTTGAATCGTGGCAGACTAATTGTGCCTGGAGTCTCCGAAAATTCGTCCATGGTTCGTTTCCACGAAGTGTTGCTGAGCCTTTGCAAAACGGCGCCTAGTCCGGTTCCTTTGGTTGGCAAAATCAGCAGCATTCCCAATCCGCCGCCATTGTAAGGAAGTTTGATAGCTTGAAAATCGTCAGTCTCCAGATACGGCGCGGAGAGACTGCTTCTCATCATAGTAACTTGGCAGGGGCCGCCGTGTTCCCGGTTAAATTGTGCGGGAGAATTTTGAAAGGCTGAGAATGCATGTTGCCAAGCCCCTTTGAAATAAACCGCGTCGATCAATACGAGGGGCGGTTTAGGCGGTTGCTGGATGAGATCGGTGATGCGGTTTTCAGTTGCTTTAGCGACCCAATTGTTGATCGCTCGCATCGTGTCCGCGGTTTCCAGATCGACGGATTGAACCTGCGGGTTAAAGAGATCCTTAACCTTCGCCTCAAATGTCGGCCGCAATTTTGTGGACCGATCGCACCACAGCGAGTTCGCGATTTTCAAAGTTATCGCAGGCGGGAGAGCGGAAGAAAGCTTCATCCCTGGAAATAGGACCTCCTGGGAGCCAGTTTTGGGACTGAACCCAACGACGCGGCCCAGTTCAGCTGCGCTTGTCCCGGTACAGCCGGCATAAACCATACCCAAGGCGAGCTCGAGGCTGAACGGCGAAATAACGATGTTCTCCTCTTTCCCGGCCGCCATCAACTTGACCAGCAAGGAGATTCCGAAGAGATTGAGTTGGTCGGCACCCGCTTCCGCGTGCGACAAGCCTTCCGCCGGCGCTAAAGCGATGGCGGACAAAGCGGCGCGACCGGGTGCGGCCGGAGAGTTATTAATCGCGAAACTAAGAATCAGGCCCCCAAGTAGAGGGGGAAATCGCAGTAAATTAATCAATCGAACGATCCGGGTAGCTTTCCTGTCGAAGTATTGGATCGTAAATCTCACACTCTGTATGACTCCAGACGAACAGAATTTGATCGAAAATTTGTTTGAGCGATTGCGGCAAGCCGATAGCACGCAGAAGGATCCTCAGGCTGAACAGTTGATCCGGTCGAAGACCGCAGCGTTTCCGGCGGCGCCGTATCTTTTGGCACAGGCAGTGATTGTGCAGGAACATGCGCTCGCTAACGCGCAGGCGCGCATCGCGGAACTAGAGAATCACTTGGCTGCAGCCAGCCAAAACGCTCCTGCGGGTGGTGGCGGCAGCTTTCTTTCAGGCGTAAGCCGCTTATTCGGGGGCAGCAACAAACCCGCAACGCCTCCTCCGGTGCCGCAGCAGGCGCCACAGCAGCAGTATCAACAAGTCCCAGGCACAGGCGCGCCAGTGAGTCCTCCACCCGTTCCGATGTCGGCTCCTCAAGCCGTGCCATATCCATCCACCGTTAATCTAGCGCCGAGTTCTGGAGGCAGCTTTTTAAAAAGCGCTCTGGCGACGGCAGCAGGGGTGGCCGGCGGGGCTGCGCTTTTCCAAGGAATCGAGAGCTTGATTGGGCACAATGCCGGCGCTTTTGGTCCTGCCCTGGGTGAACGCGGAGTCTTTCCGGAAGGCGGCAACACCGACAACACCGAGATTGTCAACAACTACTACAACGAGTCTCCCGGGTCCGGCGAGAAGGGTACGGAGCGTGCCGACTATCAGCCAGAGGTTGCCCAGAACGACTTCGATCAGAACCAAAACATCGACTTTGATCCCAATCTGACCGCTGACAACGATCCTGGCCAGAGCGACGATTTTGGCGGATCCGATGATTTCGGTTCGGGCTCGGACGATAGTCTGGTGTAGCGATAGGAGCTTCATTCTCCTGACTTCACCGGCTCCGTAGGAGCAAAATCTTTATAGGTCGGCCCGGAGAAAAAAGGGACCAGCTCCGTAGGAGCGACACCTAATCGAGAACCACCTTCTATGTCGCTCCTAGCGGAGCTCGTCGCCCTTGTACGTTCCCGTTGCTATAAAGATTGGGCTCCTACGGAGCCGGCTATCAACAGTCTGCGAGGCCTGGGCTAAAGTCTTGCCATCGGTTCACACCCTAAAGACGACAAGCCGTACGGTTAAATTGCGAGGTCGTCCAGGCGTATCGCCCCACCGGTTCCCGACTGGTCGGTCTCGCACCTGTCCCCCACAGTACGGCTCGGCCGGACGAAGGAGGAAGCGAGGTGCACTCCACGGGGCTACTCGCCAGCAGCGAGTTTTTTAAGTTTGCTGCCTAAGGTTGCCTTGGCGGCTGAGCTCATCCGATCGATAAAAAGGATGCCGTTAAGGTGATCGGTCTCGTGCTGGACAGCTCTCGCCAATAAACCTTCAGCCTCGAACGAGACCGGGTTTCCATCGAGGTCGAGAGCCTTGACCTTCACGCGCTCAGCTCGAGAAATATCGGCAGTGATCTCTGGGAAACTGAGGCAACCTTCAGCACCAATCTCGGTTTCACGGCTCAGTTCCAGCTGAGGGTTGAGCAAGATCAGCGGCATGTGTTCTTTCGGATCAACTTCCTGACCGTCGATCCACATCCGGCTAGGTCGACTCTCAGAATCCGAGACGTCGACCACCGTCAATTGAATGGACTCTCCGACCTGTTGTGCGGCCAGACCGACACCGTGCGCGTCGTGCATGGTCTCAATCATGTCTTGCGCTAAGGTCCGAATTTCTTCGGTGATCTTGTCGATTTGCTTACCTTTCTTTCGCAAAACCGGATCACCGTAGATGACGATCTCGCGAATCATTTTGTGTCTTTAGGTTGAGTAAAAGTTGGCAGATTCTTGATCCCCGCTTGTTTTAATGCATCCAAGACCTGCACCAGGAAACCAAACGACACTTCTTTAGAAGCACTCATCGCGACTGGCTGGTTCGGCACCTTCTCTTGATGCCCTTTCAGTTCGGACGCTAACACATCCACGCTGGCGAGTTGTTTGTCGCCCAAATAAAGCTTCTCATCCGAAGTAATCGAAAGCACCAACGGTTCTTGAGTTCCCGCTCCCTGGGTCGCGCTCTTTGCCTCAGGGAGATTAATAGAAAGCTGGGATTGGGCCGTCTTGAAAGTGGTGGTGACGATGAAAAAGATGAGGAGAATGGCGAAGATATCGATCAACGACACAATTATGATTTGCGGCGTCTTTCTACGCTTAACGTAGAATCTCATCGAGTGACCTCCTCGAGTGTTTCCGATCGATGAGCCGGCTCGGCCTCTCTTCCGCGTTGGAACATCTTTTCGATCAATTCTGTGACTAACGATTCCATTTGGATCGCTAAGGTCTCGACTCGCCGGGTAAAAGTCGACCAGGCGATCAAGGCAAGAATGGCGATGGCTAATCCGACAATGGTAGTGCTAAGGGCCTCGCTGATACCGGATGCGATCCCTTTCAGATCGGAGGTCGACGTCACGCCCGACCCGATATTGGAGAACACCTTAACCAGACCGGTTACGGCGCCGAGGAGACCGAGCAACGGGGATATGCCGACGATAATCTCGAGGATAAACAGGCCGGCCTCTAATCCGACTACTTCGCGGCGGGCTCGAGTTTGCACTATCTCCAGGGTCTCGGCCTTGGTGGCATTGGCCGAGCGGACAACGGCATCCAGGATCTGACCCATAGCGGATTCATCGTCGTCTACCAGCCTGTGCAGCGGTTCCAGGCTTTCTCCCGCTCGATAGCCGACGATCGATTTCTCAATCAAACGAGGAATTACCGCGCCTTTACGCAACGCGACCAAGCGTAACAGGATCACGGTTATGGCAACAAACGAGCAGGCCAACAAAATCCACATGAAGACCCCGCCCTTAACAACGAAGTCGATCGGGCTCTGGAACAAAGCTAAAAACGTCATTTTTGGTAATTACATGTAATTGAAGCTAAACGTAAATTCGAGTCCGCGTTCCGGGACCAGAGGGATCAGGTCCTGGGGCATGGGCGGGATCTTGGCTTGGCGGATTGATTGTAACGAACAGGTTGCCAGGGTCTCATTCGAAGAATTGCTCACCACCCGAGCGCTTACCACCTCACCACTTGGACTAACCACAAATTCGATTCGAACGGTACCGATGCCAACCAGATCGGAGCGTTGTTGGACGTAGTAATACCATAAGGAACCAACTGCGTCCTCGACTGCTTTCTGGAACCTGCCCTGGGGAGTTCCTAACGCTGCAACGGAAGAACGGCCGCGGTTCCCAATATTCCCCTGCATCCGGGTAATAATATTTTGTGGCCGATAAGCGGTTCGAGGTGCACCGGATTGGTTCTGGTTATTTTTAGCGTTGTTGGGGTTCGGGGTCGGCAACGGGGTCGGTGTTGGTCGCAACATCGCGATGTCGTCGTCCTTGGCGGTCGGAGCTGGTGTTGGCGTGGTGTCGGGTGTCGGAGCCGGCGTTGAAGCCGCGTTCTCACCACCTTCGGCGCTATTCCGGGAATAGTCCTGACCGTTCATCGCCAACGAGAAGTCGTTGTTCCTGAACATTAACGACTCAAGATTCTTCCCATCTTGGGTCGGCAGGGGCGCTTGCTCATTACTCTGTTTCTCGGATGCGGCAGCAGTATCTTTGTCAGATTGGAAAGGAGCATTCTCTGGTTTTTGATCTGTCTTCTGATCGTCCTCCGTGCGGACATATTGCTGCTCGGCCTTGTCCGGTGGTGTATCGAGAATCGTCAGTTGCGGCGTGTCTTCCTGATTGTCAGTTGCCTTCGGGTTCGCTGGAGGAGGAAAGATTGTGTAATATCCCACCACTGAAAGGAAAAGAAATACGTGAAGGAGCAGCGAGCCGACAACCGCTAGCGTAATTTTCTTCCTCTTCGACATCAGAAAAATCGCGGTAGCCTAAGTCTTCAGCCTGAAACCCTCAAGCCTTATCGGGATGCTTGATTTCCCTGCCCCGAACAAACGCCGGGTGCGCACGGGAACACTGCCATCGGTTTTGGGTTTCGGCGTATTGTAACCAAGAGTTAACAGTGAGCAAGGGGAGTGTGGCGAGCGGCCGTATCGGCGTATGAGCGCCACCTAATCGTAATCATTACGATCGTAATCGTCCTCGTCGTCGTCCTCGTCCTCGATTTGGTTGGGTCCTTCGATCTATCGGCGGGGTTGCTTACTCGAGGGACAGATCAACGCGAAGAGCCAAACACCACGTTCATTCGAGGACGATTACGATTCGTCACGCTCCGAGAGGCTGCTTTAACTCAGCTTTACCACGGCGCCCTCCTGCATCACGCCGACCGCCTGGCTGACAGCGAGGCGGGCGCATTCTTCGACGTCTTGCGCTTTGCCGATTCCAGCCAGGGCGCGTCCGTTCCTTGACTGACGCAGATATGCCCCGAGATCCGAGCTTGCTTCTCGATACAGACTCTTAACGAGCACAGCCGCATCTGACAGTGATTTATGGGACAAACGGTCGACGAGCCCTCCTGCCGCAATCGCGTCTTCGATTGCGAACTCTTCCCCAGTGCCGGCACATACCAACAGCAGGCTGGTTGAGTCCTCGCTGTCCAGCACTTGGGCCAGTGCATCCAAATTCAATAGTGCTCCCACGTAGACCCGTTTGGCGCGACGGACTCGATGGAGGGCGACGGTTCCATTCGTGGTTGTGAGGACGACGCTTTTACCCCGGATCGCCTTGAACTCTGCCGGCGAGTTGCCGAGGTCAAACCCTTCTAAGGGGAGGCCGCCGCGTTCACCCGCCAAAAGAAGGCTCGGGTCCTGGACTTTGTGAGCTCGTGCCACCTCAACGGTTTCAACGGGAAAAAACCGCTCCACTCCACACTCAAGGCCGGTGATCATCGTGGAGGTGGCACGCAAAACATCAAACACGACAGCGGTTGTGTCGCTCAGATCGATATTTTCGAACCTGCGAATCTCTGAGGGACAAAGTGCGACGTCGATCATGAGGAGCTAGGAGTTAGAATCTAGGGGCCAGGAGGGTCTGAGGCCGGGCAAAGGATGGGGACAGGAATGCTTTCTGGAAGTCACAGCTCGCAACGGGGTGATCAGTAACCATGGGTTAATAACCAGTTCAACCGAAAATAAACGCGAGTGATTACTGGCTTTGCATAGTCCCAAAAGAATACCCTCTCCTCTCGCGTGCCCAACCGTTCTTCCTCCTAGCTCCTAGATTCTAGCTGCTGGCTCCTTACGATAGGTCAGGCGCCAATGATGAAACAGGTATTGCTGGGCGTAGCCGGCGTACGGACCGAAGTATTGCCGACAAAACTCGGCAAGCTCCGCCGGGCGAAACTTCTTTTTTTTAGGGAAATATTTTTCTCTCAACACCCGCTCAATCCAAACGTCGATCGGCATGACTTCCAATTTGCCGAACGCAAAAAGCAGTACGCAATTTGCGATCTTGTCACCGACACCTGGGAAACGGCATAGCGTGGTGCGTATTTCATCGGACGGCAGCTTGGCCAAACCGTCGAGATCGATTTCGTCGTCAGCGACCATACGAGCTGCCGCGAGCAGATTGGCGGCGCGAAATCCCAGACGGCAAGCCAGCAGATCATCTAGCGTTAATGCGGCTATAACCTCGGGACCAGGATAAGAAAAGACGGCTGTCCCGGCGACCTCTAACTTTCTGCCATACCTTTCACGCACCAACAGGGAGATGCCTCTGATGTGAGCGACCTGTTTGAGAGCCGACGTAAGAAAAGTCGCAAGACATTCCCACACGGGTTGGCGCAAGATTCGGATCCCGGCAGCGTAACGGACCGCTGCACTTAGCGTGGGATCATTGGGAAAGGTGCGGTGGACCTCCTCGATCCGATGGTCCAGAGCCAAGTAACGCCGAGCCTGCGCAATGAGGTCATTGGGCACCAGCAACTGGTTTCCGGACTGTTCGAGATAACAGGGTTCTTGATCGATAGCGCCGACAAACCCTTTACCGTGTTGGGTCCAATGGAAGACTTGGCCGGAGTTTAGACTTTTTGCGAGGTCGATTCCCTCGGCAGCGATCCGGGACAGTGCAGGATTACCCATCAGTAAAAATCACCCTTAGCACCAACCGACGCTCAGGATCAATCGTGCTCGAGGCGAATCGTAATCGTCCTCGTGGTCGTCCTCGTCCTCGATTGAGTGTGGTGTTTGGGTGGAATCGATTTTGCAGACAGGTCTCAGGAAGGGATTTTGTCCCGGAGGGACCAAATGAAGGTAGCCCGATACCTATCCGCAAAATCGACTCCACCCCAGAAGCACCTTTCGAGGAAGAGGACGAGGACGATTCGTCACGAGGACGATTACGATTTGCTGCTATGGTCCGAGACGCTCCATACGCCATGTGCCGTCGACGGTTAGCGTGTAAAGAAACCGGTCATGGAGCCGGTTCTCTCTTCCCTGCCAGAATTCGATCCGCTCGGGGGCAAGGCGGTAGCCGCCCCAAAATTCCGGTACCGGAGGATTACGATCCGCGTACTGCGCGGAAACCTCGTCGAATCTGCGTTCCAGCTCGGCTCGGCTAGGGACAGGGCTGCTTTGCGGTGAGATAATGGCGCTGAGCCGGCTCTTAAACGGTCGTTTATCGAAGTAGGCCTGAGATTCATCGTGAGAAACTTGGGTAACGTTACCTTCGATCTGGATCTGTCGCTCTAGCCAAGGCCAATGGAAATTGAGAGCGGCTCTTGGGTTTTGTGCCAGATCACGGCCCTTACGGCTCTCGTAGTTGGTGAAGAAGACAAATCCCCGTTCGTCAAATTCTTTCAAAAGGACGATTCGAGCAGCAGGACGCCCTGCTCGATCGGCGGTCGCCAAGGTCATCGCGTTCGGTTCGCGATCGCCGGCTGTGCGCATCGATTCTTCAAACCAGCTTCTGAACTGCTGTACCGGGTTGGGAAGCAGGTCCTTTCGGTGCAAGCCGTGCAGCGTGTACTCTTTGCGCAACCGGGCAATGTCCAGCTTGTCGTCCATCCTTGGAGTTTAGCATGGGCGGATTAGCGTGACATGCAAGGCCTCGCGCAGAGGTCGCGGCGGACGCAGCGGTAAAGAGGCGTCCGCCGTTATCCATCATCCAAACCTTAGGGGCGTTGCATTCACGCGCGTGAGTCGAGGCCGCATGAATCTTCCCAAACCCGAAGGTGTTGAACACGCGTTGGGCCTGGGGCGTCGCGTCTATTCAAACGTGTTACCCGTACACGATCCCAGGCGTCGATTCGCGTGCGAGCTGCAAAGGGCGGAATGCAACGCCCCCCGATGTGGGTGCTAGCGCACTCCACCACAACGCAAAACAACCGGTGACAAATGCTCGGAGAAATACGTAATTTCTTCACGCGTTCGTTCGTCTAACAGACAGCAACAGGCGAGTATGAAGATCTTCGGGCTTGGTTTGGGTTTTGCGTTCCCGGCGCTGGCGTTTATACCGGTGTTCACGGCGTTTCTAACGGGCACAGCTCGTGCCCAGTATTCAGTGCAAATAGACCTTGGCGAGCAGAAGGCCTACCTTTTGTATGACGATAGGGCAATCATGGAGTCGCCGATAAGCTCTGGCCGGTACGGTCATCTGACGCCGAACGGCACCTTCACCATCACCGACAAAGACTTGAATCACACATCCAGCCTTTACGGCAGAATTGTTGACGAGTATGGCCGTACCGTGGTGGCGGATGCCGACGTCGATATGCCAGTCACGTATGGGACCCGCTTCGTGAACGCGCCGATGCGGTACTACATGAATTTTGCGCCCGGGATCGGCTTGCATGCCGGTTATTTGCCAGGGTATCCCGCGTCGCATGGTTGCGTCAGGATGCCGGAAAGCAAAGCGATTGCCTTTTTCCAGGCCGTTACGGTCGGGACCCCGGTCACTGTGTTTGGGACCACTCCGCGAAACCGAGTTTATCAGGTGAGCAATCCGGGACGCCAATCCGGTCCGTCCTATCAATATCAGTATCAGAACCAAGACCAACAACGTCGGCCTTGGTGGCGGTTCTTTGGGTTCTAGGGGGAGCGTTTCGTCCTCGTACTCGTCGTCGTCCTCGTCCTCGAAAGCGGTTGTTCACGGGACTCGCGTTCAAACTTGGCCGACGGCTCACCGAACTGCAAGGCTTCAAAGCTGCTCCCCTGCCGTGAACCCCGCCTCAGCGATGATGCTCCGGGCAAGCGATCACAAAAACAGTGAACCTAATTACCCAGAACAACTTTCGAGGACGAGGACGATTACGAAGCGCGTCCTTGCGCTACCCATAATATGGCCTCAGAACCGCAGGCATGCTGCCGATCTTGAGAGCGCGTTCGGTGGTTTGATCGATCACATCTACGCCTTGGGTTAGAGGGACAAGTTCTCCTGCCTTCAGAGCGACTGTGGGAATACCGTCACGGAGGAGAACGCGATGGGCACTGATCGCTGCGACTCGTAACCCGGTTGTCAGAACTCCAGTAAGATTTAAGGGGTCGGCCGCACTGATCGGGATTAGATCGCCCTTCGGTGCACGCTTGCGGATCGCGCGTAACAATCCGACGGCTTCAGGTAACGCGTATTGTTCTCCGCTGATTCCGGCCACAAAATGGCCGCCGCGGATCTCTCCTCTTGCCTCCAACGTTCGATAGACGCGGACTAACTCGAACCAAGTCACTCTTAAGGCTTCTTGTTCCAAGATTCGCCGAAAAACGACCCCATAGCGACGGAGCAATACCCGGGCAAAGGCCTCGAGTGCCTGTTCCCTGGAAACGCCGTGAACGCCGGGAGCGGAGTCTGAACCAGATGTTTCTTTTAAGTTGCCGGCTTTATGAACAAGCGAGCTCGCCGCAAACTGCTCACCGTCCCCGGCGTTCACGGCGTTTCTTAGCAAAGACCAGCGGCCGGCGAATTCCAAACTTGTAACCGCTTTGTGATGGCGACGGCGTTCTGCCGAAGCGAATGGCGCGCGTTTTTCTTCGGGAACAAGCAAAGCCCTGAGCCCTTCAAAACTATCGGCCGTAACCCATCCTTGGGCGGTAAGTTCCGCCAAAGCGCGTTCTAACCGGGATGGCAACAGGCCTGCCTTTTGCACGAGCTCGCCAAAAAATAGTGCGCCACCTTGAGCCAGAACTTCCAGGGTGCGGATTGTGTCGGGCGAAAAGTCGGTCGCCGCGAGAGGAGCCGAAAGGGCCAGCCAATGAACAAGGTTTTCGCGTGAAAACAACGAGATCGGGCTGGAACGGACGGGTAACGGCGGCCGGCCATTGGTTTTTTGAGGCGCAGTTAGCCGGCCCCAACCGAACCGGCCAGTGAAACAGAGCTGATCAAGCCAAGCCGGTTGGTATTCTTTGACTCGAAGCAGTAATACTTCCGGTTCCCACGCGGCCGCGGGTAGTTCGTAACCGTCTAATAGCTCCAAAACAGCTCGTACCCCTTCGATTCCTTCGGCCCGGTGCTCGATCTCGACTCGTTGCCAAGCCAATAAGAACCGTTGAAACTCTGCGATCGATACCGGCTGAATTTCTGCTCGGAGACGGTTCAGCGTTAAACGATGGATTCGCGCCAACAGCCTGCGATCACACCATTCAAGCTCTTCGGCATGCGGATGAAATTTGCCTCTCAGGACAAAGCCCTCACCTTCCAACGCAGCCAGAGCGGTATTAATTTCTCCCACTGGCAATTGGAACAGGCTGGCGAGCTCTATCGCGGTGATTGGACCGATTACTTCCATTCTGCCGCGTACAAGTTCGCGGATCGCATCGGCTCGCTGCCAGTGCCGTTCACGCTCGCTCGGAGGAGGTATTAGAAGCGGCTCAATCTTGGAGTCGGGATAGACGGCGCGCAGCATTGGGAGTCGCTCAGCTGCTACCCAGAACGGGTGGCCCAGGTTCTCCGAC
>JAFAIO010000162.1 GCA_019236675.1 Verrucomicrobiota bacterium
TCTTAGAGTACGTCTCTGACCAGCGAGACTCTGGACAACTCACGGAAACGATGACCTGGACCTATACAGAGAATCGAGACGGGTTGGGTAAGTGGCCACCGAAATGGGCTGGCGGCGGGACGACGTTAGCCGGTAACGTTGCCATACGTCTGGGCGTTGAGCGCTTGCTGGCGGACGCTCGTAATCGAATCCAAAACCGAACGAAAGACTTGCAGTTGCTGGTCGATCTCGCCGCAGCGGTGCGAGACTACCAAGCGGTCGAAACGGAGCTGTCTACGAAGGCTAGCATTAAAGACGATCCGACGACCAGCGATCAGGAAGTGGCGACCATGTTCGACAAACTCAAAGCCACCAAGATTACATTAGAGGAAAAGCTCGCGAGCGCACGGCAAGATGGACTTTTTGAGGATGGGCCTGAGACCCTGACGGGCGCTTACGGGAAGCTGAGCGGTGCCTACCGGTCGAAATTCGATCAGATCACCGCGATCCTCAACGAGATTGAACAGGTACTGCCGACTCCGGACCCGAACAGCAAAGTCATCGCTAAGGTGTTGGCGCCAAAGCAAGACGAGTCAAAGTATGCCCTCCTGCGCGATGTCAAAACGAAACTAACCGAGATGAGCCAACAGCTCAAAGCGCAGGTTGCGAGCACGATTAATCAGCAACAGGTAGACGAGTTCAAGACGTTGGACGAGACAGTTTTGAGTCCGGGTCCAGACAAGCAGCCAAGTTACCTTTGGCGTTGGGACCTCTACCAACAATGCCGGGCGGGAGCAACTGAGTTTCACTACTCAGAAAAGATGACCCTCATCGGCGACAATTGGAAGTCACTGGAGAAATTAACGTCTGCGTTGGCTGCGCTTCGAGGAAAAGTCGCCGACTACAAGGGCAAGTTAAAGGAGCAATTTAGTGCGACCTGCACCTATTTGTTGCAAAGAACCGAAGACACCCAGCGCGAGATTTTCGCTCGCGAATACTTGCGAAAAGCGAAGGCGCTGTTGCGTGCTCAGGTTCGGTTCCCGTTACTCTGGCCCCCGGCATCGGACAATGGGGCGTTGAATAGCGATCAGGTCCGCCAGGTGAAGACCGCGCTTTCCGTCATCCGTAAGGACCTACAATCGGATGAGTTAACCAGAATGGGCTCCGCGTCCCGTCAACCCCTGACCGATTTCGCAAAGGCGCTCAACTCGCTGTATGTAGTAATGGACGCTTTGCTCAAAACGGATGGTACTCCGTCGCTGGTGACGGTCACGATTTTGAACGGCCAGGCTCAGCGCCAATTGTCCGGTCCAGACTATGGAGCTACCCCCACGCCGGCGCCGACTCCCACGCCGGATAATCGTTCGTTAATTAGCAAGCTTTTTACTAGCGCCAAACCGGCCGCCTTAGCGCCGGCACTTAACTACAACCCGCGAAACTGGAATGCGATTCAACTCGTCTCCGGCGGACGGTCCCGGGCTGCAAATGGAGGCAGCGATGTACTGGGGTTAGATACCGAAAACGACGTTTTAGTAGGAGAGTTCAGGGTCAACGATGCTTTTCATTTCCGCGTTTTTCGCACTCCGACTGGCGGCGCCTCGGAGACAATTGAAGGTGGGCAGAATTGGTCTGCCTTGCGGTTGCTGGCCCGCTTTGGCGGGAAGCCAGTCGATGTTGGTCAAACCTGGCGAGTCTCGCTCAAGCCGGGCGAGCCCACTGCGGTCTGGCTTCAGCTTGCCTTCGAATCACCACTACCAGCTCTAGATGCTTGGCCGACCGTTGATAGCTTGGGTCTTAGGGAGGTGGCGGGTTCATGAGTCGTTTCCGAAAGATGTTCCTTCGCGATCGGTTGAACCAAACCGCGCAATTGGCCGGGTTCGGTAAACATCCGGCTTGGGATGACCATATCGATGACATTGGACTGACCACCGAAACGTTGGTCGCAGTACGACAGATCTTATATTCCGAGGGAATTGCCAGCCAGGTCTCTTCCGGCGCTTGGTCCCGGCTTGAGGAAAGCGGACAAGCCTTGAAATTCGATCATCGTTTTGTCTGGAGCCGGGAGGCAAAGTCGGTAATCGGTGGAATCTGGGCATCAAGGGATGGCAAGGGAAGAACGCATTTTCCGCTGATAGTTTGTCTCCAGAGCGCGGTAAACGGTTGGCGGGCGATTCGTAGTTTTCTAGAGCCGGTCGACCAGCTCGGCATACTTTGCCAGGTCGCGAAAGACCAACAAAAGCTTCGAGATTCCTTTGGAGACACCCAGCGCCGTCTGACCCGGATTGCAGGATGGGATTCGGATGGAGAGACTCGGCCCAACGATTTATCTAAACAACAAGCCTGCGCTGCGATCAATGGAATGATAGCCCTTTCGCAGAGGTTGGGAAAGCGCAGTAAGCACGGGGCTCGCAACCTGGATAAAAGTCTGCACTTCCGTCTGCCGGCGGTCTCGGCCCGCACCCAAGAAAGTCTGGAATTTTGGGCGGGTTACCTTGAAACGCAGTTCAATCCTCGATTTCCATATCTGACCATCGCGTCCGGCGGATTTGGACCGATCGATATCATTGCCGGGGAACCCAAGGTTAATGATTTTTTTTGTCTACGGGCTACGGAATCCTGCCTTCCTCTGACGCCGGTCTCAAGCGCCGACAAGCATCTAGCTGATGCCAGGCTGGAGGCAACCGTCTATTGGCGTTCGTTTGGGCTCGGGGCCATCGAATTTAGTGGCAAAGGGAGGTTTGGGCACTGGTAACTGTTCAGATCGGTTTTTCGGAAAGGCAGTAACTCCGCCGGCATGGTTATAGCAACAACAATGACAACTTGATTAATGGTTAATAATAATATGAAGACTCTACCGTCAGAAAACTATAAAGGAAGCCCTCCTATTATGGGGAAGCGCGTTGGAAAGTGCACTAACTATTCGGGCTGTAAACTTGCTTATCGGAACGAACAGATTAACGTTGTGACCAAGGAGTTTCGCTGTCCTGAATGCGGTTCTCCTCTGGAACCGATTGGTCGGAAAGCAGATTCTTCACTAACCACCCTGCTGATTGTGGGAGTGGCAGTGGTCTTGCTATTAGCAATTGGCGCGATTGTGTGGACATTGATGCGACCGACCACAGGCCGAGTGACGATCATTGCAGCGACACCCACCCCCGCTGAGACGCCGGTACCGACTCCGACTCCTACACCTGCAGCGACGCCGGCCTCAAGTCCAACGCCAACGCCGACTCCGATATCAAAACCGACACCGAGTGCGACTCCATCTTCGCCGGCGCCCCAAGCTTCCGGAACGACGGTCAACTTAGACCTGACTGGAGAAGGACTGGAACAAGTTAAGAAAGCCATCATTAAGCGAATCGAGCTCCAGCCGTCGCTGACTGAGGACCAGAAAGATACGATTTACACTGCCGTACAAAGCGCGAAGGCGATGGGCAGGATTGCTTGGATATCATTTCCCAGCAACGGGGCAACTCCTTCCGAAAACTTGGCATCGATTGTATCCCAGTTAGCCACGCCGGAAGTTAAAAAACTTTTGCAGGATCCGAGAATCATCCTGGCAGTGCTTGGCTACGCCGACCGGCAGGGTGATGACCAGAAGAACTTCGTGCTTTCTAGCGATCGGGCACAAACCGTGATCAAACTACTTCGCGACCAATGTGGCGTGCTCAATACGATGTACGCAATTCCCATGGGCGGAACCGATCTGTTCGACCCCCATGGTTTCGCTAGGAATCGAACCGTCGAGGTGTGGGCGGGGTTACCGTGAAAAAAATCCAGGGGTGATGGGCAGTAGAAAACGGAATAGTACCGGCCTAGCCGCGTAACGGCGATATAGCTGTAGCCCAGGGTGAGTCCGCGAGCCCTGGGTGTGGTAGTTAAAAACGGGATTAGCGCTGAAGGCGCGGTAGAAATCGGCGACCAGTACGTAACGAGTGGCGCCGACGATTCCCGCTTGTTTCGTTGCGCAATCGTCTTTCTTACGCGCCTTCAGCGCTAATCGCTCTTGTGAGATTTACCTAGGGCTGGCGGACTCGCCCTAGGCTATAAATATTTCGCCGCTACGCGGCTAGGCCGGCCTTCGGCCCATCTCCCCCTTTAGCTATGATAGAATCTTGGTTTTGAATGGTCCGATGCGATCGTTTTGTTTGCTCGATCGAGCTACGGTCACCGTATTGTGTTACCGTCTCCTCTTTTCGGGTCGCCGATTTCGAATGCTAGTGCAATACTTTGATCAATTTCTGAGCCCAGCCATCCGCTGATTGCACTTTTCTGGCTAGATTGTCTCTACTTTTTCTTGATGTCTGGGACGCTGGCAATTACGTCGATGGTCAATCTTCCGGAATCGTCTGTTTTAAACATCTCTCCCCAAAATTCGTGATTCGGATCGCCAATTTTCTCGACTTCTTCTTGTTTAAGGCCGAAGACCGTGTGTTTTCGTAGTGCGACAATTTGGTCTGCTATCAATCGTTTCGCCGCGTCTGTAGCCTGTTTGCCAGTTTTGACTTTGTAGAAGGCATCAAACCAGTTTTCGATCTCTTTGAAGTCGGCAACTTGGACGTTCAGTTTTTTTAGATTGGTTAGTGCGCCGGAATAGTTTTCTTTCCAACCGGTTAGTGCTTTCGCTCCGGCAATAATGGCGGCGATGCCCTCCGGAGGAGAGCCGGCTTCGCACATCATCTTCGAAATATTGCTATATTTCTTGCCAAGGTCTTCCAGGGCTTTGATCCCAGCGCCTCGGAAGGCCGTCGATCCGACGACCCACACTTTTCCGTCCGGGGTTTTAAAGCCCAGCGTGGTCGCATTGGAATCGTCATCAAAGCGCTTCTCACTATCGATAACAGGCTGAAGTTTTTGTTGTATTGCTGGCGGCAGTACCCATCCGGCGCCGCCTGGAAGCATGGGGTCCGCGCCAAGTGCGTAAATAAAGTGGTCGACGTAGATTGTTTCCTGGCCTTTGATAAGCGTAGGCTCTTTTATGTCCTTAGACGCGTTCGTAATCTTGTTCTTAAGATCTTTTATTCGGCTGTTTCGAGTCTTTGGGTCCTGGGAGGCGTACGTGTGCTTGTAGTAATTTGCATAGGCGTCGCCCAGGGTAGTTAATTTCTCAGCGGGCCTATCGGCGCCGCCCGGTGCTTTGAGAACGACGCTGAGGCGATTGGTCTTGTCGTCCAGGCTAATCGAGTCGACCTCGGCTATCGTTAACCAGCCGTTCTCGTAGGCCAACTGTATCATGTCGTTATTTCGTCCCGCTGGATTGGCGTCACCAAATCCACTTCGTGATATCCAGGTGATTCTGAGTTTTGCATTGTCACCGCGTGATTTGTTTAAGGCTATTGCCCGGAGGACAACCCACGAAGAAGTTGCGGAAGAGCCCTGGACTGCTACATGAAATTCTTCTCCCGGTTTTGGTGGCTTGATATTTTTGTCCCACAGATACTCAGTGCCTCCCATGATGAGGCTAGTACCTGCACCAGTTTTTTGCTCCGTTTTATAGAAGCTGCCGTTAGTCAAAGCCTGCTGGATTTCGGAAGGCATTTGGCATCTGGGAAGCGCCGATCGGCCGAAGCCAGTCGCCACGATTACACGATCAGCATAAAAAGTCCGTCCGCTTTGTGTTTTTACACGCATCCTATTCTCGAACTCGGTAATTCCGGCGGCTGCCACGAGTTCTGGGAAAAATTTCACTCCCTTTTTCTCGAGCGTATCTTTTACCCCATTCAATTGTTTGTGTATTTGCGTTGCTGTCTGGAAGCCGATCGGGTTTTTTCGGTCTATGTCGACCGTCGGTTTCTTACCCTCAAGGCTGACTATCTGTGGCGGCTGACCGAATCGATGCTCCGGCTCGTTCGCGGCGATCTTACCCCACAGATCATCTTTGCCCAGAACCGTTATGTTCCACTTGCTTATGTGGCCGAAATCGGTCTGGGTCGCGTAGTACAAATGTGTCAGGGCGCTTGCGCCGCAGCCGACAATGATTTCATCACTCATGTTAATTTTCTTTTGTTAGATCAATAGGTTGTTATTACTTGCAAAAGCCATCTCCTGATTTTTGTCGCTAACCATCTCCTATCTCAACGGTCGGGCAGCCCATTACAATAACGCCGCCATGTACCGTGGGATCGCCCATCCGGGCCGCCATTAGGTTTTCAATCAGCACCGTTGGTGACCCCATCAGGATGGTATCCGGTGGTCCGACACAGGTGCAGAGATCGGTCGCCCTAGCGGCGGGCAACCCGCCAATGAGTACCGTAGGAGATCCTGGCGGTAGAATAGGTCCACCAACATGCGGAATTGGTGGTACACCCGGTGTTTCCTCCGGGCATGTATGCATATCACCTACTCTGGCGGCGGGAGGCATAGCTAGTAGTTAGTTAAAGTTTCTGCAGTGCTGGCTAAGGACCCGAAATCAAGGCAAGAGTACGATTTATTCGCGTTCATTCGTGTCCATTCGCGGTTAAGGTTTTGGTCCGACGGTCGCATTATCAGCGCGCGGATTTCTGACCGGACTTAGAATCGTCAGCTGTCTTGGGGTTGTTCGGTTTCGCTTCAGTTGGAGCGTCTGGATTCTGGGGGCTACTTCCGCTGCCGGCGCCGGGGGCGCCGCCACTGTTGATCAGAACCATATCGCCCTGGATGACGATCCCTTCCGGCCCAATGTCGATGAAACCACCGGGTCCCTTGAGGGTTAATTGCATCCCAGCCTCAATCGTAACCGTCATCCCAGCCTTCAAATGGATCTCCATCCCCGCGTCGACCGCATGTTTCTCGCCGATCTTCTCTTGCTGACTACCACCGACGGTCAACGACTGGTCTAGGCCGATCTTCTCCTTCCGGCTTCCAGTTACCTGCAAATTGTCGTCTTGCCCGACAGATTCTTTCCTCACACCCTTGATCACGACATCTTGATTGCCTTGACCTTCGTCGATCCCACCGACCAGCAATTGCATACTGTCGCCGATCTGCTCGATCCGGTTGCGATGCACTGTCAAATGCTGGTCCTGATAGACCTCCTCTTGTTGATCGCCGCTCTTTTGACCGTCTTTATTGGTACCGATGATTTGGTATCGGTTGCCATAGGTGCGGGCCAGGGAGTCGTTGTTAGTCGTTACATCGAAGTCCCGTTGGGCATGGAAGAAAAGCTCCTCTTTGTCCTTGGTATCGTCGAATCGGATTTCGTTAAAGCCAGTCCCGCCTAAAGTGGTATTGGTTTTGATCCCGCTGACATTAGGATCGTTCTTGTGATTGGGATCTAACCCATCCCCTTGATAGGGCGGCATCTGTTCGGCGTTATAAACACTCCCGACGATGACCGGCTGATCCGGATCACCTTCGACGAAAGCAACCAGCACCTCCTGACCGAGCCGGGGCCAGAAAGAAGCACCCCACCGCTTGCCGGCAAATGATTGGGCGACCCGAATCCAGCAGGAGCTATTCTCGTCCTTCTTGCCTTCGCGATCCCAGTAGAACTGGACCTTCACCCGGCCGTACTTGTCGATGAAAATCTCCTTACCGGCCGGGCCAGTAACCAGAGCGTTTTGAACCCCAGCAATAAATGGAATCGGAGTCTCGCGTGCGGGACGATAGGGAAGTTTGATCGGGATGCAGGTAAAATTATTCGTGTAAGTTAGACGCCCATCGCCTTGTCCCGATCGGTATGGCTCTCCTAGTGATGCCTGGTGAACCACCGAGACAAGCACGTATTCGTCCTTGCCATCAAAGTGGCGATCGAGAGAAAATTTGTGGCCGGAAACAAAGTTACCACAGCTCGATGTCCCGGAGATAGTTAATGCCGAGACGGCCTCCGCTTCCATGCGCAGTTTAACCGTTCTTTGGTTATCCTCGAAGATCTTCTGGAGTCGGTTTGGCTGTTCTCCGCCGCTGGGGTTGATCCCGTCAAAACGTTCGGCGTAACCGCCAGGGAATTCGTAAATTTCGAGGGGAGCGTTGGCCTTATTGTCCAACTGGTGCGTAACCGTTCCGACTTGAACGGAGGCCAAGATATTCTCTTTAGCTTCAAGATTCTGGGTTGGTTGTTGAAAATGATGATCCCAGAGCGCGTATTTCGATGCGCGGACGGCCTGCGTCTTTCGCCATTGATAAATGTGATCCGCTTTGCGTAGTCCGCCCTCGACCACCTGGTACTTAACTTCAGTAACACCAGGGACATCACTATGAGACTGCGCGGTGTCCGCAATTACCATTCTATGGCCGCTCTTGCTATGCTCGAAAAAATAGTAGATTCCTTCGTCTTCCATGAGGCGACTAATGAAATTGAAGTCACTCTCCCGATATTGAACACAGTATTCTCTGGGTTCATATTTACCGCGCAGTTGATAATCACAGTCGAATCCTTGCAGCATCTCCTTAAGAATGTCGGGGACGGACTTTTGCTGGAAGATCCGGCTATGGGATGTGCGGGTTAGCAACCAGATTTTTGGGACTACTTCGGCGGAATAGCCAATGAACTGTTCATTCCGATCGCCCTCGGAAAAAGCGGCGCAGATACCATTCACATAGCGCCATTCTGGGCTGTCGCCTCGTCCAGGCGTAGCCACTGCCAGGGTGATCGGTTTGCCGACTAGTTGACCAAAGTCGATCGGACCCGCATTGTTCGCAATGAGGTCAAGCTCGAATGAAAATAGCCGGCTGATACTCTCTGTGCCTCGGAATCCGGTAATCACCAGAGTCTTTTCGCCCGGCGGAGTGGTAACCTGTAATAGTCGGTTGGTTTGAGAAAGCGGCATGTCTTTTAGTAGGTTGGTGCGGGCTGTTAGCCAGTCGGAGGGCGTGCCTCGCTAGCGAGCACGCTCCATGAGATACCAGCAAAGCGACTAGGCATAGGCGTACGCAAAATTACCCTCCTTGACGGTAACCTGAATTTCTTGGGCCTGAGTTCCTTCCATTAGGCGATTGAGCAGCTCCCGGCTGATTTCCGGGAGCAGGGTGTGAGTTAGAATCGCGTCCACCATCCGGCCGCCGCTCTCAAGTTCGGTACAGCGGCTCGCAATCAGATCAACGACAGCGTCCTCATAATTCAAGGTTATATCCCGGGCGTCGCTAATCCGCTGCTGAATCCGGCCCAGTTGAAGACGGATGATTGATTTCAGCATTCCATCGCTCAACGGGTAGTAGGGAATTACTACCAGTCGTCCGAGTAAGGCTGCGGGAAAAACTTTCAGGAGGGAAGGGCGGAGAGCCTTGGTGATGCCTTCCGGAGATGGCATCATTTCCGGCACCTTGCATAGGTTCATGACCAAATCACTTCCCACATTGGTAGTGAGTAAGATGATCGTGTTCTTAAAGTCGATGAGCCGGCCTTCGCCATCTTCCATCACGCCTTTGTCGAAGACCTGAAAGAAAATCTCGTGCACATCGGAATG
>JAFAIO010000164.1 GCA_019236675.1 Verrucomicrobiota bacterium
TGCCACCAGCCAACTCACCCAATTTGCGCAGGGTTCGGTCTGAGTAGTTGCGACCAAAATAGAGCGTCGCAGCAAGAACTCCATTGCCGTAGCCAGCTCGGAGCAGCTCCCAGTGTTGACCTGATACCTCGCTTATCGCCGCGGTGATCGTCTCCCAATTGAGGCTCCCCTCCTTTGCCCTCCCAATCCCGGTCTGTTCTCGATAGTCACCCTCCAGCAAAGCTTCTTCATGGGCTCTACAAACTCGCTAGGGACAAACAGCAGCGTCGCTTCGAGCTCATTCTTAATCACTGACAAGTTTATCAACTGCGCGCTGCCCGCTCCAATTCTCGCCGGTAAATCGCCATCTTAGCGACTGCGGCTCCTCGACCGCTCGCCAGGTCCAGTACAGTGTCGGCTCTTAACCACTCAGGTGCTTTAGCCTCACCGCTGTAGTAGGCATAGGAACTCCACCGATTTGCGGAGCGCTTCTACCCGGGCCTGACCAAGTTCCGCTGCGGATTGCGGTTCTGCTTGCGCTCGGCCTCCATGCCCACCCAAGTCTCGCACTCGTACCGGATAGAAATCACGCGAAACGGATATAGGCCTCGTCAGTCCGGTTGACGTGAATGGTATCAACGAAGCGTATGTTGCCGATCTCTCTCGCCATTATTAGGGAAGACGTCCGGACACCATCGCCGAAGAAGCGGACTCCACGAAACAGGGGGCTTTCCGTCACGCCTGTGGAGGCGAAGATGATGTTTTTGCCTGGAGCCAAGTCCTCGGCTGTATAAATCTGTTTTACGTCTTTAATGCCCATATCGGGCATGCGTTCACGTTGTTTGTCGGTATAGCCGGTAAGACGGCCCACCATATAGCCGTTCAGGCAGCGGAGGGCGGCTGCCGTGAGGACACCTTCAGGAGCTCCGCCGGAGCCCATCACAGCGTGGACGCCGGTCCCAATCATGGCAGATGCGATTCCGGGCGTGAGGTCGCCGTCGGAAATCAGCCGAATGCGAGCCCCAGCCTTGCGGATATCCGCAATCAGTTTTTCATGTCGAGCGCGTTCAAGGACAACAATTACCAAATCCTCAACTTTACGGTCCAGAGATTCGGCAATATTGCGCAGGTTATCGGCGACCGGCGCATCCAGATCGACCACGCCCTTGCAGGAAGGTCCGACCACGATTTTCTCCAGATAGCAATCGGGAGCGTGAAGCAGGCCTTGCCGCTCGCTGGCTGCCAGCACCGTAATCGATCCTGGTGAACCGGTAGCACACAGGTTGGTGCCCTCTAGCGGGTCGACTGCAATATCGACTCGAGGATAGGCGGCCCTGGCGGCGTCCTTGCGGCCAACCTGTTCTCCGATGTACAGCATGGGCGCCTCGTCGCGCTCGCCCTCGCCGATCACGATCGTCCCTTGCATCGGGACACTTTCCATTACCTTGCGCATGGTCTCGGTGGCAACATGATCAGCAAGCTTGCGATCGCCTTGCCCCATCGTGTGCGCCGCAGCAATGGCCGCAGCCTCAACCACCCGCAGCATTCCGAGAGCTAGATCTGACTCAAGATCCGTGCGAAATTCTGCTTCTTGTCGTGGCTCAGCAGTTTGTAGTTGCATTTTATGTCCAGCCTAAAATGGAAAATGGGTTTTAAAGGCACCCGGAAAGGGACCATATGCCTCGTTGATCCAGAATAGATGCCTTTGGCGTGCGCCTGCTAAACGCATCGTGCCAAATGCCTTACCTATCTTGCGCCTTCAGCCTTGTTATGGAGCGAACGAACGCGGGGCAAATGACTAACTCCAATCTTCCAATACGTCGTTTGACGCATTGAGGTGGATCGCTGCAGGACAGAGGGTAACTATCATGGCGCTCAAAACCTTTTTCCAGACTTTCACCACAGATCATTTGGGTCAGATTTTTCTAACCGGTATTTTGAACGTGGAAGCGTTCCACAAAGTCAACCTCGAGATCATCCAGTTTCCTGAGGTCGCGGTCAACATGACGGTCGCGTGCGACATGGGAAAGCTTTCCGGTGAAACGCTTGCGCAGACCGTTGGGCTATTTCCGCTGCCCACAACGGATCCTCAAATACATACTTTCGATGTGATTGGTCCCGAGTTTAGTGCCCTGCTACGAGGCGGTCCGCCTAATACCGACGTGCCTATACAAGCATGGGTATTCCTCCACTAAATTAGAACATCACGAATTTGCAGCGATGGCTTACGAACAAGGAGCTAGAAATCGCCGGTTCCCAACAAAAGCCCTAACACGATCCTAAATTGTTGCCATATTTTGCCCCACACACAAGCCCATCAGTCCGGCACCCCCCCAAAAAAAACAGAATAATTCACAGCAAAGATCTCGAAGGCCGCAAAGAATCTTGTTTCTACCGTTCTAATCCTTGGGGCCTTTGTGGCCTTGTTGTGAATGTATTTTGGTTGTGGCTATGCTGCTTCGTCCTTTCTTCGGCTTTGAGTTTGATCGCGTTCAATTGTGACTGCGGCGAAGTCTCGAGCCAACCAACGGTTGCGCTAGAGCGGAGGGTTAGTAAACAGAAAGTAAAGTACTATGACTAACAGCACTTTGGATCCCTACCATCACGAGCACGATGGCGTTGAGGAAGTCCCGTGGTCCCGGCTTGCACAATGGTTGCCAAATCTGGCTCAGAAAATTGCTAATGACTGGCGCCCCGAGCTGGTCATCGGGATTGCCAAAGCTGGGGTTATCCCTGCTGTCTATCTGAGCTCGGTCTTCAGATTGGATTTTTTTCCGATCAAATTATCTTCCCGGCACAACGAAGACATTATATCTGACGAGCCGCGGTGGCACGTTCGTCCGGGGCCATACGTTCGCGGAAAAAGGGTGTTATTGGTAGATGACATTTGCGTGGCTGGTCGAACCTTCCGTTTGGCCAATGCAGAATTAGGAGAATTAGGTGCCTCGGAGGTGCGGACCGCAACGCTGGCGATTCATTCCATCAGTTGGAGGCCGAACTATTACGCGTTCGAAACTGATTCACTGATCGTCTGGCCCTGGGACCGGGATAACCTTTCTGCGGAAGGCTCTTGGTATATAAACCCTGAATACGCTGTCGAGATGCACAAGGTAGCTGGCTTTGTTCCAGGCCCCTCGCCAGCGTTAGATCCTGAGGGGTGTGCGCAGGAAAAGTAGGAAAAAGCAGAAGAAGAGGGGTGAGACCTTCTAAGGCGCGACCCTAACGCTTTGGACCAGTCGACCCGGAGACGCCAGCGATCAAAGCTTTCATCCCGCGCTTCTATTGCCCGTCGCACGGCTGCAAGCCTGCGACCGGCCGAATCGATAGATACTTTGCCGTCGGGAGCGATCAGCGAGTAACCAAAGAAGCATTCTCCAGCCAGTCTCTCGATACCCTTGAGCGTTTGCTCTCAAAGGCCGGTCGAAACGAGTTTTCAGTTTGGACCACACCACCTAATTTGCACGCCTGCCTCAGATCCGATATCACGTAATCTGTCCGAATCGCCGCCAATCGGCTTACAGACTTGGTTTGCGCGATGCAGGGTTCGAACCTGCGACTTCTTGCGTGTGAAGCAAGCGCTCTACCGCTGAGCTAATCGCGCGCGATGCGATGAAGCCGGAAAATAGTACAAGCGAGATGGGTTGCAATCTAATAAACGCCGGGACCGCACGGGAACGGTGCGATAGGTTGCGTAGCATGGCACGAACTAGCACCGGCTCGGCGGGCGCTTCGGCCTTGCGGACGGTACGAACGTTCTAAAGTCTCAGCTTTGGAATAAGGGTACGGTTGTTCGGGAGCCTCGCCCCACCAATGGTCGGCCTCGCAAGCGAGGCAGCGCTCCACAAATCACTTCTCACGTCCGCACGCGTTCGGTCCATTTGACGAGGAAATCGGCCAGCTCCGGTTTCGAGGAAAAGGACTCTTGCAAACCCTGTGGGGTGCACAACCCAAAACCATCACCGAACGCTCGGCCGTTAATCACACAGGCGTCCGTCCGGTTCTTTTGCATTTGGTGGACCGCTTCGCCAATCAGGTCTTCGCGAGACCCCTCCGGCTCCAATTTCCAGCCAATAATCAGGGCGTTTGGAAAACAAGCGCGCAACTCAGAAATCACTTTTGCCTTAGGGGCAAGCTCCACTGCTAATTCTTGGTGTTCGCTGCCAACCTTTCCGTAGGTAATCCGGCGATCACCCGCCCAAATTGCGGCAACCTCAAAATCGGCCAAGGCAGCAGCATGCAGCACCACGTCGACGGTCTGGGAATTCGCCGTCTCCCGAAGCATCCGCAGAACGTCTTCGTTGCGATCAAAATAGGTGGCCTGCGGGTGCCGAAACTGCGAGAGTCTCCCGAGGAAAAGACTCACTTCATGACCCCGTTGCCAGAAAGCTTCGGCCAAGATGAAACCCAGCTCTCCCGTTGAACGGTTCGTGATCAGGCGAACCTCGTCAATAGGTTCGCTGCTCGGTCCCCCAGTAATAACCACTCTCATCAGCCGGAAATGTGCTCGGAATGCTTAAGACTCGCAACGATTGCGATCTTAAGCATTCCGAGCACATTTCCGGCTACGCTAGCCTAAAAAAGTGGACACACGGCATCAGGAGGTTTTGAATCTCGCTTACGGTTTCGTAGATTGATGCACATGACTGTCAAAGCGGCTTCCTTTCTGTATGCCGGAGTCTATTCCGAGGAGCAGGTTGTTTCCTTGGCTGCGAAGCTACGGACCGAACTCGGGGCCAACGCCGCCTTGGGGTTTGTGTTTGTCACTCCAGACTGGCAACCTCACCTGGAAGACACGCTGGAATTGATTCGTCTCCACGCCCATGTGCCGCGGCTAGTCGGCTGCTCCGGGACCGCCGTTATCGGGTTTGAGACTGAATTGGAAGGACAGTCCGGGCTAAGCCTGATGTTGCTGGTTCTACCAGAAGATAGCTTCGATGTATTCAGCATTTCGGAAGAAGACATAGATTCTAACGCACCAGAGTCGTGGCACGAGCTCACCAATATTCGGCCAGACGTTAGCCGCGGCTGGATCGTCCTGGCAAACCCCGCCTTGCACGAGATGGAAGAGTGGTTGGCCAGTTGGAACCAGGCCTATCCTGAAATCCCTATCGTCGGAGGGTTGGCTGCCGGCAAGCAATCGGATTACTTCCTGTTCCGAGACGGAGAGTTGACCACTGCATCGATTTTGTTGGTCGGCCTCAAGTCACCGTTGCAGCTTCGCCCTCTCATAAGTCAAGGATGCCGGCCAATCGGCGACCCATCGCCCATCACGAAAGCGGAAGACAATTTTATTCTCGAGATCGGTAACGTCTCCGCCTACCAAACCCTCGAGTCTGCCTTTATGACGATTCCGGCTGACGAACGCAACGCCGTCCGGAATAACCTTTTTCTCGGACTGGCTGCGTCCGAATACATCGATGAGTTCAAGCGCGGGGATTTCCTGATTCGCAATATTCTTGGAGCGGACCCCCAAATGGGGGCACTGGCTGTCGCTGCTTACCCGCGCGTCGGACAAACCGTTCAATTCCAGGTTCGAGACCCGAAATCGGCCCATCAAGACATTCTGGATGCAGCTCGGGAAACCGCAGCGAATATCCGGGAATCATTGGGAATTATCTTGTTCGTCTGCAACGGGCGTGGCCGAGGTCTATTTGGGGTCTCAAATCACGACGCCGGCATTGTGGCCCAAGCGTTCGGACCATGCCCAACCGCCGGGCTGTTTTGCAACGGCGAAATTGGTCCTGTCGGAAACCGAAGCTTTCTCCATGGCTACACGGCGGCGGCTGCGATTCTAACGACCGACTAGCGCGCAATGACACTCCGGGCCGCAGCAGGCCAGATTGCCGTCCCGCTAAACGCCTTTTCATAGGTGATCGATCACTTGTAAAAAGGCACGCGACATTCGATGCCACGTCGTTCTAATTCTAAGAAAAGCACCAAAATAATTCGGCGTGAGCCGACTATTCTGCCGCCCAAGGCCGAATTGCTGGCAAATGCAGGCGCAATCGAGAGCAATTTGGGCTTACTGAATTGGCTGACCCCACAGGGGGCACCGAAATCCGAGCTCCATTCGCCGACTCAGATCATTCTCCAGGCGTTTCGCTATTCAGCGCTAAAACATCGTCAACAGACATTGGCTGACGGTGTGACTCCCTATTTCGTACACGTGGTCCGCGTCTGCTGGATCTTACGAGATGTATTCCAAATTAAGGATACTGCGACCATCGCGGCCAGCATTCTCCACGACGTTGTTGAAGACACCAATACCGCCGTTGAGGAAATCGAAGAGCTGTTTGGCAAGACGATTGCTAATTACGTTGACCTGTTAACGAAAGATCCGGCACTCCCCAAGCGCCAACGAGATCGGGACTACGATGAGAAGCTGCTTAATGCACCAGAGCCCGTGCAGATCGCAAAACTTGCGGATCTGTACGACAACCTTTCTCGGCGCATTGGGACCACTAGATTACCATCGACGATTAAAAATGCCCGCCGCTTGGCTGCGAAATTCGAGCGGCTTCTCACGAGCAGACGAGGACGAGCTGCCCTTGGCCGGGTACAACGACTCATTTCGGAAATCGAATCTAGCGAGCTTGGGCGACAGCCGAGGAGAAAGGCCTAACCTCGGCCGAGACCCCGGAATAGGTTCCGGAGCACCTCAAATGTCGCGTGGGCGGCGCGCGATTCTTAAAAGGACTGCTACTCCGATACCCCGGTACTCCAACACTCCGTTCGCAAGGACTCGAGGAGAGTCTATTCGCCGTAGCTTTCGCTTTATGCTCAAGGTCGGCCTCGCAAGCGAGGCAGCGCTCCACGACAGAGGCGGCGCAGGCGGAAGGACACCACGAGGACCTGACCGAAACGTATGGCCTTCAAGGTCGATTTTCTTGACCAATCTGTCGGTTTACTCCGACCCCAGGAAATAGTATCGTTCCCGTCCGGATGCTGACCTTTTCTCCAACCTGAACAACACCCATGTGGATCGTAGCTTTAGCACTTAGGCGTCCGTACACGTTCACCGTCTTTGCGATTCTGATTCTGATCGCCGGCGTCGTCGCCATCGTGCGGAGTCCAAAGGACATCTTTCCTTCGATCAATATACCCGTGGTGTCGGTCCTCTGGAATTACGCGGGGATGTCCCCAGAGGGAATGGAAAGCCACGTGACTTCTTTATTTGAACGAGGGCTGACGACCACCGTTGACAATATCGAGCATATTGAGTCGCAGTCACTTTACGGCATCTCAGTAATCAAGGTCTTTCTGCAACCGAACGCCAGCCTGGCTTCCGGCGTTGCCCAGATCACTTCCATTTCCCAGGCGGCGCTTCGGCAAATGCCGCCGGGTATGACTCCCCCATTGGTTATCGCCTACACCGCTACCAATGTGCCAGTGCTTCGTGTCGGGCTATCCGGCCAAAACCTTTCCGAGCAGCAACTTAACGACCTAGCCCTGCAATTTGTCCGCACCCAACTCATCACCGTCCCAGGGGCCGCGGTCCCCTATCCTTACGGGGGAAAACAAAGATTCGTCTCGGTTGACTTGAATTATCAGAAGCTGCAGGCCCTCAACATGACTCCGACCGATGTCGTGAACGCGATGGGCAGTCAAAACCTGATTCTGCCCTCGGGCACGATGAAGGTCGGGCCGTTCGAATATCAGGTCGATCTAAATTCCAGTCCCCAGACCATTGACGAACTGAACGCGCTGCCGATCAAGTCGCTGCCGAATGGCACCACGATTTACGTAAGAGACGTCGCCAATGTACGGAACGGTTTCATACCTCAAACCAACGTGGTCCGTTTTGACGGTTCCCGAGCGGCGATGCTAGACGTCCAGAAAATCGGTGCTGCTTCGACATTGGATATCGTCGACGGCGCAAAAAAATTACTGCCACAGATCAAGCAAACGCTTCCCCCTGGCTCAGAGAATTTGAATCTGACCTTATTGACGGACCAATCGATCTTCGTCAGCGCCGCTATTCAAAACGTGATCCGTGAAGCCGTCATCGCTGCCGCCTTAACCGCGTTGATGATCCTCTTGTTCCTGAGCAGTTGGCGCAGCACGTTGATCATTTGTATCTCCATTCCGCTTTCTATTCTCTGCTCCATCGTGGTGCTGAGCATGCTCGGCGAAACGATCAATATCATGACGCTCGGTGGAATGGCGCTGGCCGTCGGTATTCTGGTCGACGATGCCACCGTCGAGATTGAGAACATCCATCGAAACATGGCCGAGGGCGGCGATATGCATCACTGTATCCTGCAGGGTGCCGCTCAGATCGCTGTCCCGGCTCTGGTGTCGACCCTCTGTATTTGCATTGTCTTTGTCCCTATTTTCTTTCTGGCTGGCACGGCCAAGTACCTCTTTGTGCCGCTGGCGGAAGCCGTCGTGTTTGCCATGCTGGCTTCCTACCTTCTGTCTCGAACGGTAGTTCCCACTTTCGCGAAATACCTGCTTCCACCCGAACTGGATCGCCATCGCTCACATGAGCCGGCAACTCCAAAAACAATTTTTGGCAGAATCTCACAGAGCTTTGAGGCCAATTTCAACAAGTTCCGAGAAGGATATCGCGACCTGTTAAGCATCTGTTTGCGTCACCCGAAAATTACGGTGGTTTCGGTTCTGGCCTTCGCGGTCGTGTCCTTGGGTCTCTTTCCATTCCTCGGTGAAGACTTCTTCCCCAGCGTGGATGCCGGGCGGTTCGATATGCATATCCGGATGAAAGCGGGGACCCGTATCGAAGAAACGGCGCGTACTACAGATGAGATCGAACACATGCTGCGAGAGATAATCCCTGTCAATCAACTCGACGGTATCATTGATAACCTGGGCATCCCTTATAGCGGTATCAATCTCTCTTACAACACCAGCGGGACCACCAGTGCAGCGGATGGAGATATTCTGGTATCGCTAAAAGAAAATCACGGTCCGACCAACCAAATCATACGAGCTATCCGGCGGCAGATGCCTCAGCAATTTCCCGACGTTGAGTTCTGGTTTCCTCCGGCCGACATCGTCGCGCAGATCCTTAACTTCGGGCTGCCTGCACCTATCAACATACAGGTACAGGGCCTGAATAAGAACGCGAATTTCCAATTTGCCAGCCGGTTGATGAGCCAGATGCGCAGAGTCCCTGGGTTAGTGGATTTGCGTATTCAGGAACCAAATGATGTTCCCCGTTTCAATGTAACCGTTGATAGAACCAAGGCTTCCATGCTCGGTATTCAGGAGCAGAATGTCGCCAATAGTGTGCTGGGAGCCCTGGCTGGTTCACAGTCGACTACTCAAAACTTTTGGGTCGATCCGAAAAACGGTGTCAACTATCAGGTCAGCACCATGGAGCCCCAATACCAGATGGATTCGCTGGATGCGCTCCGTAATTTGCCGATTCTTGGCGGGGTCGGAGCGGCCCCTCAGATATTGGCTAACGTTGCCACTATCTCTCGCAGCACGACTTCCCCAGTGGTGGACCACTACGATATCAGGCCAGTGATTAACATATACGGCAACGTCGATGGAAAGGATCTGGGGTATGTGTCGAACCAAGTCCAGAAACTAGTAGATGCCTCGAAGAAGGATTTACCTAAAGGGAGTCTGCTGATTGTTCGCGGACAGACCAAAACAATGGAGTCCTCGTTCACCGGCCTGTATTTCGGCTTAATCTTTTCCATAGTCCTGGTTTATCTGTTGATGGTAGTAAATTTTCAGTCCTGGACTGAACCGTTTATTATTATCACGGCGCTTCCTTGCGCCTTGGCCGGCATCGTCTGGATCCTATTTATTACTGGCACTACCCTGAGCGTTCCCGCACTGATGGGCACAATCATGTGTATGGGAGTCGCCACTTCCAACAGTGTCTTGGTGATCACTTTCGCTAATGAAAAGTTACTCGAAGTGAGAGACTCTTATCAGGCTGCGTTGCAGGCCGGATACATTCGTTTAAGACCTGTCGTCATGACCGCGCTCGCGATGATTATCGGTATGGTGCCCATGGCATTGAGCTTGGGTGAAGGTGGTGAACAGAACGCGCCCCTTGGCCGAGCCGTCATTGGTGGACTAATTCTGGCGACAGTCGGTACCCTGTTTTTTGTACCCACGGTCTTCATGATGGTCAGGCGCCGCTACCAATTCCCGGAGCAGGCCGAGAAACCGGAATCCGCGAAACCATGATTTAGGCTTCTTTCGAAATTGAACTATATGGACGAAACCGTTCTTCAACCGAACCAAAAAAAACACTCTACTCCGGCGCAAGGGTCGCCTGGTGCGAAGCGTGAGCCCCGTCGAAGCGGCCGGCTACTCCTTTTTTTGTTCGTCGGCCTCGCCTGCTTGGCAGCGCTCGCGGTATACGGTTTAATGATCCGGTCGGCCGCCACTGAGAAGCTTGAGCAACAGGCAAACCAAGCCGCTTCCGAGCAGACGGTTTCGGTGGTTAAACCGGAGCGGTTAGCCACTGGAGTTTCGGTGGAGCTACCAGGACAAACCCAGGCCTACGTGCAGGCGCCGGTCTTCGCTCAAACCAGCGGCTATCTAAAGAAATGGTATTTTGATATAGGCGCCCAGGTGAAAGCGGGCGACATTCTAGGCGAGATCGATACCCCTCAGGTCGACCAGCAATTGAACCAGTCTAAGGCAACCTTGAAGGAAGCCCAAGCGGCTCTCGATCTCTCTCGCGTCACTTACCGTCGGGATCAGGATCTGCTTCAACGGCGCGTGATCGCACAACAAGATTTTGATACCGCCGCTAGCGACTTGGGAGTAAAACAAGCGACCGTCAATGCGGATGAAGCTGCAGTGCTGAGCCTGCAAGCACTTGAGGATTTCAAGACCGTCAAAGCCCCATTTGACGGAATTGTAACTGCGAGAAATACGGATATCGGAGCCCTGGTTAACTCCGGTTCGGGCAATCCGCTCTTCATCGTGGCGCAAGTAAAACCGCTGCGGGTCTATATCAACGTGCCCGAGAACATGGCTCAAGATGTCGCCGTCGGAGCAAGCGCTGAATTGAGGTTCAACGAATTTCCCGGTAGAGAGTTTACCGGCAAAGTGGTTCGCACCGCAGGTGCTATCGATCCTAACTCGCGCACGTTACTCACGGAAGTCGATGTCCCTAATGAGTCAGGTGAATTATTTCCCGGCGCTTATACCCAAGTCCGGTTGGTTACGGGATCTAACAACCGGTCCGTGCTGGTCCCGGCAAACACCCTGCTCTTCCGATCCGAAGGCGCTGCAGTTGGCGTCGTGGACCAAAACAATGTTGTGGAGTTGAAAAAGATAAAGATCGGCCGCGACCTAGGGAACCAATTGGAGGTGACCCAAGGAGTGGGCCCGGACGACCGAATTATCATCAACCCTCCCGACAGTTTAGCCGCCGGCCAAAAAGTAAAGGTCCGGCCGACTCAAGAAGAGAAGAAACAAGCCAGCGCTACCCCGGCAGCGAAGAACTCTTAAGCCTTCGTGGAGCGCGCCTCGCTTGCGAGGCCGAATCGGTAGGAACCCTTTGAGCCGCCGCAACTTGGTGGGGCGAGGCTCCCGAACGTCTTGAGAATTTGCTCAAGGCCGGGCCGCTGGTACCACCTAGAATCGACTAAGGCCAATTCGCCCGCCGAGCCGTCGTGGCCGAACCCAGCGTGTTATTCGCGCACAGGACAAGACAGTTTAATCACACCCAGACCGCGGCCACACCCAATTCCCGGCTCGGCAACGGTCCGGCCCAAAACGCGAATAGGCAGCTGATCGCGATGTCCCCTTGCTAACCGGATCCGGCCATTCAGTAGCCTCGCCCCAAAGTCGGGCCGACGCCCCAAATTTGCTATCTGCTATTTGCTATTTGCTATTCTGAAGGCTTAGACGCCTTCAGCCCAACGCCTTTTCCGACGCACGAACGATCCGGGCAAAACTGTGTGCGTCCAGGCTGGCGCCGCCGACCAGCGCGCCATCAATATTCGGCTCGCGCATCAACTCCTCGGCGTTCTCGGGTTTAACACTTCCACCATACTGAATCCGTGTCCGATCGGCAGCGGTTTGATCGAAGATCTCGCGGATTATCGACCGCAAAAATGCGTGAACTTCTTCTGCTTGGGCTGGAGTAGCCGTCCTGCCCGTGCCAATCGCCCAAACCGGCTCGTAGGCTAAGACAATCTCGGACAGGTGATCAGCGCTAACCCCTTTCAAGCCCTCCTCCACTTGCCGGCGCAGAACTTTTTGAACAGCGCCCGCCTCCCGTTCCGCGAGGGTCTCGCCAACACACATGATGGGTCGTAGCCCCGCCTCCAAGGCGGTGTGAACCTTCTTTTGCACCGTCTCATCGGTTTCTCCGAACAAGGCTCTGCGTTCGCTGTGCCCGATGATCACATATTTAACGAACAACGCTCGGAGCATCGTCGCGCTGATCTCCCCCGTGAAAGCTCCATTTTTCTCCCAGTGCAGATTTTGGGCTCCGAGACGGATAAACGGCGCGTTATTCGAGGCTTGAGCCAGGGTGGGAATAGAAGTGAATGACGGGATGATCACGATCTCCACATCGGTCACCTCGCCGACCTCATTCAGAAACGTCTGCACATAAGATTCCGCCTCGACGTGAGTGAGGTTCATCTTCCAATTGGCCGCCAGAATCTTCTTACGCATGCTTACTATAAAGATGTCGCTCCTACGGAGCTTGTCAGTCGGCGGAAGATTTATCCGAGAGTGCCTCGACTCCCGGCAACACTTTCCCTTCCAGTAGCTCCAAAGAAGCGCCGCCGCCGGTCGAAATAAAAGTCATTTTGTCGGTTAACCCAAATTGATTCACCGCGGTGACCGAGTCCCCACCACCGATGATGGTCTTGGCTCCTGACTCCGCCAGGGCGATCGCTAATTGCCGAGTGCCATTGGCAAAGTCTGGAATCTCGAACACGCCGACCGGTCCGTTCCAGAGGATCGTCTTTGCCTTAGTAATTTCTGCTCGATAAAGTCGAACCGTCTCTTGCCCGATATCCACGGCTTGCCACCCCTCGGTGATTCCCTTTTCTTTGCTCAGAACCGGTGTATTGCGAGAGTTTGCTCCCGCCCGAAATTCATCAGTCTCGATGTTGTCTACCGGCAGGAGGAACTTAATCCCCTTCTTTTCGGCCAAACTTAAGAGCTCGTGTGCCAGATGGACCTTGTCCTCTTCTACGCGGCTCGCTCCAGTCGGAATGCCCAAGGCCCGATAAAACGTGTAGGCCATGGCTCCTCCGATCAGGAACACGTCCGCTCTCTCCATCAGCGATTTGATGACTCCGATCTTATCCGAGACCTTCGCGCCTCCCAGAATGACCAGGAATGGGCGCTCCGGCGCTGTCAGTTCGTCCTGCAAATATTTCAACTCCCGCTCCATCAGGAGACCCATAGCGGCTGGTTGTAGGAATTGGGCGACACCGGCCGTGCTGGCATGCGCTCGGTGCGCAGCGCCGAAAGCGTCATTGACGTATACATCGCCTAACCTTGCCAGTTGCTTAGCGAACTCCGGATTGTTGGCTTCTTCTCCCTCATAGAAGCGAACATTCTCGATCAAAAGCACACCGCCCTCCGGCAACGCTTTCGAAGCAGCCTCAGCCGCAGGTCCGACGACTTCAGGCGAAAACTCGACCTTGGTCCCCAATAACTCACTCAGGTGATCAGCGACCGGCTTTAGCGAGTATTTGGGGTTCGGCTTGCCTTTTGGCCTTCCGAAGTGTGCCAATAATACCACTTTTCCGCCTCCCTTGCGGATCAACTCGATCGTGGGAAGGCTTTCACGCATCCGGGTATCATCGGTAATCCGTGGCCCGGTATCCGTTTCTTCTGTGGGAACATTGAAATCGACGCGGGTGAGAACCCGACGCCCTTTTACCGCGAGATCGCGCACCGAGAGCTTCGCCATAACCGCTCGCTCCTATTAGAGAATGTACTTGAGCAGATCCACACAACGCTGGGAGTAGCCCCACTCGTTGTCGTACCAGCTAACCAATTTGAAGAAACGATTGTTCAATTCGATCCCGGCGCCCGCATCAAAGATGCTGGAATGGCTGTCATGCAGGAAGTCGCTCGAGGCCACTTCATCTTCGGTATAACTAAGAATACCCTTGAGATAGGTCTCGCTGGCCGCTTTCATTTTTGCGCTGATCTCAGCGTAGCTCGTCTCCTTCACCGTGCGAACGGTCAAATCAACGACCGAGACCGCCGGAGTCGGAACTCGGAAAGACATACCGGTTAATTTGCCTTTAACCTCCGGGCACACCAAACCTACCGCCTTAGCGGCGCCTGTGGTCGATGGGATGATATTAATGGCTGCGGCCCGGCCACCCTTCCAATCCTTAAGAGAAGGTCCATCCACAGTCTTCTGAGTCGCGGTATAGCTATGAATGGTCGTCATCAGCCCTTCCTCGACTCCGAACCCTTCTTTCAATAGGACGTGAACCACCGGAGCCAGACAATTGGTCGTGCAGCTCGCGTTAGAAATGATGTGATGCTTCGAGGCATCATACTTTTCATGGTTGACTCCCATGCATACGGTGATGTCTTCACCTTTAGCAGGAGCCGAAATGATCACTTTCCTGGCACCGGCTTCGATGTGTCCTTTCGCTTTCTCGGCCGCAGTAAACAACCCAGTCGACTCGATCACAATTTCGCAACCGAGTTTGCCCCAAGGAAGCGCCGCCGGCCCCTGTTTGATTGCCAGACAGCGAATCTCGTGACCATTGACCACTAAAATATCGTCGTGCTCCAGATCCGTGCTGGATTTTGCACTGGTGACCTCACCTTGAAAACGTCCCTGAGTGGAGTCGTACTTGAGCAGGTAAGCTAGATTGTCCGCGGGCACGATGTCGTTGAGCGCCACGACATCCACTTCTTTGCCTAGCAGCCCTTGCTCCACGATCGCTCGAAAGACTAAACGTCCGATTCGTCCAAAACCGTTAATACCAATTCTTGTCATTTGATCTGTTCCAATCTCGTTGAAGGACTCTGCCAATTAACTGGACCCCTCCCGGGCGTCAACTAGAGAACAATTTAAGGTAGGTTTTGAACAATTTAATGGGACCTTGGGGCTAGGAAAGTACGTGGAGCGCTGCCTCGCTCTTGTCCTCCGAAGCTTTAGCGAAGGGGGATGCGAGGCCGATAGGGGTGGTGCCCCTGGAGGGGAGCCGCTTTGGCATGCGTACGATGACCCCGCCTCATTATTTCTATCGCTTGTGTGGCCGAAACGTCCGGCAACAGGCGGCTCCCGGGAACGTCTCGTCGCGCGATTTCATCTATTGGTGCTCGGTTCGGTTTTCGCACGAACAAAGATCGATGGGAACGCGCTGGGTGATTCGCGGGAGCCGCCTGATGCCTAATGATTCAGCCGTTTTACGCGATAAGAAGAAACCCGCGTTGGGTCTGGCAACAGTCTTAGGCGGCTCCCCTCCAGGGGTTGTAACCCGTTTCGGCCTCGCATCCCCCTTCGCTAAAGCTTCGGAGGACAAGAGCGAGGCAGCGCTCCAAGGAAAAACAAAAAGGGCCGCTTGTGCGGCCCTTCTCATAAACTCTTCTCTGCCGATTCTTGGCTATTGGCTATCGGCTATCAAAACTAAACCGGCGCCTCGGTTAGACCACCTAACCCTTCCGGCCGCGGCAACCGCGATTCTTCCGGGCGATTATCTACCGGGGTTGATGGAATCGGCGGAGGCGGATTCAGCAACTTGCCGTTGTTGATGATCTCGCGGACCTGGCTTCCATCCAGCGTTTCGTATTCCAACAGCGCCTTTGCGATCGCAATTAGGATCTCTTTACGCTGGGTCAAATGTTTCATGGCGCGCTGATAGGCGTCGTCGCACAGACGTTTCACTTCGCGGTCGATCTCCTGGGCGGTCGCCTCGCTATACGCTCTCGACCTGGCAATATCCCGGCCCAAGAACACGTAATCTTCGTGCTCACCGTACTCGACCATACCGAGTCGCTCGCTCATGCCCCATTCGCACACCATCTTGCGCGCGATTCCAGTCGCCATGCGGATGTCTCCAGAAGCGCCACTTGTGACGTCCCCAAAGATCATCTCTTCAGCGACTCGGCCGCCCATGATCACAACTAAGCGATCAAGCAGTTCGTTCTTCCGGTTGTTGTATTTGTCCTCCAACGGCAAATACATGGTGGACCCAAGCGACGGGCCACGCGGAATAATGGTCACCTTATGGACCGGATCGGTGTGATCCAAAACCTCGCAAAGCAGGGCATGGCCTGCCTCATGGTACGCCGTATTTTCCTTCTCTTTTTCGCTGATAGCTAAGCTTCGGCGTTCCTTACCCCAGCGCACCTTATCCCGAGCTTCTTCCAACTCGGCCATGGTGATCGCTTTAAGACCTCGACGAGCCGCCAGCAACGCTGCCTCGTTGATCACGTTGGCCAGCTCTGCCCCGGAGTACCCGGGAGTCCCGCGTGCCACCACGGCAAGATCGACTCCCTCGGCTAACTTAACTCGTTTAGCGTGCACTCGCAGAATCTCTTCTCGTCCCTTCACGTCAGGCAGATTCACCGTGATCTGGCGATCAAAACGGCCAGGACGCAACAGGGCGGGATCCAACACATCGGGCCGGTTCGTTGCAGCGATGATGATAACGCCCTCTTGGGTATCGAATCCGTCCATCTCCACCAGCAACGCATTCAACGTCTGCTCCCGTTCATCATGCCCACCGCCTAAGCCGTGACCACGATGCCTGCCAACCGCGTCGATCTCGTCTATGAAGATGATGCAGGGCGCTGATTTCTTGCCTTGTTCGAACATATCTCGAACCCGCGAGGCACCCACGCCGACAAACATTTCCACGAAATCGGAGCCGCTAATACTGAAGAAAGGCACATCCGCTTCGCCAGCGATAGCCCGCGCTAACAACGTCTTCCCGGTACCGGGAGGGCCAACCATCAACACGCCTTTAGGAATCCGCCCACCCAGCTTTTGAAACTTTTTCGGGTCCTTCAGAAAGTCGACGATTTCCTGAACTTCTTCTTTAGCCTCTTCAACCCCGGCAACGTCCTTGAACGTCACCCGGTTGCGGTCCCTAGCCAGCATTCGAGCTTTGCTCTTCCCAAAAGACAAGGCGCCGCGCCCGGCGTTTCGGATCTGCTGGCGGAAGAAAAAGTAGAGGATGACCATGATGAACACGATGGGCGCGATTTGCATCAGCGCGGTGAACATCACGTCAGAATCAGCCCGGATATCGACCTTGTATCCCTTGGCTTCCAGTTCGGACTTGAGGTCTTTATTGAATTCCAAAAAGACCGTGGTTTTGAAGTGATCTGGCGCCGTGGAACCGGCTCCCGGCCGGTGTTCCTTATCAAAGGCACCCCGTAGAATTTGCGTCGGTTTCCCTTCCGTCACCACGAGCTGCAAAGGTTCATCTTTGCTGATCCGCCCCTCATCGAGGTATTGCTGGAAATCCGTGTAAGGAATGTCTTCAACGTTTCCGTACGCACCGCTGCGAGAGAAGAAGAAGCCTCCCAACAAAGCGATCGCACACGCAACGAGCAGGACACCGCGCCAATTGAAGTTGTTG
>JAFAIO010000198.1 GCA_019236675.1 Verrucomicrobiota bacterium
TCAGTAGGTCAGTAATGAGTTTAGGAGCTAGGAGGTGTGCCGGCGATCGGAACAACGCTTGACAGGGTAGTGAAGTCTCTGCGTTTTGACCGGGCCACGGAAGCGACCAGTGACACCTACTTGTTACGTTGTTTGCCAACTCCGCAGCAATCAGTTCCCCTTTCATTGTTATTTACAGTTTGCGCTCCAAGTGCGCGGCCGCCTCCTAGCTCCTAGATTATAGCTCCTAGCTCCTAAACTGATTACTGACCTACTGATTACTGATTACTTTCGTCCGAGCCGCACTTCAACGCTCCGCCGCTTGTTCCGCTGCCAGAACGGAGCGCCACCACGCCTCATTGACCCGGTACCAGTCGACGGTTCGCAACAAGGTCGATTCAAAGTCGTGCAGGGGTTTCCAACCGATCTCGTTTCTGAGTCTTGAAGCATCGAGACTATACCTGCGGTCATGCGCCGGCCTGTCTTTTACGTAAGTGATCAGGTCTTCAGTCCGATTCAGATGCTTTAGGATCATCTTGACGACGTCGATGTTCTTTTGCTCTGAACCGGAAGCAACGTTATAGATCGAGCCGGACACGCCGTTCATCAGCACATCAAAAACCGCGGCGCAATGGTCCTCTACGTACAACCAGTCCCGCATATATAAGCCGTCGCCATAAACCGGTAACGATCCATTTGCCAGCGCCCGCAGAATCATTAACGGAATCAGTTTTTCGGGATACTGAAACGGGCCAAAGTTGTTCGAGGATCGCGTGATCACGATATCTTGCCCATAGGTTTTGTGGTAAGACAAGGCTAAGAGGTCGGCGGCGGATTTGCTGGCAGAATAAGGAGAGCTGGGATTCAGGGGCGCATTCTCGGAGACCGGCAGATCATTGGAGCCGTACACCTCGTCGGTTGACACCTGTAAAAACCGCTTTACGCCATGCCGGCGAGCGGCATCCAAAAGCACTGTGGTTCCAACCACATTGCTGTAAATAAAATCGGCGGGAGAAATGATGCTGCGATCGACGTGGCTTTCCGCTGCGAAATTGATGAGACCGAAGTAACTATGCGCGGACAAAATCTCATTCATTCGTTTCCGGTCCGCGATATCGGCCCGAATGAACTCGTACCGGTCCCCGAACCGTTGAGCCAGATCGGCAGTGGTATTGAGTGAACCCGCATAGGTCAAAAGGTCCACATTGGTAATGCTCTCCGGGTCGTAATGTTCCAGAACGTAGCGGATGAAATTGCTTCCAATGAAGCCGCAGCCGCCCGTTACTAGCAATCTCATGCACGCGTTTGTAGCATAGAAGACTTCCCTGTCCAATTTTTCCACCATGAGCGATCTCCAGATCCGGTTCGCGCAACCCGAGGATGCAGAAACCGTTCACCGCCTCGTGGTGGACCTGGCGGTTTACGAAAAACTCAGCCACGAAGTCGTATCTACGCCGGAAGATTTACGGCGCGCGTTGGTGAGACCTCAGCCAATGGTTGAAGTTTTATTGGCGGAGATATCCCGAAAACCAGTTGGGTTCGCTCTGTTTTTCCAAACCTTCTCTACTTTCGTCGGCCGCGCTGGAATCTATCTGGAAGATCTTTTTGTTCTTCCAGAGTTTCGGCGCGGCGGTATCGCTACGGCTTTGTTCCAAGAGCTCTTTCGAATCGCTCGGGAACGAGATTGCGTTCGAGTGGAATGGACTGTCCTAGACTGGAACGAGCCAGCCATCAAATTTTATTCGGAAAAGCTTGGCGCCAGGATTCTGAAGGAATGGTGGCGGTGCCGGGTGGAGGTGAGGCCGGGAACGCCGGCAGCGCCGGGAACGCCGTGATCGCCGGCAACGTGCGGAAACGAGCGTGAACGGATGCGAGCGTCAGGAGCAGTGCAGCAAGCAACATCGGAGCCATGACGGAGGGGCGTTGCATTGGGCGTCCGGTGTCGTGGTGCGTACCCGACCAGAGACCGTGAGCAACGTGTTTCGTGTGCCACAACCGCGACGCCCCGGAGAACCTGTCGCGCCGTAAACTGCGGAGGCGGACCGTGCCACGCCATGCGAGGTTGCACGTTTATGGGCCGGCTACACGCTCAAGGGAGCGGCGGCTAACAACGCGATTCGGACGAAAGACGCAACAGAAGCAGGGGATCGCCTCGCGTAAGGACACACGGAAGGCGGCTCCCCTCCGCAAAGCAGCACCGTCCCAGTTCCGGCAAAGATGTATCCCAGTTCCGGGATAAAAGTTGGTGGTGGAAGGATCGGATCTTAGCGATCCAAAAAGTTTCTCACAAAAAATTTCTCCTCGAGAAATGCCAAAAAAACAGGGTTGGCCCCTGGCATAAAAAACCGCGTGGCATTGCGGCTGCTTAATAGTTTCTCGAGTAGCGAATAAGACGAACCCGGAAACCCATTGAGACCAACTAATTACAGAGATTACGAACCCAGTGTGGATCGAAAGTTTGTCGAGAGCGGGACTCAAAGAAGAATAACAGCAGCCAACTAAAATCTTCTCCAGCCAGAAGCCAAAGGGACCGGTCGGTGCAAGTTCTCGACTATGCGCCGACCGGTCAGCTTTTTGGGGTTAGTGATTCAACGTTCACTGTTCGGAGTTTGCGACTTTCTGTGGTAGCTCGGACGAATGAGACTTATGGGACTGATGGTACCTATCAGTGGCGCGAAATCGCGTCTTTACGGGCCACGCGGCCAACAATGAAACGCCAAACGTTGAACGCTAACGCATCGTTAGTCGCTCGGTCATGATGGCTTGGACTCGGAGGCGTTCGGCTTCGAATTTTCCGTCGCCGACCGTAGGAGCGATTTCGATGAAGGGCATGATGGTAACCGCAACTTTGGAAAATGGTTTCGGGATCGCAAAACCATCCCACGACTTCAGCCGCCAATAGCTGCTGTATTCGATCAGCAGAGGCATTAATGGGACATTGCAAAGCTGAGCTAATAAAACCGCTCCAGGACCCAAAGAATATCGGGGACCGCGAGGCCCGTCGGGCGTGATACAAATGTCATAGCCCTCGCTCAGTTTACGCACCAGGTCGAGCAACGCGGCACTGCCACGCCGAGAAGTCGATCCGCGGACCGAGCCCACACCAAAATTCCGGACGAACTCCGCCAGATAAGCTCCATCCCGGCTGGCGCTGGTTAAGACCAGCGCTCCTTTTCGAGCGGGATAATGCCTGCTAAACGCCGTAGTTAACCCCAACATCCGATTATGCCAGATCAATGCCACTACGGATTTAGGAGCATTCTCGGAGAAAAACCCGGCTTCATCCTTAACCTCGCAGCGGAGTGTCCGCATCAGGAGTTTGAGCACAAGCGCACCGAACCAGACCAGGATCTTCGCTCGACGGTCGAGTTCCCGAATCGTTCCGCTATTCACCGGCATTCGCGCAACACTTTGAAACCACGAAGGAACATAAAGCAACCGCGAATGGACACGAATCGACGCGAATAAAAGACAAAACCAACCGCAGATGAACACAGACTGAAGCAGACAATCTCGGAAAGATACCGCCGCCTGTTTCGTATCAATTTAATCTGCGTAAATCTGCGTCCATCCGCGGTTCAAGTCTTTCTTTATTCGCGTCGATTCGTGTCCATTCGCGGTTAATCTGTTCGCGGTTATACCATTGGGCGAAATCGTCCGACGACCTCGGCGAGACGAGCGGTTATCTGGCCGAGAGAACAGTGTTCCACGCAGTTGATCAGCTCGGAGAAAGTGTTACCACCATGCTCAACGACCGCGGCTAGGCGGTCCAGCGCTCGTTCGGATTCGCCGGCGTGTCGCCTGTGAAAGTCTTCAACTCGCTCCTGATGTATCTTCTTTTTCTTCGCACCGGTACGGATAGTCTCCAGGTCAGGCCAGGCCAGATCTTCGAGCGCATACCGGTTAAGACCGATAATCGGCCGGGTTCCGTTTGATATCTGGCTTTCGAGAACGTGGGCAGCCGCCTGGATCTGGCTGCGTTGGTAACGCCG
>JAFAIO010000238.1 GCA_019236675.1 Verrucomicrobiota bacterium
AACGTCTTTCCATTGACTGTCGCACCGTTACGGGACCGGAAGGAAGACATTCCTCTTTTGGCGAAGCATTTCATCGACTTATCGGTGAAGGAATTCGGTTGTGCCAGACCTATACTGACGCGGCTCGGTATACAAAATCTCCAGAAGTATGATTGGCCTGGGAATATTCGAGAGTTACGCAACGTCATCGAACGCGCCGTCATCTTAACTCAAGGCGGACCGATCGCGTTCGATGTTCCCGCCAATGGCGCCTCGATTGATCTGGCTGCTTTAAAGCAGACAGGCAACGAACGAGAGGAGGCGGGATTTCTTACCGAGGCAGAGGTCCGTCGTCGCGAATGCGAGAATATCTTTGCGGTTCTGCAGAAGACAGGCTGGAAAATCAAAGGAGCCGATGGCGCGGCCCGGCTATTGGGAGTGAAGCCGACTACCTTAATTTCCCGCATAAAAAGGATGGGGCTCGTTCGTCCCGCCTAAAGCCCAGCTTCGAAAAATTCGACTGTCGTTTCACGTCGCATCGTCCTTGGGCTTGGAGTGAACCTGTATTTGCCGGGGGCGCCACTCATGCGTTTGTTCCACCGTCGACAGTTAAATTGGCACCCGTAATGTAGGAAGCCTCCGGACTCGCGATAAATGCGACCAGTGAAGCGACCTCGTCGGCATGCCCGTAGCGACCCAGGGCGGTGGCAGCGATCTGGGGCGTAGCCCAGTCACCGGCTGCCGGATTCAGGTCTGTGTCGATGGGGCCGGGCTGAACATTGTTGACGGTGATAGCCCGACGGCCCAGTTCCCGGGACAGGCCTTGCGTAAACATCTTCACGGCTCCTTTCGTCGCTGAATAGGCGACTAGCCCCGGCGTCATCATACGTTCGCCGACGCACGACCCAATCATAATGATACGGCTGCCGCTTTGCATATACTTCAGCGCAGACTGCGTGGCGATCATTACGCCACGGAAGTTCAGGTCAATGACCCGATCCATTTCCTCGACCGTCGTTTCTTCGAACGGCTTTGGAATGGCAGTGCCCGCATTGTTTACCAGGATATCGAGGCGGGCAAAGGTCTTGACCGTCTCTTCAACCGCGGTTTGGATCGCTTTGGGATCAGAAGCGTCTGCTTTGATGGCTAACGCTTTTCCGCCGCCGGCTTCGATCGCTTTGACAACGGCCGAGGCCGAATTGCCGTCCTTGGCGTAAGTGATGGCAACATGAGCGCCATCTGTTGCCAGTCGTTTAGCAATGGCGGCACCGATTCCTCGTGATCCTCCGGTAACTAGAGCGACTTTCCCACTTAATGATTGAGGCATAATTATTGTGTCTCTAATTGTTTGTCAGCGATTCTTGCCCCTGAGGTTTCAGAAAGGAATTGCTTTCTTAGCTGAAACGCTATGCTTCAAAGGCATAATCAAAGCATGGAACTTCGGCATCTTCGTTATTTCGTCGCGGTGGCTGAAGCGGGCAGTTTCAAACTTGCGGCGGAAGAACGACTGCGCATAACTTAGCCCTCGTTGAGCCGTCAGATTCGTGATCTTGAGCACGAAATTGGAATCGCTCTATTTCGAAGAAGTGCTCGTGGCGTACAGCTTACCCCCGCTGGGCGGGTCTTTCTCGATCATGCGCGGTTGATGCTCTCGCAAGCGGACACGGCGGTACGATCAGCCCGGCAAGTCGCGAATCCTCCCAAGCCTAGTTTCACTCTTGGTTTTATGATTGGCCAAGATTCAATCTGGTTACCAAAAGCGCTGGATATCCTGCGTGACCAATTACCACACATTCACGTGGTGATCTCGACGCAAAACTCGCCGCAGTTGGCGGTTGCGGTGACCCAGGGCCTAGTTGATCTCGCCTTTCTTCGCCAAGAAGATGGCGGATCCGAGCTCCAGTACATCCGGCCGATTGAAGAGCCTCTTGAGGTCTATCTGCCAAAAGATCATCCTTTGACCAAACGGTCAGCCATCGGAATTCGAGAGATCGTGAACGAACGATTTCTGAATATCACTGGGAGCGCTCTCGGCCCATCCGGGCGGCCCCCAGGCGCTGCGATTAGCCATTGACCGGTATCTGAAAGGTAACGGTATTGTTATCAGACCGGTTCATGAAGTGGACAACCTGGGCGCCGCCATGTCGTTGATCGAGTCAACTCGTGCGGTTGCTCTGCTTCCGATTTACGCCAGAGTTTTTCTACCGATGACCGTCACGACACGGCCTCTTCGTGGCCATACACCGAAGATCGATCTCTCAATCGGCTATCGTAGTGCCAACGATTCGCCGATTCTGAAGCTGTTTCTTTCACGGGTTAACAAACTCAAAAACAGCCAATAGCCAGGAAAAGCCAGCCACAGCTAGAAATGTGGCTGGTTCGCTCAGGCCGTCGGGCCCGAAAAAGCGCCTTACTAAGTCCAGTTTAGTTGCGATATCCGGACGCCCGACTTAACCTCGGCAAATTGGGTTTCTCGCTGCTTCTTGGACCGAGCGCTTGCAGAGATGGCAGATAAGATCATCGCCAAAGGCCGTTTTTGGGCGCCTAATCTTTCTAACGAGCTTCATCTACCTGGAGCGAGCATCCTAATCGGGGGGCCACATGGCCAAGAACTTGCCGAACACGCACATGATTTTATCCAAATTTCGGCGGGCTATCGTTCCATCGCCGAAGACGGCGCCAGCACCCGCAAACAAAAAGCTCCAGACTATTTCTCGAAACCAGGCTTCGCTCGAGCGATTCCCGTCGGGCTTCCACACCGGGGAGGATGGTCGAACGGGACAGAGGTTGTCGTGGTCCATCTGCGCGAATCCCTGATCGAGTCGGTCGCGGATGAACTTCGGGTGTCCGGACGCCCGAACCTACAATTTGATAAGATTTCGACGGACCTATTCGTTTTGGAATTGCTCAAGGTAGCCGGGCGAGAAATGCGAGTAACGGGGGTGTTCAATCGAGCTTACTTCGAATCGTTGGTCGTCGTTCTGGTAGGGCATTTGATCAGAACTTATGGCCGGTACCGGTCTATTTTGACACCAGCAGGCTGCCGTTTGAACCCACGACAGATGCAGCTCATCGACGAATTCATAGATAAGCACCTGGAACAGAATGTGGGTGCCCAAGCAATTGCAAATGTTCTCGGGATTGGCATGCCGAGGCTCTTAGCGGCGATGCGCCTTACAACCGGGAGGTCTCCGCATCAATACTTAATGTTGAAGCGGATTCAACGAGCGAAGCAACTGCTCCGAAACCCAACGCTGGGTTTGGCGCAGATCGCCGTGGAGACCGGCTTCAGCAGTCAAAGCCACTTCGGCGCCGTTTTCAAACGGCTCACAGCGTTCACCCCACGTCGATATCGCATGGATCCTGGCGCTGGAAATCGGTGAAAGAATTGACGCGGTTCGCTACTTCTTCTCTGTAAGAATTCGACAAATTCTCGCGGCGATTTTGACAGAAAGAGCCTGCGAAGCCGCTAAACTGCCAAAAAACGTGGTCACACTTTGCGTGGTTCCGACCGTAATGCGTTTTCGTAAAAGGAAGTTTACATGACTAAAATTGCTGTGCTTTACCACACGATCCATGGCCACACGGAAGTAGTTGCGAAATCCATCCTCAGTGGCGCGGGGTCCGTCGAATCGGTACAGGCTGAACTGATCGCACTGCACGCCGAAGAGGTAAATGCCGGCAGATGGAAAAACGAGGAAACCTTGGCGAGACTCGAAACCGCCGACGGAATCATCATGGGTTCTCCCACGCTGATGGGCAGCGCATCAGCGGTTATGAAAGCCTTCATGGAAACCGCCTTCAAACCCTGGATGGCACAAAAGTGGAAGGATAAATTTGGGTCTGCTTTTACAAACTCAGCGTCTCAGAGTGGAGACAAACTCAATGCTTTGATCCAATTCGCAATTTTTGGTGCTCAAATGGGAATGATATGGGTCCCTGTGGGCGATCCTCCCGGCAACAATTGGAGCGGCGGGAGCCCCGAAGACACCAATCGTCTTGGGGCCTGGTTGGGTGTCATGAGTCAGAGCAATGGCGACCAGGGTCCGGATCTAGCTCCTTCGGAAGGGGATCGTCGAACCGCCGAGCGACACGGGAAGAGATTTGCCGAGATCGTGCGCCAGTGGAAAGGGAACGGTCAGTACCGGACTGAACGAATTGTGGCTGATCGGGAGGACGCTTAGGCAAGTTAATTTCAGTTCGCGCCTTCGCCTTCCATGGGATACCCGCCATCTTCCCAATCCGCGATTCCACCTGGATAATGCCACACATTTTGAAAACCGTGCTCGACGAATTGGTGATAGACCAGAACGCTGGCCGTACAACCCGGGTTAGAACAGTAGACAATCACTTCTCGTTTCGGATTGAGCGTCCGGAAAAAAACTTTTTCGAATCGGAGGGAACCCGGAATCCGCTTTTCCCGAAACATCCACTCGTCCAAACAATTGACCAGCGTGAAATCGTCTCTTCGTTCGAGCTTCTGCTTTAGCTCCTCGCGATTAATTGTATTCATAAGACCAGCCTAGTGTCCTGCCCCATAAATAACATGGCTTTCGTTGGGATCAAAATGGGCCGCCGGTCCGGCAGTCGCCGGATCAGCCTGGTGGGGTGAGGCTCCCGAACGGCTGTATGATTTTGCCGAAGCCGGCGGTATGCTTAACCCACCGTCTGGCTACTCCAATACGCTTGCCGACTTGTCCGACGTAGCGCGATGAGTCTTTGAGCCCTTCGTTGCCAAAATGGCGAAGTCGGAACCGCGGTTGGGGTGTGCCAGCTGAAACTCGCAGACAACGGCTCCGACTTCGCCGGCAGATCATCGGTGCTGGATTACTGGCTGAAGCAGGCTACGTCGGACAAGTCGGCGCGCGCATCGGTCTAGCGCAGCGTTGAGACTCACCAACGTCAGCGTCTCTGTTAATACTTTGTAAGGCCGTGCGGGAGCCCGCCTCCGCCAAGCCTATGGCGCGGCAGGCCCTCGCCCCACCAAGTTGGTCACCCCTACCCGTGAATCGCGATCCGGCCTTCTCCTTAAGTTGACGCTCATGGACGCTTGCCGGACGAGTAGGCATATCTAGATCGATACGTAACCGATCCCGCGGCCCCGGGACCGCTGCCGACTAAGGGACGAAGACCTCATCCGGGACGGGAAGCGTTTCCACCGCATTTTGCAGTGTTCGCGGAGCTCAGCTCCCCATCGTAAGGACAACGCGAAAACGCACCTTGCCGCTGTGCATTTGTTCGTAGGCCTCTGCCACGCGGGTAAGAGGAAACGTTTCGATCATCGGATGCACATCACTTAGTGCACTGAATTCCAAAGTATCCTGAGAGTCCCGGGCGGTGCCGGAATACCAGCCCGAGATTCGCCGGCGACCCATCAATAATGGAAACACGCCCACGGTAAGCGGATCGTTGGGCGCAGCCGGAATCAAGAGATTGCCATCTATACCCAATCCACCAATCACACCAGAGATCGCCGCCGCGTTCGGAGCGGTCGCCAGAATCACTTGCGCGCCACCGAACTTCTGCAGCTCAGCCACTGTATCGAGAGCGGCCGAATCGATGTAATGATGCGCACCCAGTTCTCTGGCTAGCGCTTCCTTGTCTGCGCCACGCCCAAGCGCAATGGTTTGGAATCCCATCTTGCGGGCGTATTGGATCCCAAGGTGTCCGAGACCGCCAATGCCTTGGACGGCGACAACATCGCCTGGACGCGCGCCGGAGTGGCGCAAGGCATTGAACACCGTCACGCCTGCGCACATGAATGGTCCGGCTTCTTCCGCGGGTACTTGGTCCGGAATAGCCGCGAGTGTTTCCGCCGGTACGATGACGTATTCGGCGTATCCACCGTCATAGTCGATTCCTGTCACCTTGCGATTAACACACATAGTGAAGTCGCCGCGTCGACACGGCTCGCAGACGAAGTCGTGGCCACCATGCCAGCCAACGCCGACCCGATCCCCTATTTTCCAGGCCGCGACTCCCGCCCCAAGAGCATCAAGGCGCCCGGCAATTTCGTGACCTGGCACCCGTGGATATTGCAGGCCCGGCCAGAGGCCTTCTTTCACCAGTTCATCGCTGTGACAAATCCCGCAGGCTTCTACCTTGATACGCACCTGCCCGGGACCTGGCTCCGGAATATCGCGTTCGACCAACTCAAAATCGCCGCCGGCTTTGCTGATCTGAGCCACTTGCATTTTGGTTTTCATAAGCACTTGGATCGGTTGATTGACGACACCAGGCACCAGGCTTGTCCTTCAGTCTGCTCGATTAATTGTATTCACAAGGCCAGCCTGAGCGGAACAAAATGTCGTTCGCGATGACGCCCGTTTCCAATGTATTTTGCAGAAATGCGCGTTCAGGCCGGAAACGCGAGGCTTGTTCTTGGAGGCTGATTCAAAAAGCGGATGACTAGCTCCGTAGGAGCAAAATCTTTATGGCTGCGGCAATCTAGTACGCAATCAGCCGCCGTCGCTTCGCTATGGCGCGCCTGGCTATTAATTGAGCGCGGCGAAGGCTCCTACGGAGCTATGCCCGTTTTTTGCGGACCGACCTATAAAGATCTGACGCCTACGGGGCCGTTTTTCAACAGCCTGCTATGGCGTCCTCAAGTATTGGACGCGTCGTAGATGCTCTGAATGGTTGCATCCAGAAGGTCGTCGAATTCCTCAGCGGTTTGCTGGATCGTCAACCCGATCGAGCAGCGCTCGTGAAAAACTGGCAATGACGCCGTGATTATGCCGAAGGCGTTCGTTCCCTTCTTTCAGCGAATATCCTCCGGAGAGAGCAACCACTTTCAGAACGTTCGGATGTTTGACAAAATCCAGGTAAAGGTCGGCTTCCTCCGGCAAGGTGAGCTTAAGCATGACCAATTGGCCAGGCGAGAGTTGGCTGAGATTCTCAAGAATGGCTGCTTTCAGCAATCCTTCTGCCTCGGCCTTTTCCGGAGAGTGAATATCCACTTCCGGCTCGATGATAGGCACAAGTCCGGCCGACGAAATCTGTGCCGCTACTTCGAACTGCTGGTCGGCGATCGCTTTGACGCCGGCCGCATTCGCTTGCTTGATAAAAGAACGCATTTTGGTTCCGAAGATCCGTTTCGCGTTGGCCTTGTCCAACAGGGCCGCCAGTTGGGGCATCGGCTTCAGCAATTGGACTCCGTCTTTTTCCTCCAGAATGCCCTTGTCCACTTTCAAGAACGGCACACTACGCTTCGTGTTCCAAAGATAATCCGCGGCCGGCAGCCCCGCGATGTCCCTGTCCATGGTGCCCTCGAATAGAATTGTGCCGATAACTCTGTCACCGTTAAAGCTGGGGCTGGTGATAACGCGCGCCCTCATCTGATGCACGAGCGTAAACATCTCCTCATCGTTCGACCACGCGCCCTCCTTGATTCCGTAAGCGTGCAGCGCCTTGGGCGTACTGCCACCACTTTGGTCCAGCGCCGCAAAGAAGCCGGGCTGGGACTTTATTTTTCGATGCTGTTGTTCCTTGATGCTAGAAACGTTCATAAATCCACTAGGTAAGCTATTAGAACTCGTGAAGAACTTTGACATTGAGCACCCAACCTTTGTCGAAGGCCAACTGGTCATATTCGCCGTGCCTGACACAGGAACCGGGCCGGAGATAAAGGTTCGGAGTTCCCGCCTGGATGAAGATTCGACCTGCGGCATGATGCGGAATTCGAAAGGCAAAGGTCTGGGAGTTTCTGACGGCAGGCCAGTGGGCAATCGGATTGACCGCATAGCCTCGGTTTTCGGGGTAGATCACGATGTCTCCCTGCCAATGCCCACTGTGGCCCGTGGTTACGACTAGGACACGGACTTCCGCGCCTGCCGGGAGGGAGGCGGTCGACTCAAAGCCGGCGTTCGAAGGCGCCCAGCTTGTAATACTCTCCTTGACGATTTGTCCTGACAGTCCCTGAATGCCAACCGCCAGGAACGACAGAAGCAGCAGGTGTTTCGTGCTAGACATAAAGGACAGGTTCACTGAGTGGGCAACTAGGGCATCGGCAAGTCAATAGTAAAATCCAAGCAGTGTAGCGCCACCTACCTTCCACGGTGTATTGCTCAAAAGAGCCAAAACTGAACTCACCGGACGTATTGCTCCTGAGGCGCTTCGTTCTTGCCGACGTTACCAACGTAACTGGACTAAGTGCACCAAGTCTGGGGTGCACGAGTATACTGCTTCGTGGAAGAATGGATCCAGCGTCAGTTGAGGGAACGCCAACAGCCCGTTGGCCGGTCCGGGGTTATGTTCCAGGGATGGCGCCGGCTTTTATTTCTGCATTGGATGGTCGACCCGGAAATAGTTCAACACACGCTGCCCCGAGGGTTATCGGTCGACACTTATGATGGAATGGCATGGATCGGAATAGTGCCGTTTCGCATGAGCCGGGTGCGGCCGGCCATGCTGCCTTTGTTATCGAAGAATTTTCTCGAGCTCAATTTGCGCACGTACGTAAAAGATCATCGAGGAGCTCCGGGCGTATGGTTTTATTCACTGGATGCCAACGATCCGTTTGCTGTATGGACGGCTCGGCTATTTTTTGGTCTTCCGTACGTGCATGCCAAGATGCACGTCGAAGATCGAGACGACGAGATCAGGTATTCCTGCCGGCGTTGCGGTTCGTCAACTTTGCTCGAGTATCGTTTTCGGCCGGCCGAGAACACTGGGAAAGCCAAGCTCGGTTCGCTCGAATTCTTCCTAATAGAACGTTACCGGCTATTCGCCTTTCGTCGAGGCCGCTTGTTAACCGGACGCGTCTACCATCCCCCCTATGAACTAAGAAACGCGATCGTACCGAAATACGACAAGGATTTGTTCGAGTTAGACGGCCTGCACTCACCGTCAGAACCACCGAACAATGTGCTTTATTCACCTCGAGTGGATGTAACGGTGTATCCTGTGGAGGTGGTCCGTTAGCGCGCTTTAGTCTGCAAGGCATAACCATGTGCCGAGCCGGGGCCTTAAATTGTGCCGGTCTCTCTACCTCTGCCTTTGTGACCTTGCCGTAAGTATTTTGCTTTCTCGGTGTCCTTGGTGTTTCTGTGGCGAACGAGCGGGCCAGATCCGATTGCATGCCGCGCTCAACGTCCGGCTCGGCAGGACAATTGGTCTGGTGAAAGATAGAGCATCGGAACCCGAATCTTCTTTGCGATCACCTTTAGGTCTTTCGGGAGCCTCGCCCCACCGGTATTCCCTTGCTGCGTAACTTTGCTTCGCCGGCATAGCTGGCAAGGTCTATCCTGTGGAACAGTGCTTTAGACCAGCCAGCAGAAGTTAATGCGATGAAGCCAAAAATTGCGGCTTTCCCAAAATGCTACATCGACGACCTGTGCGTCCATCACACGATGGCACTCAGGGAGTGGATCGAAATTGCCGCTACTCTCGGCGTGGACGGAGTCGAGCTCTATTCCGGGTTTATCGAAGATAACGAGGCTTTTCTCAAAGACGCGAAAACATCCTTGGAAAAGCACCGGCTACAAATGCCGATGCTTTGCTGTTCGCCGGACTTTACCCAGACCGACCCGGATAGGTTGCAGGAGGAAATCAGCCGCGAGATTCGGATGATTGAGATCACCGCATTCTTCGGTGGACGCTTTTGCCGGATTCTGTCTGGTCAGCGGCGGCCGGAAGTGACCAGGGAAACTGGTATTGCTCAAGTCGTTAGAGTTATCAGGAGCCTGCTGCCAATAGCAGAGCGGTATCGAGTGGTGCTAACCATGGAAAATCACTACAAGGACAATTACTGGCGATATCCTGAATTTGCCCAAAAGATGGATGTGTTCACCGCCATCATCTCACAGATTGATTCGCCGTGGTTTGGCGTCAACTACGATCCATCCAACGCGTACCTCGCCGGTGACGATCCCATAGAACTTTTAGAGCATGTGAAATTTCGGGTTGCTTCGATGCATGCTAGCGATCGGTGTCTCAAGACCGGTACTTTGGACGATCTTCGACAAGAAGAAAATATCGCCGGCTACGCCGCCCGGCTCTCGCACGGAGTCATCGGCAGGGGACTCAATGACTATGATCGCATTCTTTCTACCTTGAACTCGGTCGGGTTCAGCTCCTGGATTTCCATCGAGGATGGCATGAATGGGATTGAGGATCTTCGCGAGTCGGTCCGGTTTCTGAAATCAAAAATCGAGCTACACTTCGGGCTTTAGCGTGGGACGCAGATCGATTCGTCCCGTAGGGACCGGAGGATAGTAGCCAGGCAGGAACTGCCTAGTTGGGATGTTTTTGAGTATTGCCTATTGCCCTAAGGTGCAATAGCAATCGTGCAACAGGAGTACTAACCGTTTCTTCGAAGAATGAAAAGCGGCTGGCGCACGGCTCATGAACAACCTCCTAAACAGTGAAGCGCCTGGGTTGCAACCCGGCGGTTCCAGAGCAGGAACAGAAATCCCCCGGCTAGAAAAACCACTTGCCCGTTGGGTCGCGACCTGCGCTCTGTTTCTTTTCGGCACGGGCGTTCCGGTTCACGCCGGTTTAATAAAACCGGACGTGGATTACTCGAATTATCAAACGCCGCTGCTCGTTCAGATGGTGAACCGGATTAAGGCTAAGATCTCAGCCCGCTTGGGACAGCGTGAGAACCGGCGAGATCGCTATTTTATCATTCCTTTCGCTTACCAAAACTTTGGCAATAAACCCGACCTTTCGCACTCCTTCATCTCGGTGATACGCGTGTTCCCCGATAAAGAACAACCCAAATATACTGCGGGATTGAGACGAGGGAATTATAGAAACCGAAATTTTGAGGCCTTTACCATTAGCTGGATACCGCACGATTTCGACAAAAATCCGCATCTATGCGTTTTTGACGGCTTTGGCAGCCGCATCGATCCAAAACGTAACCAATGTCGGCCCGTCGTCGGAAGAAACTTCAGCCTGCCTGAGACGCTGAAGCTAGCGGTGAATGAAAAGGTTGCCGTGGGAATGTGGGGACCGTACGAGATCAAGAAAGCAGCGTTTGATCTCGCGGTGAAAAGGAAGCGGTTGCTGGACGGAGGAAGTATCCGCTACATAGCCGATGACCGTCTTTACCGTAAGGATAGAGTGGCGATCAATTGTTTCCATGCCATGGCTGGCCTGGAACATCTGTATCCCAGTGGCGGATTTTTGGGGACGGGTTGGCGCATGTGGGGGATTGATGGGACAGCCAGAGTTCTGATCGAGTACACTAAGGCCGCTCATAACTATGGCCTAATTCTCGAACCGGTCGACTATAAGAGAGATCTCTATGGATTCGTGTACGCACCGGAAGCCAATACCATCGGCGTTTACAATCCTTTCCGCAACGCGTCTGCGTATCACGATTAGTTTATCAGAATTCCGGTCCTGAGTGGGTGAATAATCTCACGGCCGAGAGGTTGATTTTCTGTAATCTGCGGTCTTCTCCGCCGCAATGTGCGGATTGTCCAGAGCGCGGCGGATCAGCATCCCTGGCGGACTCGCCAGAAGCTCGCCCGAAATCGCAAATAGCAGATAGCAAATAGCAAAGTCTCCGCAACCCGCCTTTGAGGCTAGACAGCCGCTATCTGCTATTTTCTATTTGCTATTGCGGGCGAGCTCCCTGCGAGTCCGGCTTCGAGCGCATCCCTGCCGGGAATCGTTGGGTCGATTGCCCACATCAATCTGCGGTCGGTTCTTCACAACGCGCGGTGAGCCACGTTATCCCAAAACGTCTAATGTCGGGTGCGACCTTGAAAAGGAGCATTCTGATGAACCACGTTGAGGTAGTCCAAGAACGGGAAACCGCTCTTAATATTAAGTCGATTCTTGTGGCGGTAGACTTGTCGTCTCACTCCGGTCGCACAGTGGCTTACGCACTCTCGATAGCCAAACAGTTCGGAGCCTCCATGAAGCTGATCCACGTTTATACACCACCCGCGTCTATTGATTTTGGCGCAGAAGACCTTTACCGGTTGCTTGAGAACGAACGGAAAGACGTTGAGCGGCGTCTGACCAATCTGACGGATCAAATCCGAGCTATCTATCCTAAGTGCGAGTCGCTACTTAGAACCGGCGACCCGGCTGAGCAGGTCGTGAGAGCCGCAAGTATGGTGAAAGCAGATCTCGTTGTGATCGGGCGCCATCACCAGACCTTGCTCGGCCGTTTTTTTAAGTTGGATCAAGCACCCAAGATTGTCCACCGGGCTATTTGCCCGGTTCTAGTGTCGGAGGACGATGATGATTGAATCAGAAGGAGGCGGCAACATGAACATTCGCAATGAACTCACCAGAAAGTCTGATCTTAACGTAGACAGACCTCAATTTTGTAAGAATATTTTAGCGCCGATCGACTTGAGCAAAGAGGCTCAGGTTGATCTCGATACCGCCATTCGTTTGGCGGAACATTATGAAGCCGATCTCTGGCTCCTGGGGTTTTCTTCTGAACCCGCCGTCTGCACCGATGCACGGGGACTTTGTAACTATGTCTGGGACAGCTGGTCCCGACGCGCGCAGGTTCGGCTTTGGGACTCGGTGCTGGAAGCCAGGGAACGTCACTACCGAACCTTCCCGTTGTTCGTTGGGGGCCATTATGATGCCAAAGAGATCATTCGAACGGCGGAGCGTTTAATGGCCGATATGATTGTAGTGCCCAGCGAGGAAGGCGATGACCGGGTCTCTGGTGCCGGACAAGCCCAGACTGACGAGCTACTGCGAAGATCCGCTACACCTGTCTTTGTTGCGATTTCCCCCCGACACTTCACGAATGAAATAGAAGAAAATAAAAGTTGGAAATGAGCTACCACTATCAAGTTATCGTTATAGGATCCGGCTCAGCCGGGAAAGACGCAGCGCTACTGGCTGCGAGGGCAGGAAAACGGACTCTGTTGATCGAGTCGGGGCGAATCGGAGGAACTGGCGTGCATCGAGGATGTCATGCCGTTCGAGCCTTGCGTGCCTGTGCCACTCATTATGAGCGGGTTGCCGAGGGGGATCGTTTAGGCGTTTACATGGATTTAATAACGACTAACTGGCCAACCTGGTTAGAGGTTCAACATCGAACGACCAGCCGGCTGGCTGAAGAATTAAGCCGCGCACTTGACCGCGCCCAAGCCGAGGTAAAATTCGGCACCGGCGAACTGTTCGATGAGCATACAGTTGTCATTACCGACGATCTCGGCAAAAAGGAAACCGTTACCGCTGAGTACATCATTCTAGCGACTGGATCACGTCCCGCGTTTTCCGGTAACGAGAAAGCCAGAGTGCTCAACTCTGATCAACTCTTAAACAGCTCGCTGGTGCCGAAGAACCTTTTTGTAATCGGAGGCGGCTACATAGGTTGTGAACTTGCTGCGATCTTTCGGGCCAGGAAAATTCCCGTTACCTTAGTTGAAGCTGAATCCCGACTGCTTCCGGCTTGGGACCAAAGCGCTGGGGACCGGATGCGAGAAGTGCTCGATCAAACCGGCGTCCAGATCATGTTGAAGGAAAAGGTTGAATTACCTACTCCGGATCAAAACGGTCCTATTCACTTTAAACTTAGCAACGGGACGGTGGTAACGCCTGATTTAACTTTAGTGACCGTTGGCCGGGTACCCAATACCGAGAAGTTGAACTTGGGCAGCGTCGGTCTCCCGGCGGAAGGCTATCTGGAAGTCAATGCTCAGATGCAGACTAAAGTCCCTTCCATCTTCGCCATAGGCGACTTGAACGGAATTATGCTGCTTGATAGCGCGGCCTACGCACAAGCTCGCGTAGCGGTTGAGACCATCCTCGGTGAAAAAGCCATGTTCGAGCCTCATTGGATTCCGCGTTGTCTGCATACAGAACCGCCGATTGCTGCTGCAGGCTGGACCGAAGCCGAAGCCGTTGCGGCCGGTCATCAGGTGGACGTTATATCTGAGATTCTACCTCTTATCACCGATGATGATGCTACCATGATTGAGCCGGACAGAAATCTGCTCAAGCTCGTTGTTCAAAGTAGCACCGGCCGGATCCTCGGTTGTCTGGCGATTGGTTCCCGGGCTGCGGAAGTTGTTAACCTGGCGTCTACCGCGATTCGTAACGGCTTAACCGCACAAAGCCTGGCGGATCTTTCTCTCATTCATCCGAGCGCCTCCGAGGCTCTGGTTCGACTCCTACAGGACCATTTTGATC
>JAFAIO010000351.1 GCA_019236675.1 Verrucomicrobiota bacterium
TGGGGGGCCGAACACAAGGCGCGGGTCAAAGAACGATTTGGCCACATGGTGGGTCTCGCTACCGTTGGGGAACAATTGCCTGACGAACGCAATCAGGTCAGGCTTGACCCACTCGCAAAGGATATTTACGGATTGCCCGTGCCCCAGATCATTAACAATCATAGTTCGAATGACTTGGCGATGATTGGCGCAATTTCGTCCAAGCTTCGCGAGATTTTGGAAGCTGCGGGGGCAAGGAGTATTACTGTAAACCAATGCGTGGCAGGCGCATCGTCACATTACCTTGGCACCTGCAGAATGGGAACGGATCCGGGAACTTCCGTAGTAGATCCTTGGTGCCGGACGCACGATGTACCAAATCTCTTCATCGGTGACGGCAGCGTTTTTGTGACGGGAGGAGCGGCTAACCCGGCTTTAACCATCTCTTCACTGGCGACCAGGACGGCGGATGGAATTATTGAAGGATTCAGGCGCGGGGAGTTTTCCTAGTGGTTTCGGCCATGGAGCAGCGTCGAGGTATTCCTTGACTAGCCAGAGTCCGATTTCTGGCAGCGATGGTAAAAGTCGCGACTTATGGAAGTTGGTAGTTGCTTTGTGAAATCGGATCGAATTAACTCGCTTCCCGAACCAACTTAGCTTGGAGCTGGTTTCAGTTGTAGTTATGAAAGTGGCAGATTGTGCAGCGCTCGGGAACCGAGTCTCCGATATGAGCGCAAACGTTGAGAAAAAGGTCATCGGAGTCTTGGCGGATAATCCAAGCAGTGGGTATGAACCTTTGTTAGCTGCGCTGGCGGAGCTCTACCCTGTTGAGTTCCACCGGACGTCGCTATCCGCTTGTCGCGGGTTCGATGCGCTGCTGTTACTAGATGGTGATTCAACCAAGGCTCTGGTCGCGGCGGCTGAGGGTTCGCCCTGCCTAGTAGCAGGCGAATCGCTAGGGATAGAACTTTCCGCGGGGTCTGGCGAAGTGTGTTTTGGTGCTTCCAACGTTCTAGACGAAAACCTACGCAATCGGACGATGGTGACCGGGGGGCGGTACGTCGCAGCTTTCCTACCTGCGGTTGAGCCGGGCGATGAAATTGTTGCCTCGGTGGCAGGCAGGCCGATCTGGCTGGCCCGGTTCCACGGGAAAGGGACCATCCAAATAACTGGCACTTCACTCCCGTTAATGCGCGAGAAGGAACTGCTCTTTCAGTATTTTAATGAAGACAGATTCCTGGAACTGCTTCCGCTGATGAACTTTCTCAGCCAGTTGGTGAAGCAGACTAACTGGCGGTCCAGTTCCTTGCGTGCCTGTTTGGTAGTGGATGACCCAAGTCTGTATCTGCCTTCCTACGGTCACCTCGACTTTCGCCGGCTGGCAGATCATGCCGAGCAACATAACTTTTTCGTTTCGGTGGCGACTATTCCACTGGATGCATGGTGGGTACACGGCCGGGTCGCAGAAATGTTTCGATCTCATTACCCGCGGCTATCCTTGTTAATCCATGGCAACGACCACACTGCGCGCGACATGCTCTTGGAGAAAGATAGTGACGTTTGCCTGTCCGTTGCTGCCCAAGCCTTGCGCCGGATGGAGCGGCTGCAGCGGGCGCACCAGCTTGAAGTTCTCAAGATTATGGAGGCGCCGCATGGAGCGATCGCGGACAGCATGTTCTCGCATCTGCTGAACCTGGGTTATGAAGGAGCGCTCGGTACCACCAGGCTGCTCGTGCTACATAATCCGAAGCTAACCTGGCCTGCCAGCTTCGGCCTCCACCGGTCGCAAATTGTGGGTGGCGGCCTACCGGTGATCCCGAGAATCAAGATGACGCCTAATTGGCGAAACGCGGTTCTCATTGCAGCGTTTCTTCGGCAGCCGATCGTGATCGTGTTGCACCATGGCGATGTCGCGGACGGATATGAGCCACTGATCGAAATTGCCGGCATGATCAACCAACTCGACGGCGTTACCTGGGCCTCGCCGCTAGGAATAGCTCGTTCGAACTACACCGAGGTGCGTCGGGGAGATTCCCTAACAATCAATTTGTATTCCCGGAGAATTCAGCTCGCAATTCCTCCAGGGATTAAGAGCCTCTGCGTTCACCGGCCTTGGCCACAAAACGGGACTTCCGAAGAAGTGATCTTGCGTAATTCCGCCGGAGAGATATTCCGCGGCTCTGGCCCAGAAATGCTCGACCCAATTCCGGTTGAATCGGCGGGCGAAGTGGAAGTTTGCTGTCCCCCAGCGAATCCCGTTGACTACCGAACGGTTCCAGCTCCGCAGCTTCGGTTCTGGCCAGTAACGCGCAAATTCCTCATGGAGGCTCGTGACCGAAGCGCCCCCTGGCGGTACTTGGTTAAGAAGTTTTTTCGCGGCCCGGAACCAAACGGCCTAGAAAGAGAGAACCGCAATTCATGTCCCAAGCAAAGCCGGAAGCGATGAAAACTGGATTTTCACTTTCCGGCGCGTTTCTGGTTACCGGCGGGACGCGCGGTATTGGGCGCGCGATTTCAATGGAATTCGCTCGGGCTGGAGCGCATGTGATTGCGAATTACCTGCGAAACGAGAAAACCGCTGGTGAGCTAAAGTCGCTGGCTGACGATGAAAAACTTCGTTTCGACTTGTGCCGGGCCGATTTAACCAGTCCCGACGGTCTGCAAAAAGTTGCCGCAGAGGTGGACCAGATCGGCTCGCCGCTTTGCGGACTAGTTCATTGTGCGGCCATTGGTGCGCATCGGCCGATTGCTGATCTTACGGTGCGACATCTGGAGTGGACGATGGCGCTGAACGTACGCGCTTTTTTTGAACTCGTGAAACTGCTGCTTCCAAAGCTGGTGCCCGGCTCGAGCATAGTCGCTCTAAGTTCTCCGGGTGCGTCCCGGGCTGTACCTGATTACGCGGTAGTTGGCGCTTCGAAAGGCGCGTTGGAGTCATTGGCGCGCCATCTCGCCGTCGAACTCGCGCCGCGCGGTATCAGAACGAATGTTGTGGCCCCGGGAGCAATCGCCACCGATGCATGGAAGGCGATTCCGGGCGGAGAAGCCAAGTTGGGGGAGGCGGCCAGAAGGTCACCATTGGGGCGGCTCGTTACTTGTGAGGAAGTCGCCCAGACAGCCCGGTTTCTGTGCTCGCCGGCTGCTTCCGGTATCAACGGCCAGACGTTGGTCGTGGACGGTGGAGCAGGCATCGCTTCTTGGTGCTAACCCGGGTCCTACCGAAGCAAAACGATCTCAGTCGAGAACAAAGTCAAACAAGCAATACCAACAACGCATGCAAACTATTCTGACAACGGTGCAGGGAGCATTCAAAACGGCTTTTGATGTTGATCCCCAGTCCGTAACCATCGAAACCAAACCTAATGATATTCCGGGATGGGATTCAATGGGGCATGTCGTCCTAGTCAGCAACCTCGAGCAAGCGTTTGGGCTGAGTTTCGACGTCGACGAGGTTATGGAGATGGAGGACGTTCGCCAGATCATCAGGATCGTGCAGGCTCATTTAGGGAATGGGTCATAAGATGAGCGGTTCTTCGGATCTAAATTTTGCCGACCGCGTGCTCCGGCGGTTAAGTCCGAACTCGCAACTGGTAGACGCGCCTAGCGGGCAAGCGATTTCTGCTGCCGAGATTCGGGACTCGGTTACGAGCGCCGCGGCGGCGTTCCTCTCGGCTGGCTTGCAGGCAGGCGAACCAGTACTGATAAGTTGCGGTCTGAATCCCGCCAGCACATTGGCGTATTTAGGCGCCATGTATGCTGGTCTGGTGCCGGTTCCCTTGGAGGATCGTTCTATTGAAACGATCGGTGAATCGCTCGCTTCAAAGACGCGAAGCAAAGCAGTTTGGACAGAGAAAGCAGGTCAGTGCACCTGGGCGAAACAGGCGGGGCTACCGCACTTTGTCGGACGTTTTGAGAGCCGCTACAATTGTTTGCGGGTCCCGGCAGGTCGCGCGGAAACCGACTTGGCCGCTCTTATGCCAACGTCAGGTTCCACCGGAGTACCCCGACTTGTTAGAGTTACTCACGGTAATTTGCTAGCCAACACCGAGGCCATCGTCCGAAGTCAGGTTTTGGGCGCAGATGAACGCGCAATGTTGATTCTGCCGCTCAATTACTGCTTCGGCGCCAGCGTGATCCACTCGCACCTTTATCAAGGCGGAAGCGTGGTGTTCGATCCTCGATTCATGTTTCCGGACAAAGTACTGCGCGCGATCGATACTTATGGTTGTACCACCTTCGCCGGAGTACCCACGGTTTATAACATCCTAATAGGGCGCTCCAGCATCCGCTCGATTTCGATGCCTGGTCTGCGGAGGTTTCTCCAGGCTGGGGGCCCGCTTGCGTCCAAGAGTATCCAGACGATGCGGGAAATTGTACCGCACGCCGAATTTTTCACGATGTACGGCCAAACTGAAGCCACTTCCCGGATCAGTTGCCTTTCGCCCGCGCGTCTCACGGAAAAGCTGGGCAGTGCCGGACTAGCCTTAGATAATCTCATTCTCCGGATTGCTGACGAAGCCGGAGAAGAACTGCCGGAGGGACAGATCGGCGAGGTCTGGGTTAAGGGACCTTCGATCTGTGATGGTTACTTTGAGGACCGGGAAGAGACGGAACGTAAATTCTCCGACGGCTGGCTCAAGACCGGGGATCTAGGGGCACTGGACCAGGATGGATACCTTTGGATCAAAGGCCGCAAAGGTGATTTCATGAAAATCCGCGGCATTCGCGTCAGCCTTGCAGAAGTCGAGGCCAAGGTGGCAGCTACGCCCGGCGTATATGAATGCGCGGCTGCGTCGATCCCGCATCCAGAGGCGGGAGAGGCGCTCGCCCTCTTCATAGTTCCGGAAAAAGGAGCCAACGATGTGCCCGAACGAGTTCGCCGAGCCATCCCACCGCAATGGACCTGTAGCGCGGTAAATTTGGTGGCGGATTTACCAAAGACAGCGAACGGCAAGATCGCTCGTTATCTGCTGAAGACGATGGTATGAGCAACCTGCCGGATATCGAGGAAAGGATACGTCCGCTCCTGGCTAGCGAGCCGTATAAACTCAATGTTGATGAGCATCAGTCTGCACTTCTGGCCCTGCTCAAAGACGAACTCGCCTACGCTTGTGGGCGAAGTGCATCGATTTGCAACTACGTAGAACGTTGGCCAATTGACTACCGGACTTCGAGCCGCATCGCCGACCTGCCATTTCTGCCAGTGGGTGTTTTCAAGAGTGATCCGCCTCTCGCCCTAGTCGACCGAAGCGAGATCACTCGTACGTTGGCCTCCAGCTCGACCACCGGACAAGTGCCCAGTCGTGTGGTGCTGGATGCAGGGACTGCCAAGCGAATGACCAAGGGTGTAATGACGATCATTCGCGATTTCATTGGGCCAACTCGTCGGCCCTACCTTGTCGTCGATACGGCCGCTACGCTGGCTGGCAGCGGCGAACTGGGTGCGCGGGGAGCAGCGATTCAGGGACTGCGATCGTTCGCTACAGAGTTGGTGTGTTGTCTGAACAGCAACCCTGCCGGCGATCTCCAACTCGAAGTCGAAAGGCTTTTGGAATACGCGACGAAATGGAAGGACGCCGAAGTGCTAGTGTACGGATTCACTTATGTAATCTGGAATCACCTGGTGAAGGCTCTTAAAGACCATGGCGTTGTGTTGAATCTTCCGAACGCGCGGATCTTGCATAGCGGCGGTTGGAAGCGTTTGCAACAACAGGCCGTCACCAAGGAGGTCTTTGCCAGCGGCGTGGCCGACACATTTGGTTGCTCGCCCAACCGGGTCATTGATTTCTACGGGATGGTGGAAAATGTCGGGGTCGTTTATCCGGATTGCGAACAGGGTAATAAGCATGTGCCGGCATTCGCCAACGTGATCATTAGGAACGAGCTTACCCTCGAACCCGTTGCACTCGGACAGCGTGGTCTGGTGCAGGTCTGCAGCGTGCTGCCGACGAGCTTTCCCGGGTTTCTTCTGCTGACGGAAGACATCGCTGAACTGATCCACCACGACGGGTGTCCGTGCGGGAGGCGTGGCACCGCTTTCCGCTTTGTAAGCCGGGCCCCAAAGGCAGAGGTCAGAGGCTGCGGCAACATTGAAACCTTTCGAGTTCGTTCGTCGGCGAACATCGCATGAGTGACCTTATCCAGGCTGTCATTTCGCCGGAAGAAATCGCGCGAGCTGCCATGCGACTGCGCGAAGTTGCCCTCGATAAAGATCTTTCTCCGCGGTCAGTGCTGGAACTGTTCGAAAGATGGGCTGCGGCGTTATCAGGAAACGGTACGGAGGTAATCCCGGGAGCTCCGTTCCTTCGACTGTGGCTTCGCCGTGGAACTTTGGAACCAATCCTCGAACGCGAGCTGGGACAAGCGGTTTTAAACGGCGGTTGGCGGGAAGAAGGTCAAGCGAAGCTGCGAGCATTTCCGCTGGGAGTAGTCGGCCACTGGCCAGCTGGAAACATCGAGATTCAGCCAGTGCTCTCCCTGAGTTGTTCATTGCTCGGCGGCAATGCCTGTCTGGTGCGCGTCCCTAGTGATCTGGTTGAGGCCACTCACCTATTGATGGAAAGATTACGAGCCGTCGATCCGACCGGTATGCTACTCGAGAGGATCAAGCTTGTGACTTTCGATCATTCTCGCGAAGACCTTCAGATGGCGATGGCCCGGAATGTGGACGGCGCCATGATTTGGGGCGGTGATGAGGCGGTCTCACGCGTCCGAGCTCTGCCTTTTCCTCACTGGACCCGTCTAGCGGTGTTTGGGCCGCGGCTATCTTTTGCGGCGATGGATGCAGAGACCTGGAATAAACCAAGCGAACGGTTTTCCTGGTGTCAGCGTATCGCTCGTGACGTTTGGCAGTTTGATCAACAAGCCTGTTCATCTCCGCAAGTCTTGTTTCTGGAGCGAGGTGGTTGTGGGGATGTCAGCCCGTTTATGGATGAGCTCAGGCAGGCTTTCCGGGCCGAAAACCAGGCGCATCCCCGCCGTGAAATCCATCCCTCGCTGACTTCGGCAATCTGCCTCGCGCGCGCGTCTTGGCTTTTGGACAATGTCGCGAACAAAGCCTGGTTTTCTCAGTCACCCGACTGGACGATTCTTCTTGGCGAAGGAACTAATATTCCTAAGCCGACACAAGGACGAACCCTCACCGTTTTGCTGGTGGACGATTTGTTTCAGGTTATCTCCAAGTTCGATGGCGCCGTGCAAACCTTGGGTTTGGCGATTGGCAGTGCGGAGAAGGAAGAGGCCTTGGCGCATGCTGCCGCTCGCAGAGGAGTGGACCGGATCGTTAAGCTTGGCCGGATGCATGTTTTCGCCTCTCCGTGGGATGGCATGGACTTGATTCGACCAATGGTGCGCGTCGTCCGTCATGTGCCATCACAGGACAACGCCGGCAGCGCCCGCGATCGCCGGGAACGGATCGTGAGCGACATAAAAAGAGGGGAGAACGATCCCGAAAGTTGCAAATCCGCTTAGTCAAATAACCAAATTCATATGAACCGTGCAGAACCATTTTTGGAAGCTCTGGATCGGAAAGCGCGCATGTTAGCGCCCGCGGCTCGGGCTACCTACGAGGCCAACAAAGATCTGTGCTCTTGGTTATTGGACCCGCTAGGCCGATGGGCTGAAGCCGCCTACGGAGAAAAGGTTTTCGACGAGGCTGCTAGAGGCTACGCGAGCTACTGTCTTGGAGTCGCGCAAGCTCAGCGGATCTATGAACGAGCGGGGCGATATACTCCCGAAGCCATGCCGGAAATCATGTCCGGAGTCTACGAAGACGAAGGCTATATGGTGCCGTATATGTGGGCGGCTATTCTCATCTACGCCTTCTGGCCCTCGATGGTGAACCATCTCGCCCTGTTTCGGAACAATTTTCTCCGGCGTTTACCATCCGATGCCTCCGTGCTCGAGCTAGCTTGCGGGCATGGTGTCCTCAGTTTGTTAGCTGCTGAAGAGCGTCCGGATCTTCAGGTGGAAGGCGTAGATATCAGTCTACCTGCCATTGCGGTCGCTGACCGGCTTTTGAAAGTTTCGGGGCATTCCGGCAGGGTCAAGTTCGCCACTAGAGACGCACTACAAACGAACGGTTCAGACGGGGGCGGAGGGTATCATGGGATCATTTCGGCGATGCTTGCTGAGCATCTACCTGAGCCGAAGCCGTTATTCAGCGCCATGGGGCGGATGGTTTCAAAAGATGGCCTCGTTTATTTCAGCACTGCGATAGAGTCCGCACAGCGTGACCACGTCTATGAATACAACCAGGAAAGCCAGCCGCTGCAAATGGCCGAAGTGGCGGGTTTGCGCGCAATCTGGTTAGTATCAGATGCCGGACATGCTTCCGCTGGTGGCCGGTTTCTACCGCGGGCTACGGCGATGATTTTCCAACGCCGATAGCGCGCGGCGCGGCAGGCTCAGAACAAGCACCGCTAAACGGATAGGATATGACACAGCCGATTTTGAAATTCGAAGAGGTTCGATCGCTACTGAAGCAGCGGTTCCCACTTTTGATGATTGACAGCGTCGTTGCGATCGAGCCGGAGAAACGTATCCGGGCCATCAAAAATGTAACTGGAAATGAAATGCAGTTTCTCGGTCATTTCCCCGACCACGCCGTTATGCCGGGCACTTTCATCGTAGAGGCCATCGGCCAGGCAGCCTCGATCCTTTTTTCAAAGATGACCGGAGCCGGACTGAAGTCGGGAGAGTTCCTCGTTCTTGGCACTATAAGCAGTGTGCGTTTTCTGGTTCCCGTCGTTCCCGGTGACCGCATGGAGATAGATGTCAATGTTCTGAAGTTCGTCAATGATATCGCGCTCGTAGAAGGTTCGGTAACTGTCGATGGCACTCTGGTAGCGACGGGTAAACTGGGATTCGCGCGTAGCTCTCTCTAGCTTGTGAAAAATTCTACTCATCATCGGGAACCGGTTCCCCTTCTGGTTCCTCGCTTTCTCAGGAGGATCTCGAACCGCGTGCTGCACGTGCTGGCCAGATTTCTCCCTGGTGCAACTAGCCTTCGGCCATTTCTACATCGTTTGCGTGGTGTTAAGGTGGCCAAAGGCGTCTTCATTGGGGATGACGTTTATCTGGACAATGAATATCCCGAGGCCATCGAACTGCGGGAGGGCGCTCTAATTGGCCTCCGGTCCACGATCGTAGCCCATACTAGAGGGGCCGGCCGAGTCGTGATCGGAAAGAATGCAGTTTTGGGCGCTGGGACTCTGCTAACTTGCTCTAGCGGGCAGAGTCTGGAGATCGGAGAAGGAGCAGTGATTGCTGCAGGATCTGTTATAGCTAACAGTATTCCACCATTTACCTTGTGCGGATCTCCTCGGGTCAAAGCTCTTGCCACAGTCACTGTGCCTTTCACCTTGGAGACAAGCTACCAAGAGTTCTTACGGGGACTCAGACCGTTGCGGAATGCTTCCTCTCCTGTCCCGGACAATCCACCAGAACCCCTGACTCGAGTAGATGGTTTCTAACTCCTGATAGAAAGGTCAGCCTTGTCCCGCGGCCGCGGGAAGGCAGCGCTCAACAATAGAGTATGTTGAATTTTTCTTTGCACTCAGCGCGTCGAATTCTGTGTCTGGGAGCGCATGCAGACGATATTGAAATCGGCGCCGGCGGCGCGCTGTTGGAGCTGGCGGAAAAGCGTCCGGATTTACAAGTTTGGTGGGTCGTTTTCAGCGCACCGGGCGAGCGATCGGCGGAAGCGCAAGCAAGCGCAAACGATTTCCTTTCGGCGATTCCCAATCGGGAGATCAAGATTGGATCGTTTAGTGAGAGTTATTTCCCGAACGAGTGGCCGTTCATTAAGGATTGGTTCGAGGAGATCAAGAGGCAATTCGATCCGGAAATTATTTTCACCGACTACCGTGATGACCGCCATCAGGATCATCGCGTCTTGTCGGATCTAGCCTGGAACACATTTAGGAACCACTTGATTCTTGAATACGAGATCCTCAAATACGATGGAGACCTCGGCCAGCCCAATGTGTTCATTCCCCTGTCGGAGGAGCTGGCCAGTCGAAAGATCAACTTGTTGATGCAACACTTTCGAACCCAGTCCAAGAAGCACTGGTTCACACGCGACTCGTTTGAAGCGATGCTCCGTATCAGGGGAATCGAATGCGTATCCGATACCGGCCGCGCCGAGGCGTTTTATTGTCGAAAACTCGTTCTTGGCCCCGTCAGCTTCAGATAAGGAATAGTGGGGCCCTTAACGGGCAGCGTTAGGGCTATCGATTTTTGTTCACGGCACTCGCGGAGCTTACCTTTAGATTCCGCAAGATCGCGTCATCTGGATTCCAGGGACGCAGATTTAAATGAGTTAAGCTATTGGGACATCGAGTCGAACCCTGCACCAGAAAGTCCGGGCAGCCCCGAGGACCGACCAGCATATAGCAACGGTTGGGCCACAAAGTGGCTAGCTGCTAGTTGATAGATCTGCGTGCGGTTAATGCCGGGATTAAAACTGAAGTCGAAATTATGTAAAACGAAGGAGATCTAGAACGAAGGAGATCTACAAGATGAGGGGAAGACATTATGTCGGTATTTTCTGTCTATCATGCGCGACGCTCCTCCTCGAGCTTGCGCTTACTCGCGTGCTATCGGTTGCCAACTGGTACCACTTTGGGTTCATGGTCATTTCCGTAGCGCTGCTGGGCTTTGGCACCTCCGGCGTCGTACTCACTCTTTGGACCAACTTACGCGAAAGCGCTTCGATCGACCACGCGCTAGCAGCCTTATCGATCGCATTCGGTATCATCGCCGTTTCCAGCTATCGCTTAATGCAAGTCATCCCGTTTGACCCATTCGAATTGCTAAGCGATTGGAGACAGCTCCTCCTCATGCCGCTTTACTACATCGTGGCGGCGGCTCCCTTCTTTTGCTCTGGGCTGGCCATTGCCCTTCTCTTGTTCCGGGGTAGACAAAGCGCAAACCGGCTTTACGCGGCGGACCTGTTAGGTGCCGGTCTCGGCTGTGCAGCGATCGCTCTCGTCATGCCGGTGTTCGGCGGTTCCGGTTCTGTTTTGGTAGCCGCTGCGCTGGGCTTTATCGCTGCCTTAGCCTTCGGCATTGCTGAGGCGCGACCTCTTGCCGCCGCCGGCATCACTCTGGCGGTACTCGCCCTGCCTCTCGCGCTCATCGCAGATAAATTGATTCCGATTTCGGTGACGCCGAGCAAGCATCACGGACTGCAACCCATTGATAGCGCGCCGATTTATTCGGCTTGGAACACGTTTTCGAAGGTTGATGTCTATCATTTGCCCGCAGCACCGGAGAATGGCCGTCCGGATGTGGGGTTCAGTATCATCATAGACGCCGGCGCATGCGGTACGGCGATTGCCGATCTCAGCGCTGGCGCACGCGAATATCTTCGCTCCCCCAAATATCGCCCGAACGGGGTTGCCTACGTCGGAAAGGCGTATCCAAGGGTTCTTATCCTCGGCTCCGGTTCGGGTCGCGAGGTGCTGGAGGCGCTCGATTTTGGCGCTCGATCGGTCACTGCTGTCGACATCAACCCGATCGTAAATAATATCGTAAAGCATCGGATGGGTACCTATTGGGGAGGGCTATTCGAGCAGCCTGAAGTAAGCCTCGTTACCGATGATGGGCGAAGTTTCGTGCGGCGATCCACGGAAAAGTATGATGTTATCATTTCCATGGCGACGATGATGCCTTCCGCTGTCACTTCGGGAGCTATGACCCTTGCCGAAAGCTACATGTTCACGCGCGAGGCATTCGCCGATTATCTCGATCACCTCACGCCAGACGGTGTCATTCTAATTACTCGACCGCACTTGCAGATCGTGAAGCTGTTCGCCACGGTTCGGGAAGTGTTCGAGGAGCGCGGCCTTGGAGATCCCAGCGATCATCTAATCTCCTTCTATGGCCCTCTGTCGCCTTACGGCTCTACTTTGTTTACTCCGGGTCTGATGTTCAAAAAATCGCCGTGGACGGCCGATGAGCTAAGACTGGTCGCGGAACGTCTCGGGATCGGTCATCCGGAACGATGGTTTGGCCAATCACCAAGGATCTATTATTCGCCGGGGATGTCCGAGCCGCCAGGGGACGACCTCTCCTCAGTGTTCACGGAGCTTTTGACGGCGCCAAACTTGGGCGCCTTTTATGCCGTTCACCGAGAACAGTTCTCGCCTGCCACGGATGATCGGCCATTTTTCAATCAACTCTTACGTTGGGAGAGCATCCGGCCCCATGATTTTGGTCATATGTTCGTCGCGGGGCGTCGGGGCAGCGTCAACACTCAGTTCGACGCTATGCCAGTTGCTGAAGTAATGCTGATCGTGTTGTTACTTCAGACCAGTCTGCTCGCCTTTGCTTTCATCATGTTGCCTCTCGCGCGCCGCATGCGCCATGGGCTACAAATTTCGAGGCCGTGGCGCTTTCTCGTCTACTTTGGCGGATTAGGGCTTGGATTCATCATGATTGAAATCGTGTGCATTCAACGTTTCATACTCTTTCTTGGTGAGCCGGTGTATACCTTTGCTGTGGTGTTAGCCGGCCTGCTTGGTTTTGCGGGAATCGGCTCTTGGATTGTCGGCCGTCTAGGTCGAGATTCTCGTTTGTCACTCACTTGGATTATCCCATCTATTTTGGTGATCCTGCTCCTGACAGCCATCACGTCGCCATGGATCTTTTCATTGGCGTTGGGTCTGCCTCTACCTTGGCGCATTCTCATTGTATTCGCGATGCTGGGTCCTCTCGGAACCCTTCTCGGTATGCCGTTTCCGGTCGGCTTGCGCATTGTTGCTAATGAAGCGCCGGCCTTTGTTCCCTGGGCATGGGGGGTGAACGGTTTCCTTACGGTGGTGGGCTCTGTCGGGGCCTCGATTTTGGGGATGATGTTGGGATTTACGGTAGTGCTCGCAGTGAGCGGAGCGTGCTATCTCGCGGCCCTCTTAGCTATGATAATCGTCGGTGCAGACCCGGTAAGACACGACCGAGCATTGACGGCGGCTTGAGAGGTAGTAGCGACGCACCCCATGGGCGGCGTCGAATGTGCTGCCGCCCGTGCGGAGGCGTTTACGGCCGAAAGTTAGTCGGTGACACGTCGCTTAGCAGGCTGAGTCGTGGACGTCCAGGGGGAAAATGCTGATTTTGGTAATTCTCTGTTTTTTTGCTGTTGAGCATCTCGTAAGAAAGTTAGCGGTAACCGGGCCTCCTGAGGTTCGAGACGCGAGGGCTAATTTTCTGAACTTCACCAGAAAGAGCTAGTCGTTTCGAGAAGTGCAGTGAGCGACTCGATGTAGAAAAGTGCGTGATATACTGTTACAAAGTTAAATAAAAATGGGCCCCGTTAGAGCAATTATAGTAATACTATTATTTGCGGCGAGTCCTACCCGCTCTGATTGACAAGTAACATCGAGGAAGCGCAGGATCGTTCACATGCTTGCTTATCTTGGAAAGAGTCTAACTTGGATTATTACCTCGACCTTGGCTTTAGTAGCCGGGGTCGGCGCGTTAGTACTGAACAGCCCTGCTTCGGAGGGTACAACCTCCTCCGGCATCTGGAAATGGCCACCGCAATGGCCACCACATTGGTCGCCGCAGTGGCCACATTTCCCGCCGCCCCATAATCCGCCACCAGCTGTTCCTGAGGTAAATGCGGGTTTGGTGCTGCTCCCGATCGTGTTAGCGATTTTGGTCTTCACGTCGCAGCACTTGTTGCGGCGGCGAGGTTTGCAAAATCGGTAGTGCGGTTTGGTTAGGTTAGTGGCCCCGCCGGATCGGCGGGACAGGTCAAAGACGACTAACATGACCTCTGCCTGGCGGTCGAAATCAGGGCGCCGAATCGGAGGGACTACTACGGATGTTACGATTAGGAAAGCTGCCACGTTGGGTCGTTACCGCCGTGGTTTTCGGGGCGCTCTGGTACATGTTGACCGAGCGCCTCGCTCAGTATTGGTTCGCAGAACAGGAGTATAGCTTCGGATGGCTAGTTCCAATACTGTGCGGTTATCTATTCTGGCTGCGTTGGCGAAGCCGGCCTGCGCCGGGTGCTCCTGACGTAGGTCTGGCCAGATGGGTTTTTTGGGTGACGGCGCCAGCGTTGCTCCCCATCTGGTTGATAGGTGAGGCTAACCCGGATTGGCGCATAATAGCTTGGTTACTCGCCGGCCAGACAGTGCTCTTGTCGCTTTGCGTGATCTATTGGAACGGCGGAAGAGCATGGTTACGCCATTTTGCATTTAGCATTTGTCTGATACTGGCGGCGGTGCCATGGCCAACTTTTCTAGAAAATGGAGCGGTTAACGCGCTGACGCGGCTATCAACCTTGGTTACCGTGGGTGTCCTGAATCTATTGCGGATAACCGCCGTTCAGCACGGAAATGTGATTGAGCTCCAAAACGGATCGGTGGGCTTGGATGAAGCGTGCAGCGGCATCCGGTCTCTGCAGGCAGCGCTGATGCTGACATTGTTTCTAGGGGAATTGTATCGCTCGTCTTTCCAACGCAGGTACGCATTAGTCGTAATGGGCGCGGTCATCGCGTTTCTCTGCAATGGCATCCGCACGACCTCGCTGGCCGTCGTGTCTGCGAAATTGGGGAGCGAATCGGTTCCTATCTGGCATGATCCGATCGGGTATTCCTTGATGATAACCTGTTTTCTCGGTGTCGTAGCTGCTGCGCACGTCGTCGCCGGACCTTTAGCGAGGCTGCTGCCTGCGGTTAAGACCCGACCGGAGCATTATCCTCCTTATCGTCTGCTAGTTGGCCTCTGCGCCTGGATGCTTTTCGTCGTAGTCGGTACGGAGATTTGGTATCGGGCGCACACCCGTACGCAAACGACGAACTGGTCGGTTTCTTGGCCGGTTCACAAAGCCGAATTTGCCGATATACCGATAACAAAAACGGAGACAGACGCGCTGCTATTTGACCAAGGACGTGGCGCCACGTGGACGAACGCGGACGGCAGTCGTTGGGTGGCGTACTTTTTTAGATGGAGCCAGGGTCCTAGTTGGTCTCGGATTCTGGCTCGCGGGCACCGTCCCGAAGTATGTTTTCCCGCTGCCGGGTACAGAGCTTGCGCGGACCATGGCATGATCAGTGTTCGAACACAAGGCCTCTCGATTCCTTTTCATGCCCTGGATTTCGAGGACGGCGAAGACAAGGATTATGTGTTCTTTTGCGTTTGGGAAGAGGGGTTGACAAACTCGGACCGACCCAGAAGCCAAGCCAAATGGAGCCAACTTGCCCGGCTTCGCTCTGTGCTTTTCGGAGAACGCGGCCTGGCCCAGCAAACCTTGGAAATCGTTATTTCCGGGTACAAAAACCAGGCGGAAGCGGAGGTCGCATTCCGTCGAGAGATCGCAACGTTGATCGAAATCGGTGCGGAAAACCTGGTTGTCGCCTCGAACCGGTAGGCCGGCAGTCAAGTCACGCTCTTCTAACCTTGCCTAGCGATTGGACACTCTGTTAAAAACTGCCGCGATAGTTAACGACGACCGCTATGAGAAAGCAGGGAAGCCCACCGCTAAAAAGTCGCTCATATGCCTCGGCAGTTAGAACCAAAGTTGCGTCTCCGCGGCATCGAACCAGGCGTTGCTGCCTGTACTTGAGATCGTTCTGGTCCGGAGCAGCGCTCATAATGGCGACTGTTTCGCTTATATTCCCCGCGCGTGGGCAACAATCGGTCAGAACGCCGGACGTGGCTCCATTCACCACGTTTGCGCCGGCTCCCGAGGAAGGGACGTTTATTCGAGCTGGCCCGTTTTCCGGAACAGCTGGACTGGGGGTGGGTTACCTCTATACCGACAACGCCAATACCACCGATATCGAAAAGCTGTCGATGAATGAGGTGTTTGAGAGCCTTGATGTCGACCTGGCTTGGCCACTGAGCCCGTTCAACCGAATCGACCTCCGTCTCGGAGGCGAGCTTCAGGAGAACTTTTACTCAAACGGAACCAATGCTCTAAATGTGGCGATTCACCCGGGTTCGCAGATCCAATTAGAGGCAAGAGTCGGCGAATTTCTGTTGACCGCTTTCGAGCGGGTTACGATAATTCAAGACCCAGTCTCGGATCCTTCGATTGCCGGCCAGACGAATCTTAACCGGCTGAGTAATACCATCGGGGCCGGCGTTGAGCTACCGCTGTATCACGCCGACTTCGGTGTGACATTATCGTACACCTATAGCGACCAGTTCGGTGGCACATCCGTTAGCGGCGCTGAAGGTGGAACTCTGCTTAATAGCTTCCATCTGGGGAGCAGGTTGTCCTTTCAGTTTTCTCCGACGTTGAGCTACGGCCTCGGGGGAGACGCCACTTACAACGCAGGCGATGGGCCCAATGATTTTTATGTTTTTAGTATTGGCCCTTTCATTCGAGGCCATATAACCCGTTTGCTGGAGGTCGATGCCGGGATCGGCCCATTGTTATCAGCTGGACCAGCGGGCGAACCGCCTCAGTATTTCGGATTTCTCACTTTTCGCTACCACGTCACTGCCCTTGTTCAATTGATAGCGTCTTTTGACCATGACACCGAATTTTCCAGCGGCTTAGGTATCACCCAAAATAATAACGGCCGTCTCGGCATCCAGGCCAGTCTCGCTCCTCGATGGACATTTAGCGCTACGCCGTTTGTCAACTTTGGTACAGTTGTTACCGGCGCGTTCCCTGGGGCATACACCCAGATTGGGGTCAGCACTGAGTCAGTGTACAGATTCACCAAGCGATTAACCGGCGATATCAGCTATCGGTTTGCCAGGCGGAACGGAGAGGGGCCGGGGGCCAGTTACTCGCAAAACTTATTTAGTGTCGGTCTTAACTACCACTTTTGAATTCGAGTCGATCGAACGATGTCCGCCACGGGAACCGTGCCGCTAGTCTGGTAAGCGCGACCTTAATTTCTGTAATTCCTCGTAGAGAACCACAGTAATTGAATCAACTATAAACAATTCGGAACTCTCAAGGATTAAGTGAATTGCAACCAGCCGGCCCGACTTAATAGTATGGCCTGGTCGGTTAGTGAAGACACTAATTATAAGGTAACCCCAGCTCGACTAACATGTATCGCCAGTGCACTGAGCGCGATGAAAGTAGTCGACGCCGCGCAAGGGTAAGGGCGGCAGCTTCCTGGGAACCTAGTCTCTAAGCAAAGGCGGTACCCGAGGCGCTACTAAACTAGTTCAGAGAAACAATTCCGAACAGGCGCCTGTACTCCGAACATTGCAGATAATATTCGTGAAAAACCATAATACTCTAAGTGCAACAGGCCCGGTGTGGCCTAAATGCGCGTCGAACTCTCTGGCGGCCTCGAACCCGCAACGAGAAAAAAAGGAATCTAACAAGAGCTGGTTGAGGGTTGGAATTAGTTTAGCGACGTTGTCGCTTCTCTTTTTGCCAGGTTGCCAAACATATACTGGCGAGACACTACCGGAAAGCGCAACCGGCCAACATCCGGGAGTTTTGACCGCGGGCGACACGATCAGGGTGTCGTTCACCACGGCGCCAGAACTGAATCAGTCTGAGAAAATAGAATCGGATGGCAGAGTCAGTCTGCCCTTGATTGGACAAGTTTACGCTACAGGGAAAACCACTGCCCAGTTGCAGGAAGAGCTGACGAACCTTTATAAATCACAACTACAGAACAGCGAGGTCATAGTAACTCTAGAAAATGTTGCGATCCCGATTGTGGTCTCAGGTGAGGTGCAAAAGCCAGGTAAGGTCGTATTCGAGCGTCCGGCCACGGTTCTAGAGGCGATCATGGAAGCCGGCGGTTTTACGGCTTATGGCGATCCCAAAAAGATAGCGGTCATTCGACAGGTGGACGGCGTACAACACACCCAGATCGTTGATTTGAGTGAAGTACTTCATGGTAGACCAGGCCGCGTGATGTATGTGAGCGCTGGAGACGTAATTTACGTTCGGCCGAGATTCGTTAGTTTCTGAGCATCCCGTTTAGAGATAATCGGTTGCGTTTGGCGTTCCAACTTCGCCAGGTTTCCGGCGGCCCAGGGTATTATTGCTGCGAAGCCGAATGCAGCTTGGGAGGCTTGGTCGGACAAGTCCTCGCTTAACGCCGATGCCCTATCTTCGGTTCATAAGTATTGGTGAGGGTACGCAATGGGTTGGTTTCTCTGGCGATTGTTTCGTTCAAATGCAGAGCCGATCTCGGCAAACGCCGGACACTAACCCTTAACCTGGGTGTCTAATCGCTCGTCCGTCGTTTAACCCAGGGGCGGCGCCGTCCTTCCAGGGCGCCGGAGTAGTATGAACAAGAGTTGTCTCGCAGCCATAGGCGCGGTCTTGGCTATCGGTCTTTCTGCATGTTCAACCACCGAATCTGGTGGAGTCACATATGATTCGGAGGCGCATACCACAATCGTCACCGGCAGGCAGACGACGCTGCAACCTCTGGTAGGCCCGGTACGCACGCTCTTCTTAAAGGCTGAGATCTCTCCCGGCGAAACCGGACTCTATTTAGTTGTGCTGTATCTTTCGGTCGACGGCTGGCTATCAGCCGACCATGTGTGGGACTCTTCTGGGATGAAGCTGGTAGGCCTTCAAGGTAGCAATGAGACCATTTCCATCCAGTTCAACCAAGTCACCAAAGAGATCTACTACATTCCGTTAACCCGCCGTTATCTCGCGGCGCACCGTCGTTCTGGCTTTAGTATTTTTCTCCGGGGCACCAGAAGCGTCGTGGCAGCGAGTCAATCGGCGCGTTTCGTGGATGAATTTCTAACCAGCCTCGACACTACGAAGAGGAGATTGGAAGGGGAGGTGATAGTGAAGAAATTGATTCCTTATGAACCGAGACCGGTTCACAGGCATCGCCATAGGCTAAGGCGACAAGGGTACTGAATACTGCGTTTAAGATGAAAAGTTGTTTTGGACGCGCGAAAAGCGTTGGGCGGTTAAGGACGTGGGTGAGATCGAGCCGAACTCGCGCCGACAATTAACAAGCGAGACCTGAAAACGTGTCGAGCCGTGGATCCTGAAAATGGATCCACGGCTCGACGCGCTTAAGGGCTTAGACCGTAACTGGCTAGTTTGACCGAGAGGTTAGACTCGAACTGGTTGCTAACCAATGCCCCCCGTTGTGTCCTTTCTTCACAACCAAACAGTTGTCGAGAATCAAATATTCGATCTCTGTCTGAAGAAATGTCTCCAGAGTTTGTTGAGCTGAGTTTACGGTCGGCTGTCCTGCCACATTAAAGGACGTTGTTAGGGCAACTTCGCGGCCGGTTAACTTCCCGATCTCTACCAGGATACGATGAAGTTCGGGATGTTCGTACCGGTTGATGGCTTGGATTCGTGCGCTTCCGTCTTGCAGCGTCACTGCGGCTAACTTTTTGCGAAAAGGAGGCTTCACCGATGCGGCCAAAATCCTTCCATCTAATTTGATGCCATTAGGCAGGTCAAACCAACGATCTGCTTGTTCCACCGTAACGAGTGCTGCGACTGGGCGGCTGCCAGTTGCCTCTTTCAGTAAAACCCCGATCTTTTTTCCCATGTCCGGATCGGAAGGGTCAGCTAAGATACTTCGATTTCCGAAGTCGGAGGACGCTACAGCAGGCCGTCCCTCATCCCGGGCGACGATATTCTGGTCGGCGATCAACGCCACAACCTGCCGACATTTTTCTTCCATATTGAAGAACGGTTTTGCTTGAATTTGACCCACAAACTGATCGCAGGCCGTCCGAACTTCCCTTATGGAATAGGCAGCCTCGGTTTGACTGATGTGCTTCCGCGGTTTCGCCATCTGAGCCTCCTGCCAGGCAACATACAGCGCTGCGCCGATGGCCGCTCCATCGTCACCCGCCGGAGTCGGAATATACACTTCTTCAAATATACCCGACTGTAACAACAGGTCGTTAGCCGCGCAGTTAATCGGTACCTGGCCGGCTAAAGCGATGCGACGTTGACCCGTCGCGTCGGCTAAATTCTTGCATATGTGAAGGACCGCCCGATTGATACACTCTTGCAATCCCGCGGCCACGTCCTTGTGTCTTTGCAGGATCTCGTCAGTGGGAAGTCTTTTTGGACCTAAGTAATCGAACAGGCACCGGCGAGTCGCCAGGTAGTTGTCCCTTTCCCCGGATCGACGATTAAGCCGTAATGGTCCGATCATGATGTTGCCACCCGTACGAAGCTGGACAGCTTGCTCGAAAAATGGCCTGAAACGGCTCGCGTCTCCCTGCGATGCCAAGTCCATCATCCACCACTCATCACCTAGCCAACTGAAACCCAGGTGAACGCTGATCAAAGAATAAAAGACCGCGATTGAGTCATAAACGGAGATCTCTTTGATTTCAGCTAAGCCCCCGGGTGACGCCCGATATCCGGTGGCGCTTTGGCCATCGCCAAGCCCGTCAATGACAACGACAAGACAATCTTCCCAACCCGACGTCAGATAGGCGCCGGCGGCATGAGCAAGATGATTTGAGATCTGGCGAACGCGGTCAGGAGGAAATGCTGGAAGATGTCGCCCCACTTCTCTCAAAAGCGCTTCCTTCGAGAGCACGGTCCGATAGAATTCGCTGGAGCGCTTGCTGACTAAATACAGGTCCTGGTAATCTGAATAGTCAAAACAGTGAACCAGCCCATCGATTTCCTCTGGAACTAAATTTTTGCTCGAGAGACAGAATTTAATTGCCTCGGCTGGAAAGTCGGTTGTGTGCACCGAACGACTAAACGAATCTTCCTTGGCAGTTGCGACTAGCTCCCCGTTGATGACTAAGGCTGCCGCTGCATCTAGTCCTAGTGCGACAGGAAATTCTCGGTCGTCCAGGCCTGGCCAATTCAAACGTCGAAAAGCGCTCGCTCCGGCTAACCCGCCAATGCCTAGTATACGCATTTAAAGGAAGGGTAATTAAACGCGACTGACAACGCGTTTGATGAATGCGGCCTTTAGCTAGAAACTGATAGGTCTAGGGCGCACGTAAATCACATGACCAGGGGCCACATCCATTGCCTGAGTGGGTTCCTCTAAAGAAACCGGACTGACCCTTCTGGCCGCAGCGAGTTAGACAACTGGTCTTCGCTGCGGCCTTGCGCAGGAAATGCAAACGAGATCGATTCCGAGCCCCCGGGATGGGACCAATCTTTGATCGGCTCCTAACCCCCTCACGGATGGCTGCCGTTCAGTGAACTCGCCTCTGGCAACCGGACTTTGGCGCCATTCAGGCGACTGCTTCGGCCGATCGCCACCAAGCGAGTGGCAAACCTAAATAAGCTCGATCCAAAGTGATCGTGTGGAATTATGTCTTCAGTCCTCGCCTCCGCCAGAGTATTACCCCCTAGAAATTCTAAAAGCAGCTTCACGCGTTCGTTGCCAGGCAGCACGTGCGTGATAATTGCTTCGAGACCGGCAAGCGGGCCTACTACTAACCTAACTCGATCCCCAGGCATCAGGTCCGGCAAGAGTTCCGCAACCGTACCGCCGTCCGAGTCAACACGCAGTTCGTCGATAATGCTATCGTCAATCACCGGGTACCAATCGCCAAACCTAACGATACTCGATACCCCATGCGCACTCCTAACCTGAGGTAACATCTCTCCCAGGTTGAAGCGGGCGAAAAAGTAGCCCGGAAACAAAGCCTCGGTAACTTTTACTGCGGATCCGGCCTTGGTTGCCCTGCGAAAACGAATTCTCGGGCAGAACACCGGAATATTCCCTAAAATCTTAACATGAGCCGCAGCCACATGTTCCTGTTTTCTTCGCGATCGCAAACAGTACCAGGCTGCCCCTTTTTCGTGTGGCGTCTGGCCATTTCCCTTAATTTGCTCGACCATACACAATGTACTTGAGTGGTGACCAAACGGACGGAAGCCTGTCCCATCCTGTTACGACGACAGACCGTGAGGCCTAATTAAAACTAAGATTTAAATTATTAGAACTTCTGGAAAAGCCGACATTTGACGATGGTTTCACGATTTTCACTGCTTGCCATCATCTCCTGCATCGTGAGCGTTCACCATCCATGCCGCTTTGTTTTTAAAGTTTACTCAGTTGAGGTAACGCAAACTGGTATAAACGTTTTTTAAGGTAACAGGGCTGGTAATGTGTTAGTGGAGCGGTTTTTTAACCTCCTAGGCAATATTAGTAAAAGGTATATGGCGGCAAATCCCTGCGTCGGCGCCCGGCAGGGACAGCAGGCCAAGCTGCCGCACTAAGCCCGCTGTCAAAGCTCGGGCTTCATTTTCTGCCGCGTATCGGTACGCCTGTTTCACAGTATTCGCTCGTGATCGTCCAACCATCACTACACTATCCGGTGAAAGTAACGGACCTTTAACCAGGGCCGTATCATAGTGTCAAAACAATTTGTATGGGGGGTCTTTAACTTCGTTACCGGTTGTTGTGGCTGTTTTTTTCTTAACGAAATAATTATGGTTATTCGACTTAGATCTCGGACTTTTGGATGCAGGCTTAGACTTATTTCTGTCTCGCAATCGATGGCTTCGTTCGCGGTTGCGGCCTATAAAGCGACTCGAAGCGCCGTGTTTGTTAGCGGTAGCTCGGCGGTACCGACTAGGACGATGTCCTAGGCTATTTGTTAGTGTTAAGGATCAGCACTTGCGGAAGAATACCGAATCAACATGTCAGAGTTGCTGTATTCGTGAAGCATTAGATTCCCACTTAGGAAATAGGGCAGATCATGATGGAGCTGCCTGGAGGGTGATGTTCGTGGTGCAGCTGTCTGATGGTTATTGCGATCGTCGAAATTATGGGATGGATAATAAATAAAATGGAAGGAGGTTCAGCCTACGGAAAGAGTATTAGTCTCACGAAAGAGGTATGCATGGGAAAGGTACCGGCTTTGATTCGCGACCTGGAAAGACCTGCTGGCGTCGGAGAGTCGAAGCGGTTTTTTCGCTGCCAGCTGGGATGGCCTTGATGCATTTAATTTGCCTCAAGGCGTTTTTATTGGGCAAAGGGCTAGGCGGGCTTTTATAAAAGGCGTTTGTGGTTGACGTCCGGGATGCGCAATGCCGGAGCAAAAACGACAGTTGTCGTAAATACTGCATTTGAGGTTAAGCGACACGATGCTAGACTCTTTCTGGAACGGTGACAATGAAATCAGCTCCAGCGGTCCTAGATCCGCGCATCAAACGAACGCGACAGCTGTTGCATCGAGCTTTCACCGAGCTGCTTAGCGAGAAGTCATTCGAGGAAATCACCGTCCATGACATCGCCGAACGCTCTACAGTAAACCGGGCCACGTTTTACGACCATTTCCCGGACAAGTTCGCGCTCCTCGAGGATATCATTTCCGACAGCTTCCAGGCCATGCTGGATGCGCGGATGGCAGGATCAATTGGGACCTGCCCTGAGAGCGTCAAACAACTTATCTGTGCGGTCTGCGACTTCTTTGCTGATTTGGCTTCCCGCTGTCAGAAGCATCAACGACAATTCGGACCCGTGGCGGAGTCGAAGATAAAGTCGCTTTTGAGGGACTTTCTGCTGATCGGATTGCATCAGACCATTCCTGGCGCTTCCAACACCGAGCTGGAACTGAGGGCTATTATGGCAAGCTGGGCTATCTGCGGAGCGGCCCTAGAGTGGAGCCACGCTAAGACGGCCTCTCTTGAGGCCTTTGCCGACTCTGTGTTTTCATTGGTTTCGACAACCCTCCAACTAGACTATGCGACCTAATCGTCCTGCTACTGAAGGCTTGAATCTAAGCGCCGATGCTTCCGATAGCCTGACTGACGATTTGTCTGACCGGGAATTTTTTCATCGGTTTATCTCAGCCGACCGGGCAGAGCCGGGTCCGGAACCGGTCTTCGTTCTATTGCATGATTCTGGCGGGAACGAAGAAGACTTATTGTCTATCGTCGAAGCCGGCGCAGAGGACGGAAAAGCGAACGTGATCGCGTTGCGCGGCCTGTTCGATTACGAGCCGGGGTTTTCGTTTCTTGGCCCGAAGCAAGAATTTGTTCCGTCGGAACCTTGTTTCGTCGATCGAGCAAATAGGGTCTCCCGGTTCTTCAATTGGGCAGCCAAAGAATATAACCTGGATCCAGCAAAGACCGTGGTGTTTGGCTCGGGTGAGGGAGCGACGCTCGCGATCACCTTGCTTTTCGTGCATTCGGAATTGCTCGGAGGCGCCGTCCTGATTCGCCCGAAATCGCCGTTCCGCCCAAAACCGCTCCCGGCTTTGCCGTGTTATCCGATCTTGCTGATAAATCCGAAGAGCCAAAGCAGCGAAGAAAGGGCAGCGTCAGAAACCCTAGCCGAGACTCTTTTTGATTGTGGCTGCAGCGTCCGCAAAGTTCGTGTGCCGGCTAATGCTCACTTTGACGGGAAAGTGGTCAAGGCCATACAAGCCTGGTACAAGAAGGTCTCAGCGACGGATATCTCGATCGAGTGCGCGCTTTAGTTAGAGGAGCTAGGAGGGATTTTAGCTTGGTGGGGCGAGGCTCCCGAAGAACCCATCGGTAGTGCGAAGCCTGTGATATTGAGCTTTCGAATAGCGTTTATTGGTCCTGCTCACTGATCGGTTGGCGTTTGTGCGGTTTACCGCTGATGAAACTCTGGGCTCTTCGGGAGCCTCGCCCCCCAGATCTGAAAGGCCACGACCTCCTAGCTCCCAGATTCTAGCTCCTTTTCGCCTTGTGCTTTCGCCCAACTTGACGAGACTCGAAGGCTTAAAGTTGTCTTCTCGCCAGTTCCAACGAATGAAAATAGCTGTTCTCTTCGGTGGCAATAGCTCGGAACGTGATGTCTCTATTGCCAGTGGTATTCAAGTCACCAAGGCGCTGAAAGAAGCTGGCCACAATGTGTTGGCGGTCGATACTTTCCGCGGCGTGCTTTCGGATGTTGAAGTGCAGGCGCTTCTTTCGAGGGGCATCGCTCCAGAGCCGCCGTCAAGTCATGATCTCGAAGTCGTAAAAGCGAAGACGGGCGGTATCGTGCAGCCTTCCTATTTTACGGACGCGGATGTCGTGTTTCTGGCTTTGCATGGTGGGACGGGCGAAGATGGAACGGTCCAGGCGGTATTTACTGCAGCCGGCGTGCTCTATACCGGCAGCGACCATGTCGGCAGCGCAGCCGCGATGGATAAAGATCTAGCGAAGCGTCTTTTTCTGGCTGCAGAAGTTCCAACGCCGGATTGGCTCATGGCTCCAGTCGATTCGGAATCAGCGGCGGCAAGACTTGGGTTTCCTTTGGTGGTAAAACCGAACAAACAGGGTTCGACGGTTGGTTTGACCATTGTCCATCGGCTGGAAGAGATTCAATCTGCAATCGAGGAGGCCTACCGGCATGATGACGAGGTGATGCTGGAACGATTCGTTCCGGGCCGCGAATTTACGGTAGGTATTCTCGGCGACCGGGCCTTAGCCGTGGGTGAGATCATTCCCAAGTGCTCCGACATTTTTGATTATCAGAGTAAGTATCAGCCTGGCGGTGCGGACGAAATATTTCCGGCGGACATCTCGCCGGAGCTGACTGCTCGATTTCAAGAGTTAGCTCTGGGTGCGCATCGAGCGCTGAAACTCCGTGATTATAGCCGGATTGATTTTCGGCTGGATCCGAAGGCCGGGATCTGGTGTCTCGAAGCGAATACGCTGCCGGGTATGACAGCGCAAAGCCTCCTGCCCAAGGCTGCCGCGGCCGTTGGTATTCCGTTCCCGGAATTGTGCACGGAGATTTGCCGGTTGGCACTGGCTCGGCGTCAGAGGTAGCGGCGACTTTCACGCTACCTCGAACGTCGGAAAAGAGCACAAGGCTCGGATCTCAAACCTTCAGCACACGCTCTTGGTTTCTCTTAAACCTAAGGTTTTGGTGTGGGTGAGACCGAAACTTGAACGTCGCTCCCGCTCAAAATTAGTTGGGTTTTAGACATTCTCTTTACGGTTAGCGCCTTGCCCTTGATCGTCACGGTTTGTGTCGAAGGCGTTGGAGTTGGAGTCGGAGTTGGCGTTGGGGTCGGGGTGGGCGTTGGAGTTGGAGTCGGCGTTGGAGTTGGAGTCGGCGTTGGGGTCGGAGTGGGCGTTGGCGTTGGCGTTGGTGGAGGAGTTGGTCCTCCAACCGCGTATGCCGTATGCAGCGGGTGCGGATGTACGTACGGAGCGTAATTCGATTTCGCGGTTCCCACGAAGTAATCGCGCCCCGGTTTTAAGAATTGCGACACAAGCTCACCATTGCCGCATTCGTCGGGGGTATACTGGTCCAGGCCCACATAGTTCGGATCGTTCGTTTCGGTTCCCGTGTTCCCCCAAATGTAGACGCCCTCTGTAACATCTCCTGCCCCGTCCGGCCCAACGACCGGGTTGCCATAAGGGGCATTACTAGACGAGCTCCATCCCTGACCGACCTGCCGGGCCGCAGGATAGCCTATCTGGCAAGGGATAGAGTCGGAACGATTGATGGAGTAAACGGTGAGGTTAATTCCATTCTTGTTCCATGGAATATCATCCATTTGATTATTAAAAATGACACCGGATCCTCCTCGTACGAAAAACCAGTAGTTCATGTTCATCGGGTAGGGGTTACCGCTTGGCCCCACGCCAGACGAAGAATAGATAAACTTGTTATTATAAACCTCCCACTCTCTGGCGCCGTAAACACTTGTCTCCTGTCCGTGGCTTCCAAGCGAGCAATTACTCATCGTATTATAGCGCCAGACGACTCGGGAATTGTCATCGAAATTAGACGTACACTCGGGAGCGTCATAGAACACGCAATTCTCGACGTACGAATTAGCAAGGCCTGTTGCGTCCTGAGTCCCGTAAGTGTCCGGCGTGTTCCAGCTCGAAGTGTAGCCGTACTTGTGACAGACAAAACTTATCCCACCCAAGGCATTTGGATCATTCGGGCCGTCACCAACAAAAGTATCGTTCCAAAAGATGATGCCATTGTCTAAACACCGCACCATGTAGGTGAAGATCGAGCCGCACGCGAATGAGCAGTCATGAACCAATACCGTGTATGGGCTAGGCTGGGTACGATCGCAATCGAGCGAGAAACCCGCGCCTGAGCCGTTGTTAGCAACCTGCACAATGTTGAGCCAGTAAATGTTAATGTGTCCATTCGCACTCGAAGTTGCTTGGATCATATCACCGGAAGCAACATGGTTGTTGATTGTAACACCCGTTGCGTCCGCCCCAGCTAACGTAAGTGAGGTTTTGATTGTGAGCGTTCCGGACCAACTAAAGGTTCCATCCGGAATCACGACGGTGATAGATCCATTATCAGGAGCTGCGGAACACGCAGCTTGGACGTCGGCCTGAGAGCCGTCGGTCAGGTACTTCTTACCCGATATCGTGTATCCCGGCAGCCGAGCTCCGAGAAATATCAGTATCGCGAGAATGATAGTGCTTTTCATTGTCTGGGGATTCCGCAGCTGATTCGCCTCTCTACTGGGGTGGCTGGCGTAAGAGGGGTTCGGACGAACGGATGTCGGTTGGGGGGTAGCTCCAAAATCATGATAACTTACAGTTGCGTTACCCGAGGGGCAGAGCACTTTGGGTGCCCGTCCGTTTGCGACCCATTGGTGTTTTTGTTGTGCAGTGATCTAAGGAATCGTGCAAGGCCACGACGGCCGAGATCAATAAGATCAGAAAGATATAACAACGGTTTATACATTTGTTTTTATATTATTCTAGCACCTATGATAATTCTAAGACCCTGAGTGTCAATGATTTTCGGATGGCGCCCACCGCAGACCCCGGAAACAACGCGCCGGAAAGGTCTGACACGGACTACGACCGTAAAAGGGAACAGCAGGTTTTCCATATCAAAGCCGTGCTTTCCGCAAAGGCATAGTCGTCCCCTTCCGCCAGGGGAGTGGCAACTGCACGGCTAGTCATCCCCCCCTAGACCCGCCGACTAAATGAGCTTCAAATCCATTAGTCAGGCTCATCGCTACCAATTGGGAACTTTTTGCGAGGCAGACGAACTTCGCCGCAAAAAGACCAATTTCGAGCAAACTCCTTGGATTACGGGAGTTTATTGGTCGACCAGGAGGCGATTGCAAGAAAAAATTGCAGATTTACGACAAAACCTTCAGCGACTTTCTATCTCGAAACAACTTATAGTAATTGTACTGAGCGAAGTTAATCTCGTCCCAATGGGCTGCTGGACTCTGGTCAGTGGCGCAAATCACCGGGTGAATCCGCTGAGTGCCAAAGTGTTTTGGGCATAGCGAAGCAATCGCAACCTGCTGATGCCGCTCTGCTGATGCGGATGAGTAGCGCCGGATTGGCAGAGAGAGAAGCTTTTGCACTATGCCGGTGTAAGATAGTAACAATTACACCCTGGATGCGGTTAGATGCATTTGCGTGACGGGATAGCAACTATTCTTTTGCGATTAAATATGGTAATTATAAGAATGGTTCGCTATATACCGTGGCTCCAGCGGCCTCCATCTCGTCCAGGGCCGTCGCCCCATCGTCGGGTGACAGATTAACGGCCCGGCAGGCGCTCCTGTAGACTGTGACCTTAAAATCAAGGTCGCGGGCATCGAGCACAGTCGCTTTAACACAGTAGTCGGTGGCAAGCCCGACAATAGTAAGATCGTCTGCTCCATGCTGTCGCAACAGTTCGTCAAGGCCAGTAGACCGTTTCCTTTGATTTTCGAAGAATCCGCTGTAACTGTCGACGCGATAATTGGTTCCTTTGCTAATGCGAACGCCTCCTGTGATTACTTTTGGGAGCAATCCTACCGCTAGTTCTGCTCCGTAGGTGTTCTGCACGCAGTGCACCGGCCAAAGGATTTGTTCCTCGCCGTCAATCACGACGCGATCACCAATTTTCTTGCCTGGGTGCGAGGCTGCAAAGCTACAGTGATTCGCCGGGTGCCAGTCCTGAGTTGTGAATATGAGATCGAAGTCCTTGCTCAGTTCGTTGATCACCGGGATGACCCGATCTCCCTCAGGAACCGCTAAAGCGCCTCCGGGAAGGAAGTCGTTCTGCACATCGACAATGATGAGGGCCTTCATCGTTTTAGTAATCAGTAATCAGTAATCAGTAATCAGTGAGCAGAGTGCAGTGAGCAGTTTGTCGGCAAATTACGGTCACTTTCATTTCCGATCACTGAATACTGATCACTGATCACTGATTACTGAATACTGACCTACTGATTACTTTTTCTAAGCTAATCCTCAGGCGCCAACTCTGTTTCTCTGCGGAGTTCCTCGATCAATCTAGTCTTCAATTCGTGCAGGTTGTATTCGAGACCAACTGGATAGATGTGAGGATTCAACAGACGTTTGATTCCTGAATAAAATTTTTCTAATTCGGCCGCCGCGGTTTTCCTCACTTCTTGGATAGAGGGCCGCTCATACACCAGCTTTCCAGCACGAAAAATTGGCACTAACAAGTCCCGGCCGATTGCGTCCTTGGGGATTTTCCGGCGTAACGTAACATCGGCCAGATCAACGATGGTTCGCGACAAAGAGTGCGAACCTGCTTCGTCGTACATCATATCCGCGAAATACTCGCGGCCACGGTCGAAGCGACGGACCTGTAGGATGCCCGGATTTGAAACCTTCGCCGCTTGTTCTGAAAGCTTGATCTTATGTTCCCATTTACCGCCGCGGTCGCGGACAGCGCCGAGTTTAAAGACACCGCCTAAGGCCGGCTGGTCGAAGGCGGTTACCAGCTTGGTGCCAACACCCCAGATGTCGATGCGGGCGCCTTGCTCGCGAAGACTGCTGATGATGTATTCGTCAAGGTCATTGCTGGCGACAATCTTTGCGCCAGGAAAGCCTGCCTCATCCAGCAGGCGCCGCCCGATGATGCTCAAGAGAGCAAGGTCTCCGGAGTCCAACCTGATACCCGAAAACTGGTGGCCGTGTTTCCGAAGTTCTTTCGCAACTTCGATGGCATGCCGGATTCCTTGTTGAGTGTCGTAAGTGTCGACCAGAAAGATCGAATTCGACGGCATGGCTTTGGCGAAAGCACTGAACGCTTCCAGTTCTGAATTGAACGTCATCACCCAGCTATGAGCATGAGTGCCTTTAACCGGTATCCCAAAGACCTTACCGGCGAGCACATTGGAGGTTGCCGCACAGCCACCGATGTACGCAGCTCGACTGGCGGCCAATCCACCGTCGGGCCCATGTGCTCGGCGAAGCCCAAACTCCAAGACCGGCGCCTCCTGCGCGGCAAGGCAAATGCGCGCCGATTTCGTGGCGATCAAAGTTTGGAAATTGATGATGTTGAGCAGCGTGGTCTCGACCAGCTGGCATTGCAGCAGCGGGCCGTTGATTCTGAGCAGTGGCTCGTGAGGGAACACGACCGTACCCTCCGGCATAGCATCCACGTCGCAGTCGATGACTAGCTCAGCTAAATAATCGAGGAACGCGGCCTCAAGTAGCGGTTTGCCCTCTTCATCCATGAGACCCTCTAAGTACTGAAGATCGTCGGGATAAAAGCGAAAATTCTCGATATACTCGATCGCATCCTCAAGCCCGCAGGCGATCG